>DAINBQ010000009.1:0-26845 GCA_036732825.1 Burkholderiaceae bacterium | reverse complement strand
CCAGCCCCTCGCGCTTGGCCTGGCGAACGACTTCGATGCCCGCGCTCGATGACAGCCGGCAGACGTGGATCCGCGCGCCGGTCGCTCTTTGCAGTTCGAAGATCGTGTGCAGCGCGACGGTTTCCGCAACGACCGGGATGGCCGGAAGGCCGAGCCGTCCTGCCACGGCTCCGGCAGCGGCGACGCCATTGCCTGCCAGCGTGTCTTCGACCGGGCGCAGCCAGATCGGCAGATCGAAGGTCTTCGCGTAGCGCATCGCCTGCAGCAGCACCGAGTTGTCATGCGGCAGGCTGCCGGTCTGCATGAACGCGACGCAGCCGGTTTCGGCCAGCGTCTCGATCTCGGCCAGCGCCTCGCCCTTCAATCCCGCCGTCAACGCGCCCAGCGGATAGGTTCGGGCGCCGGCTGCTTCGCGCGATCGCTGCCGCAGCATGCGCACCAGCCCCGGTTCGTCGAGCGGCGGATCGGTGTCCGGCGGACACACGACTCCCGTCACGCCGCCCGCCAGTGCGGCTCTCATCTCGATCTTCAGCGCGCCTTCGGCTCCGGGCTCGCGCAGTCGCGCGCACAGGTCGACGAGCCCGGGCGCGACGATGAGCCCGGTGGCATCGATGGTGCGGTCGGCGCGGAAGCCGTCGGGCGCGGCGCCGATCGCGGCCAGCCGCCCCTGCGCGATGTAGACGTCCGCTCTTTCGTCCCGGCCCGAGGCGGGATCGATGACGCGGCCACCGCGGATCAGGATGTTGAGCGCCTCCATCACTGCATCCTTGACGATGAAGCGACGATCGACAGGGCAGCCATGCGCACCGCAATGCCGAACGTCACCTGCGGCAGGATCACGCTGTGGTCGCCGTCGGCCACGCTGGAGTCGATCTCGACGCCCCGGTTCATCGGCCCCGGGTGCATGACGATTGCGTCGGGCTTCGCCAGCGCGAGCTTTTCCTGGGTCAGGCCGTAGTTGGCGAAATATTCGGCCGCCGACGGCAGCAGCGCGCCGCGCATGCGCTCGCTCTGCAGCCGCAGCATGATGATGACGTCCGCGTCACGGATGCCGTCGTCAAGCCGGGTGCAGACGCGCACCCCCATCTCCTCCAGCCCCGCAGGCAGCAGCGTCAGCGGCCCGACTGCACGCACCTCCGGCACACCGAGCGTAGTCAGCGCATGGATGTCGGAGCGCGCCACGCGCGAATGCAGGATGTCGCCGACGATCGCCACCGTCAGATTGCTGAACTCCTTCTTGAAGTGGCGGATCGTGTACACGTCGAGCAGGCCCTGCGTCGGATGCGCGTGGCGCCCGTCGCCCGCATTGATCACGTGCACGTGCGGCGCGACGTGACGCGCGATCAGGTACGGCGCACCGCTCGCCGCGTGCCGCACGACGAAGATGTCCGCCTGCATCGCCGTCAGGTTGTCGATCGTGTCGAGCAACGATTCGCCCTTGGCCGCGCTCGAACGCACGATGTCGAGGTTGAACACGTCGGCCGACAGCCGGCGGGCCGCGATCTCGAAGGTTGTCCGGGTGCGGGTGCTGTTCTCGAAGAACAGGTTGAACACGCTCTTGCCGCGCAGCAGCGGCACGCTCTTCACCTCGCGTTCCGCGATATTGATGAAGCTGTCGGCCGTCGTCAGGATGCGTTCGATCACCGCTCGCGGCAGGCCGTCGATCGAAAGCAGGTGATGCAGCTCGCCGTTGCTGTTGAGCTGGGGATTGCTACTCGGCACCGCGCTTCTCCATCGTCAGGTGCAGGCGGCCGTCGTCGTCGCGCGTCAGCACGACACCGACGTCGGCCGGCAGCTCGAGCGTGGCGCCGACAATGCTCGCCGCGACCGGCAGCTCGCGGCCGCCACGGTCGATCAGCACCGCCAGATCGATCTTCGCCGGGCGCCCGTAGTCGAAGATCTCGTTCATTGCGGCGCGCACCGTGCGGCCGGTGTTCAGAACGTCGTCGACCAGCAGGATGTGGGCGTCGGCGACGTCGAAGGCGATCTGCGATGGCCGCACGGCCGCCTTCAGGCCCGAGCGGTCGAAGTCGTCGCGGTAGAACGACACGTCGAGGATGCCGACCGGGTCCGCAATCTGCAGCGTCTGTCTCAGTCGTTCGGCCAGCCACACGCCGCCGGTGTGCACGCCGACCAGTTTCAGCGGCTCGCCGACAAACTGCTCGCGCGCGCGCTGGGCGAGGTGGCGATAGATCGCCTCCGCGTCGAGTTCAAGCATTCCGGCCCTTCGCCTCGGACTCGTCGAACCACTGCTGCAGGATCAGTGCGGCCGCGGCGGCGTCGACATCGACGGCACCCGTGGCCGCCGCGGAGCTGTAGCGCTCGTCGACGCGCTCGACCGGCAATCGGAAGCGACCCCCGAGCTGACGCACGAAGCGCTCGCAGCGCGCCGTCATCTCGTGCGGGGTTCCGTCCGGATGGAGCGGGACGCCGACGACGAGCCGCGCCGGCTGCCAGTCGTCAATCAGCTTTCCGATCGCGGCCCAGGGGCCCACGCTGCCGGCGGCGTCGACCGTCGCGAGCGGGCGCGCCTCGTGCGTCACGCTGTTGCCGATCGCAACGCCGATGCGGCGCACGCCGAAATCAAACGCGAGCACGACGCCGTCGGTCATCGGAAACGGGACGGGAAAAGGGGAAAGCGGGCGCAGGGCGGGTCCGGCCGCCTCACGCATGGCCCGCCTGCCCTGACAGCGCCAGCGTGTCGACGCCGAGCAGCTTCAATGCCGCCTCGTATTTCTCGTCGGCCGGCATGTCGAAGATGATCTCCGGCCGCGCCTTCACGGTGAGCCAGGCATTCTGCGCGATCTCGCTTTCGAGCTGGCCGGCGCCCCAGCCCGAATAGCCGAGCGT
Source organism: Burkholderiaceae bacterium (assembly GCA_036732825.1). Lineage (GTDB taxonomy): Bacteria > Pseudomonadota > Gammaproteobacteria > Burkholderiales > Burkholderiaceae_F > DAINBQ01. The sequence goes on along the minus strand of DAINBQ010000009.1, from coordinate 23,995 downwards.
GACCAGCATCTTCTCGGGTCCGCTGCCTTCGGCCACCGCCTCCAGCACGTCCTTCGACGTGGTGAGCGAGATGTCGGAGGTGATCGGCAGCGTTGAACTGTAGCTGCCCGGCGGCACATGCAGGACGAACCCGCGTTCCGTCTGAACGGGGCCGCCGAAGTAGACGGGCCGGTCCTTCCAGGGCGCGATCTCGAGCTTCAGGTCGATACGGTCGAACAGCGTTTCGAGCTTGAGGTCGGTCGGGCGGTTGATGACCAGTCCGAGGGCACCCCGATCGCTGTGGTCGCAGATGTAGACGACGGAGCCGGAAAAGTTCGGGTCCGCCATGGCGGGCATGGCGATGAGGAACTGATGTTTCAGATCCATCGAATCGCTCGGCATGAAGTGAATTGTAAACTGCAGCGTATCCCTTCTGCTCGTCCCGATCCCCAGCTTATGCGTTTCGACGCCGGCCTGGTCTGGCTGCGCCGCGACCTGCGGCTGCACGACAACGCGGCCCTTGCTGCTGCGCTGGCGGACTGTCGCCAGGTGTTCTGCGCATTCGTGTTCGACCGCGCCATCCTGGACCCGTTGCTGGCCCACGGGCGTGCCGATCGTCGGGTCGAATTCATCCACCGTTCAGTCGCCGAGCTCGATGACCGCCTGCGACGGCTCGGCGGCGCGCTGATCACGCGCCATGGATACGCAGCAGAGGTCGTCCCGCAACTCGCCGCCGAATTGGGGGTCGACGCAGTGTTCACGAACTCCGACTACGAGCCGTCGGCGACCGTGCGGGATCAGCAGGTGGCGCGCACGCTGGCACAGCACGGCCGGCAGCTGCTGTCGTTCAGGGACCAGGTCATCTTCGAAAAGGACGAGCTGCTGACCGGGGGCGGCACACCGTTCGGTGTCTACACGCCCTACCGCAATGCCTGGCTCAGGCAGCTCGACGCCGCCCGGATCGCTGCGCACGACACGGCGACACATGTCGACCGGCTGATGCGGCCTGCCGGTGTGGCCGCGTTGCCCAGCCTGCAGGCGCTGGGTTTCGAGCGGACGAACCTCGACGACCTGAGGCTGCCGACCGGCGAATCGGGCGCGACGCGGCTCTTCGAGGACTTCAAGCTCCGCATCGACCGCTATCGCGAGGCGCGCGACTTTCCTGCAGTGCGCGGCCCGTCCTATCTCTCGGTGCACCTGCGTTTCGGCACGATCTCGGTCCGCGAACTGGTCCGCTTTGCGATGGAGCAGCGCGATTCGCCGGGGGCCCAGGTCTGGTTGTCCGAACTGGTCTGGCGCGACTTCTACCAGATGATCCTGTGGCATCACCCACATGTCGTCGAGCGCGCGTATCGGCCCCAGTATGACCGCATCGAGTGGGAACACGGCGAGCAGGCCGACGCTGCGTTCGCGGCCTGGTGCGATGGCCGGACCGGCTATCCGCTGGTCGACGCGGCGATGGCGCAGCTGAACCAGACCGGTTACATGCACAACCGGCTGCGCATGGTGACCGCGAGCTTCCTGACCAAGGACCTCGGCATCGACTGGCGGCGCGGCGAGCGCTACTTCGCGCGGCAGCTGAACGACTACGACCTCGCCGCGAACAACGGTGGCTGGCAGTGGGCGGCGTCCACCGGCTGCGACGCCCAGCCCTGGTTCCGGATCTTCAACCCGGTCACCCAGTCGGAAAAGTTCGATCCGGAAGGGAATTTCATCCGGCGTTACCTGCCGCAGCTCGCAGGCTTCGACGGCGCGGAGATCCATGCACCCTGGCAGGTGTCGAGCGCGAGGCAGCGTGAAGCCGGGTGCGTGGTCGGAGTCGATTACCCGGAGCCGATCGTCGACCACGCGGCGGCGCGCGCCCGCACATTGCAGCGCTATTCGGTAGTCAAGCGATAAGCGGGGAGCCGGGAGCGGGGCCTTCGGCCAACGAGAGCTTTCGCCTTCGATGGCCGCCGCCCCCGGCAAGCGACACAGGACGCCCGCCGGCGTCCGTTGTTCAGGAGGTCACTTTTTCGGCGAGATACTGCTTGATCAGCCGCAACAGCTCGTCTTCCTGGTACGGCTTGCCGAGATATTCGTTGACCCCGAGTTCGAACGCCGTGCTGCGGTGTTTCTCCGCGGTGCGCGACGTGATCATGATGATCGGGATGTCGGCCGTCGTGCGGTTCCCGCGCACGTTACGGGTCAGGTCATAGCCGTCCATGCGCGGCATCTCGATGTCGACCAGCATCACGTCGGGCCGGCTGTCCTGCAGCTGCCGCAACGCGTCGACGCCGTCCTTCGCGAGCAGCACCGTGTAGCCCTGGCGCTCGAGCAGTCGCTGGGTCACGCGCCGCACGGTCAGTGAATCGTCGACCACCATGACGGTCGGTGTGCTGAGCGTCGACAGCTCGGTGGCGTGATCGATCTTCTTCTGCGCGGCCTTCGCCTCGTCGCGCGCATCGGGCGCGACGTCGAACACGGCCGGTGGCTCCGGAGCGCGCGTGATCAGCTGCACCGGGTTGATGATCAGCACGATGTCGCCGTTACCGAGGATCGTTGCACCCAGGATGCCGGCGAGCCGCGCGACCTGCACGCCGACGCTCTTGACCACCACCTCCTGGTTGCTCGACACCTCGTCGACCGCAACTGCCAGCCGGTCGTCGCCGGAACGCAGCAGCACGACCGGCGTCTGCTTCGACAGGTGCGGCGTCGTTTCCTCGCCGACCAGCTGGGTCAGTGGCCGCAGCACGACGGTTCCGACCGGGGGGATCTCGATCATGCCTTCGGCCAGCGCCGATAACAGTGTCGTCGGGCGGTAGCGCCGGACCTGCTCGACCATCCCGGCCGGCAGCGCGTAGCGGCGCGGGCCGATCGTGACCAGCACGACCTGCGCAATCGCGAGAGTCATCGGCAGGTACAGCGTGAAGCGCGTTCCACGCCCGGATTCGCTCGACACCGAGATGCGCCCGCCAAAAGAGGCGAGCTCGGCACGGACCACGTCCATGCCGACGCCGCGGCCGGCCAACTCGGTCACTTCGGACGCGGTCGTGAACCCCGGCTGGAAGATCATCTCCATCAGCTCGCGATCGCTGAGCTCCTGGCCGGGAGTCGCGAGCTGGCGCTCGACGGCGCGCGCCGCGATCCGTTCCAGGTTCAGGCCGGCGCCGTCATCGCTGATGACGACGATGATCTCGTTGCCTTCCTGGCGCACGTCGAGCACGAGCTCCCCGGTCTCGAGCTTGCCAGCCGCCCGGCGCTCGGCCGGCATTTCCAGCCCGTGCACGATCGCGTTTCGGATCAGATGTTCGAACGGGCCGGCCATCTTCTCGAGCACACCGCGGTCGAGTTCGGTGGCTGCGCCGCGGATGTCGAGGTTGACGCGCTTGTCGAGTTCCTTCGCGGCCTGGCGCGCGACTCGATACAGCCGCTCCGACACGTTCGAAAACGGCACCAGCCGCACCCGCATCAGCTGCTGCTGCAGGTCGCGCGTCAGCCGCGACTGCGACGTCAGGTCGGCGTCTGCGCTTTGCAGGCCCTTGAGCATGTTGCTCTGGACCATCGCGACGTCCTCGACCGACTCGGCCAGCAGCCGCGTCAGTTCCTGCAGCCGCGTATAGCGGTCGAATTCCAGCGGATCGAAGTCGGCCGATTCGCGCGACAGCTTGTCGCCCCGCGCCTGAATCTGCGCGTCGGCCTGGATCTCGACTTCGCGCAGCTGCGAACGCAGGCGCTGGATGTTCTCCGTGAGGTCCGTCAGCGAGCCCTTGATCGTGCCGACCTCGTTCTCGAGCTTCGAGCGCGCGATCGAGACCTCGCCGGCCTGGTCGACCAGCTTGTCGAGCACGTCCGCGCGAACGCGGATGAAGGTCGAGGTCGGCGCCTGCCCGGGCGCGGCTGCCGTCAGAGTCGCGCTGACTTCACCGCCGGCCGGAACGACCGCCCGCTCTGCGGGCCGCGTTTCGGTCGACCGTGGCTCGGCACGCGCCGCCGCCAGGTCGATCACCGGTGCGCGCGGCGGCTCGGCTGCCGACTCGGCTGCGCGGGTCGCATCCGGGTTCTGCAGCTCGTCGTACAGCGCCATCGCCTGGTCGTATTCGGTGTGCAGGTCGTCGACGATGACGGCCGGCACGTCGGCCAGCTGCATCGCCGCTTCCATGCGCGTTTCCATCTCGTGCACGAGTTCGCCCAGCCGCATCGCGCCGGCCATGCGGGCGCTGCCCTTGACCGTGTGCAGCTTGCGCATCAGGTCGCGCGCAAGTTCGCGATCGTTGGGATTGGAGGCCAGCCCGCGCAGATTGGTGGCGATCGAGGGCAGCAGCTCGGCCGCCTCGGCCAGGAACACCTCGAGCAGATCGGCGTCGAGCTCGTCGCGCACACGCGGTGCCGCCGCCGGCTCTGCGTCCGCTGTCTCCGCCTCAGGCGCGGCCTCGGGCTCGACGGCTTCGTCCCGTCCCGGCGCAGCGGTCACGATCTCACCGATGATCGACAGCTCCTGCTGCGTTTCAGCCTCTGCGACAGGCGCTTCGTCGATCACCGGCGCGGCTTCGATCGCCAGCTCGGGCTCGACGTCGATTTCCGGCTCGACCTCCAGCTCGACTTCGGCGATGTCGCTCGCACTGTCCCGCAGGATGTCCGGGGCGGAAGCCGGCGGCATCTCTGCATGCAGCGCGCCATGCGCGCGTACGACCGATACCAGGTCCTGAACCGCACCGGCTTCGAGCGGCGCTTCCTCCGGGTAGATCCCCGCCGCGAACTGGTGCAGCATGCCGCGCACGCGTTCGATCACACGCTCCAGCGTGTCGAACTGCGATGGCGAAAGCGCGAACGGCCGCAGGCCGCCGAGCGCTGACAGCGTGCGCATCAATTCGTCGATCGGATCGGCGATCGCGACCACCGGCGCGAGCCCGACGGTGCGGGAAATGCCGCACAGCGAATGCGCACGCCGCACGATGCTGGGGGTGACCGCGCGCGCTGGCTCGTAACGCCATTCGGCGACATCATTTGCCAGGACGCGGATGCACTCGTCGGCCTCGCTCAGGAAGATCGAGTAAAGCCCGTGGCTGATCTCCAGCGGCCCGACCCGCTTGATGTCATCACTGGATTCCGTCACCGGCTCGACCGGCGCCGCCGCGGGTACCGGCGTGGGCGTCGCTTCAGGGAATTCGAGGTCCCAGCTCAGCGCGCTTTCTACCGGTGCCTCGGCAACGGGCGGCACTTCGAGCGGGACGCTCGCTGACTCAACGGCGGCTGCGGTCGGCGCCAGTTCGGCCGCCGCGGGGCGCGAGAACGGCGGAGCATCGAGCTCGGACGCGATATGGGCTTCGCCCGCAGGCAGCGCGTCGAACTTCGCCGGCGGCGCGCTGCCCTCAGACTTTGGGGAGGTCGGCTCGCGCGGAAGCTCTCCCTCGTATTCGAACGCGCCACCTTCCCGCACGCGCTGCGCGGCACGCACCAGCGGCGTCGGATCGGGCGCGGAATCCGGATTACGTGAAATCTCATCGATCCAGCTCCGGATCACCCGCTGCGCGCCATCGGCGAGCTCGAGCAGATCGTCGCTGGCCGGCCGCTCCTGCGCGAGCCAGAGGTTGAAGCACTGTTCAACGCCCCAGGCGGCCTCGCCGACGGTCTTGAAGCCGACCATGCGACTCGAGCCCTTCAGCGTGTGGAAGGCGCGGCGCACGGTGGTCAGCGTCGCCTGATCGTCGCGTCGATGCCGCAGTTCCGCCAGGTTGTCGACGATGCTTTCGAGCACCTCGCTCGCTTCCTCGACGAAGATCTGGCGCAGTTCGTTGTCGGCGGCGGCTTCGGACGAAGGCAGCGGTGCCGTGGGCGGCGGGGTCGCCGGGGCGCGCGGAGGAGCGAGCAGCTTCTCGAGCTCGACCGCGTCCTCGCGCCGATGCGCTTCCTTTAGCTCTGTCAGCAGCTGGGCGGCGCGCGAGGCCTTGGTCTTCAGCGTCTCGCTGTCGAGCAGATCAGCTTCGTTCGAAAGCGTCGGTATCAAGCGCTCGAGTTCGGCGAGCGCGCGGGCATCGCCGGCCACTTCGGTCAGGCGCACGGCTTGCGCGTGCGCGGACTCGAGCGTCTTGCGGGCCGCTGTCTCGACGTTGTCGACACGGCGCGGTTCGACCCGCAGGTCGATCGTACGCGGGGCCGGGCTGTACTCCTCGTCGGCCGGCGCGGCGACGGTCTCGGCCGCCTGCAGTTGCCCGAGGTCCGCACTGAAAATTCCGGTCGCCGGGTCGTAATGGAACATTCCGCGCGGCCGGTCCGCATCCTGGCCGACGCTCTCGACGAAAAACCCGATCGCCCCGAGGTTCTGCGCGATGCGCCCGAACTCATCGGGCTCGGGTGCCACCGTCGCATCGGCAAAGCGGGCGATCGACTGCTGCACATTGCGCAGCGCGACGACCGGCTCCTCGTAGCCAAGCAGCGACAGCACGCCGCACACCTGGTCGAACATCGCGGTCGTCGCCGGCAAGTCGGCGCGCTCCAGCGGATTGCGGAAGAAGCGGTCGAGCCGCTGCTCGATCTCGCGCAGCGTGGCCTGGGTCTCCGCGACGACGGTACCCATCGTCAACCGGTCCTGGGCGCGCCGTGCCAGCTCGGACATCCACGGGCCGGCATCCGGCAGCGGCTGGCCGTTGCGGGCCTTGACCAGGCGGTCGATCACCTGCAGCGCGCGGCCTTCATATTCGGACTCGATCTGCGGCAGTTCCTCGACACCGAGGTCGACGAAAAGCAGCGCCGAGGCCACCTCGAGGCCGAGGCCTTCGCGCAGATTGGGCGCCAGCTTGGCGTAATCGTGGGTCGAGCGCGCGATCGCCTCGATCGTTGCGACCAGTGGGCGCGCGTGCAGCCGCGCAGCGGTCTCGCGCGCCAGGCCGATCTCCTGCTGGAACTTCACGGTCTCCGCCGCACCGGCGACGATCTGACCCCACAGCTGCTTCGCCTGTGCCAGCGCTTCCTTCAGCGAGCGCAGCGCATCGGAGTCGACTGCGGTCAGCGAAGCGCGCTCGAAGTCCGCCGGAATCAGCGCATCGAGGCCGTACAGCCGCTTGACTTCACTGACACGGGGCACCGCGGGATCGGCTCGGCCGACGTAATAAAGCGTGTCGACCATCAGGCGTTCGGCGACCGCGCCGCCGCCTTCGATCATCCGGCGCAACTGCAGATTGAGCCGCGCCAGCACCCGCTTCAGATCGACATCGACGGCGACCGAGCCGGCCTGCAGCGCATCGAGCAGTCCGCGGGCGATCCACCAGAAGCTGCGCGCGAGCCCACGCTGCGGCATCTGTTCGAGGTCCGCGAGCGCTTCGCGCATGCGCTTGCGCGGTTCGGCATCGTCGGCGTTGCGCAGGAACCCGAGCAGGCCGAGTTCGAAGCGCGCGCGCCGGTCGCGCAGTTCGGGCTGCGTGAAGTGACGCGCTTCGATCTGGTGAAACGCAGGCCGCCGCGACAGGTCGGGGAACACGAGGTCGGCCGGATGCACGCGGCTTGCGCGGTTCAGCAGCAGGACGTCGCGGTAATACGGGAAGAGCTTGATCGGCTGGTTGGGACGGCCCGACAGCAGCCCCTCGAGGTAGGCCATGACCGCCTCGAGCGCAGTCTCGATCGTGCGCACCGGCGCCGGCAGACACTCTTTCGGATCGGACTCGAAGTGGCGCGTGAGCTGTTCGACGGCCTCGGTCACCAGCGCGACGCCGCGCAGGTCGAGCAGCTGCAGCGCGCCGTTGGCCTGGTGCACCTGGTTGCGGGCATTGCGCAGGCTGTCGACGTCCTGCTTGTTGGCGACGAAGGCCTTCAGGCCATTGACCGCCTCCGTCAGCGAAGTGCGGATCTCGTCGATGACCCACGCCAGCGGCGCAATGTCCGGCGCGGCGCCCACCAGCTGATTCGGATCGTGTCTCTCCGCCATGAAGTCCTCGCCTATCGCGCCGCGACAGTCACTGTCCGGTATTCAGCGTTGCCGCTGCTTTCGAAAAATCGGCTGGCTTCGCCAGCGATTTTTCGCAAACTGTTCGCATAAAAGCAGGTTTTCACTCTTGAGCGCCCTAACCCACGCGGAAGCGTGCGACCGACGCCTTCAGCTCGCGCGCGAGCGTGGCCAGCTGGCCAATCGATTGCGCCGCCTGCCGCGTGCCCTGCGACGTCTGCTCGGTCACCGTCAGGATCCGCTCGATCGACTGCGCGACACCGCCGGCGGATTGCGCCTGGTCGTTGGTCGTCGACGCGATGCGTTCGATCAGCTCAGCCAGCTGGCGCGAGACGCGGCCGATGTCCGACAGCGCGTTGCCGGCAGAGTCGGAGAGTTTCGCTCCCTCGACCACGCCCTGCGTGCTCTTCTCCATGGCCGCGACGGCATCCTGCGTATCGGTCTGAATCGTGCGCACCAGCGCGCCGATTTGCTTGGCCGCCTCGGCCGAGCGGTCTGCGAGTCGCTGCACCTCCTCGGCAACGACCGAGAAGCCACGGCCCGCCTCACCGGCAGATGCCGCCTGGATCGCGGCGTTCAGCGCGAGCACGTTCGTCTGCTCGGTGATGTCCGTGATCAGTTCGACGATTTCACCGATCTCCTGCGACGACTCGCCCAGCCGCTTGATCCGCTTCGCGGTCTCCTGGATCTGCTCGCGGATCTCGTTCATGCCGCTGATCTGGTTGAACACCGCCTTCTGGCCGCGCTCTGCCGCCTCCAGCGATGCACGCGCCACCTTGGCCGACTCGCCTGCGCTCTTCGAGACGTCGTTGATCTGCGAAGCCATCCGCAGCACCTTGTCGCCGGTGTCCTTGATCTCCTTGGACTGAGCCTCCGACGCCGTCAGCAGCCGCGTCGCGATGTCGCGCGCCTGCGTCGATGCGGTGTTCACCTGCTCTGCGGTGTTGTTGATGCGGCCGACCAGGCCGCGCAGCTCTTCCACCGTGTAGTTGACCGAGTCCGCGATCGCACCGGTGATGTCCTCCGACACGGTCGCCTGCACGGTCAGGTTGCCGTCGGCGACTTCCTGCAGCTCGTTCATCAGCCGCAGAATCGCCGCCTGGTTTTGTTCGTTCGTGCGCTTCGCATCCTGCTCGAGCCGTTCGGCCTGCATCCGCTGGATTTCAGCCTCCGACGCGCGCTGCCGGGTGTCCTCGAGCAGCACCTTCACAATCGCGAACGCCGACAGCAGGACGCCCAGCGCGAAGATGCCCATCATGAAGAAGTTGACGCGGCGCGCAGCCTGCTCCTTCGTGTACAAGCCGCCCAGCTCGCTCACGGTGCGCCGCAGTTCCTCGGAGTCGCGCAGGATGCCGAGTTCGGCCTCCTTCGCCTGCACGATCGCCTGCAGGCTGCCGATCGCGCCGGCGATCGAGGTCTGGAATTCGCCGTACACCTTCAGCAGCTCCTGCAGCCGGGAGCGCGTTTCGTTGTCGCTCGTCGCATTGACCCGCAGCGCGTCGCTGCCCGACAGCAGCGCCTGCGTCAGGTCACGGAACTGGTTGATGTCGCGGCCGAGGGTCAGTGCGACCTCGGCGTTGGCGACGTTGCCCGCAACCAGGGAGTTCGCGCTCTTGCCGAGCCGCTGCGTCAGGGCCACCAGCTGCCCGGCGGTTGCGATCTCGCGCGCCGGAGCTCCGCCCTGCAGTTTCAGCGCGGTGATTTCCTCGGTCAGCTGCTGCAGGCGCGGGCTCGTATCGTTGATCCGCTTGATGACGTCGCCGAACGCAAGCAGCGTCTTCTCGTTCGCGATGATGACCGACGCCGCCGACTCGCTGACACGCCAGCGTTCGATCAGCCGCGACAGCGGCGGCTGGATGTCGGACGACGATGCGCTGAGATTACGCAGCTGGTCCCCGTTGGCCAGTGCGTCGAGATTCGCGGCAATCGCGTCGCGGCTTTCCTTCAGTTCGGTGAATGCGACCCGGTTGCCTTCGACCGCATTCGGTGCTGCCTTTGCCAGGCGCTGCGTGTGCATCAGCGTGTCGCCGACGATTTCGATCTGCTGCGCACCGTTGGTCGCCAGCCGGTTGTCGAGCGCGATGACCGCAATGACGATCGCGAAGCACAGTCCGAGCAGAATCAGCAGCACCTGGACCTGCATGTTGACCGGCTTGTCTCCGATCAGCGGCAGCCGGAATGCGAGCAGGCGATCCATCAGCCGCATCGCGCCGCCCTCGGAACCCGGCCGATCGAGCATCACCGTTCTCGGCGCCACAGGCTTGGCGGGTTTCGAAGGCTCGGGCTCGAAAGCGCCGGTGGGCCGGAAAGTCTCGACCGCGCCCCGCTTCGGCTTCTTCTTGCTGTTTAACCACGATCCCACGTCGAGCGCCATCTGGTCCTCCGCCACTACATCAATGTGCTGCCGCGGTGGATCCGGGCAACATCGTCGAGACTGCGTAGTGCGCAGCCTCCTTTGTCATGTTCCTCGGCCGGTCTCACCATCCGGGCACTAGACGCCGATCGACGCGAAAGCGCCCGATCCGGCAAGTTCGCGCAGATTCAGCTCGGTCAGCGCCAGGCCGTCGATGTCGCGATAGCGCGCATGTTCCCAATCGGCGCGCGCGCGCGACGGATCGGCGTCGAGCGGCGTCAGGTCCTTGAGATTGCGGATGCCGAAGGCCCGCGTGATCAGGATGCCGGCGTTCACCGCAAGCGACTCGCCGAACACCAGGACCTGCTGCGCCTGGTCGCTCGCGAGCGGCTCGCGACCCGTCATCTGCAGCAGGTCGATGACGCCGACCAGGCGCCCACGCACATTGGCCAGCCCGCGATACCACGGCCGTGTCCACGGCACCGGCGCAATCTCGGGCACCGCGACGATCTCGCTCGCCATCGACATCTCGACCAGGAAATTCTCGGCCCCGATCCGGATCGCCAGGCGTGTCGGTTCCGTCGGAAGGTTGGGCGCTTCCTTCAGCTTCTGGGCGAGCTGAGTCGAAAACTCGCGCAGCTTGACGAGCTGTCGGGTGCTGGCGTCGGAACCGGTGGCCATCGTGCTATCGGGCTCTCAGCCGAGCGCCGCAATCTTCTCGAGCAGTTCTTCGGGCTTGACCGGCTTGACGACATAGTCGCGCGCGCCCTGACGCAGGCCCCAGATCCGGTCCGTCTGCTGGTTCTTGCTCGTGCACATGATGATCGGGATGTTCTGCGTCGCCGGGTCCTTCGACAGCGCCCGCGTCAGCTGGAATCCGTTCTGGCCCGGCATGACGACATCCATCAGGATCAGGTCGGGCACAACGGCCTTCACCTTGATCATCGCTTCGTCCGCGTTTTCGGCCGTCGATACCGCAAAGCCCTGCTTGGTCAGCAGTTCGGTCAGAAAGAATCGCTCGGTGGGCGAATCGTCGACGATCAGTACTTTCTTCACTGGCATGGGCTCTCCCCGCAAAGGCCCTTGATTGAAATGAATCGAATCAGCTCATCGAGTGCTGCCGCACGGCAGTCAGCAGGCTGTCCTTCGTGAACGGCTTGGTCAGGTACTCGCTCGATCCGACCATGCGGCCGCGCGCGCGGTCGAACAGCCCGTCCTTCGACGACAGCATCACGACCGGCGTCTTGTGAAAACGCGGGCTGCGCTTGATCAACGCGCATGTCTGATAGCCGTCGAGCCGCGGCATCAGGATGTCGCAGAAGATGATGCTTGGCTGGTGATCGTTGATCTTTGAAAGCGCCTCGAAGCCGTCCTGCGCCAGGATCACCTGGCATCCGGCCTGAGTAAGGAATATCTCCGCGCTGCGGCGGATGGTGTTCGAATCGTCGATCACCATCACCTTCTTGCCGCGGATTTCCGTGAAGTCCTGAGCAGCCATGACTAGTCCTCGATCCTCAACCGGTCGGCCGCCCGCTGCGCAGATCCGCCAAGAACGACGACCAGCCCCTGCCGGACCCGCTCTGGCAAAAAAACGCGGACGATTCTATCGACCGATCCCTGCGTTGTACCGGAAGCTGCCAGTCGCACCGCGCTGAATACCGAGGTTCCGAGGTCAGATTTCGACCATTTCGAAATCTTCCTTGCGGGCCCCGCACTCCGGGCAGGTCCAGTTCGGCGGAAGCTCTTCCCACCGCGTTCCCGGTGCCACGCCTTCCTCAGGAAGCCCCGCTGCCTCGTCGTAGATCCACCCGCAGATCAGGCACATCCACGTCCTCATAGCAACGCCAGTTGCCACCGCTCCAGAAGTCATCGCACCCAAAGTGAAGTGAACCGTTAAAATCAACAACTTAGCGGACCATCATAACGTGGCACCGCAAGTGGCCGCTAGCCCCTTCGCGTGATCGATATACGGCCGCGTAGCATCTCGTTTTCAACGATCGATTTCACCTCAACTCCTGTCGGCATGTCGACGCTTCCTGTCGTACTCACTTTCGGATTGGCCGATGCCACCGGCGCCACGGGTCTGCCGGCCGACCAGATCGCCAGCGCCAGCATGGGCTGTCATACGGCGAGCGTCGTGACAGCTGTGGCGGCTGCCTCGTACGGCGACGACTCCGAGTGGATGCCGATCGAGGCCGAATGGATAGAGAGCCAGGCGAAGGCCGTGCTGCAGAACATGGCGGTGGCCGCATTCAAGATCGGCGCGCTCGCCAGCGTTGAACAGGTTCAGCCGGTCGCGGAAATTCTCGCCGATTGCGATGACATTCCAGTCGTGCTCGACCCGGTGCTGGATCGCGCCGATGCCGAGGACTGGGAAGCCGACGAGATCATCGAGGCAATCCGCGAACTGCTGTTGCCGCAGACCACTGTCGTTGTCATGAGCCTGGCGCAAGTGCGACGCTTCGTCGCGGTTGCCGACAACGACGAGCTGGCCGATTCGTATTCAGCGGCCGATTGCGCGCGCCGGCTGATTGACTGGGGCGCCGAGTTCGCGCTGATATCGGACGCCGACGCCGGATCCGGATTCGTCGTCAATGCGCTGTACGACGACGACGGCCTGATGCGCTCCGACAACCTGCCCCGGATCAGCGATCCGAACGGTGGGCAGTTCCGCGGCGCCGGGGACACGCTGTCGGCCGCGCTGGCCGGACTGCTGGCACAGGGCATCGACGTTCCCGATGCCGTGCAGGAAGCCGGGCAATACACGACGGCTGCACTGATGCACGCATTCGGGGCCGGGCTCGGATTCTCGATTCCCGACCGCCTGTTCTGGGCGGGCGATGACGAGGATGAAGACGAGGCGATCCCGGATGCCAATTGATGCAGCACGGCTGGCCGGCATCTACCTGCTGACTCCCGACACCGACGAAAAGGGTTTCGGGAGTGTGCTGGAGGTCGTCCGGCACGCCATGGATGCGGGGGTCCGAGTTGTCCAATACCGCAACAAATCCGCTGGCCGCGAACGTCGAAGTGAAGAAGCTGGCCGGCTGGTGGCGCTCGCACACTCTGCGGGCGCGGTCGCCATCGTCAACGACGATCTCGACCTGGCGCTGGCATCTGGCGCCGACGGGCTTCATCTCGGGCGCGATGATGGCAGCCTCGAAACCGCCCGCACGCGACTGACGAACGGCCTGCTCGGCGTCTCCTGTTACGACGACCTGGAACGCGCACGCCGCGCTGTCGCCGCGGGCGCCGATGTTCTCGCATTCGGCTCGATGTTCGCATCGTCGACCAAGCCCGCGGCCGTGCGCGCGCCAATGGGACTGCTGACGCAGGCGCGCGAGCGCTGGCCGTCCCAGCGCATCGTCGCGATCGGCGGCATCAGCACCGCGAACATCGCAGAGGTTGCCGCTGCCGGAGCCCATGCGGCCGCGCTGATCAGCGCAGTCTTCGACGCGGCCGACCCGCGACGCGCAGCCGTGGAATTGATTCAGCAGTTCGAAAAGGGACGAGTCCGGCATGAATCGCAACGAGCAACTGTTTGAACGCGCGCAGCGGTCGATCCCCGGCGGCGTGAACTCGCCGGTCCGCGCGTTCCGCTCGGTCGGCGGCACACCCCGCTTCATCGAGCGCGCGCAGGGCCCGTATTTCTGGGACGCCGATCGCAAGCGCTACATCGACTACATCGGTTCCTGGGGACCGATGATCCTCGGACACGCCGACCCGGACGTCGTGCGCGCCGTCGTCGAGGCAGCGCAGCGCGGCCTGTCCTTCGGCGCACCGACCGAGGCCGAGGTCGAGATGGCCGAGGAACTACTCAAGCTCGTCCCTTCGATGCAGCAGGTTCGCCTGGTCTCCTCGGGCACCGAGGCGGCGATGAGCGCGATCCGCCTGGCGCGCGGCGCCGCCGGAGACGGCAGGGGGCGGCGCAAGATCGTCAAATTTGAAGGCTGTTACCACGGCCACGCCGACAGCCTGCTGGTGAAGGCAGGCTCGGGCCTGCTGACGTTCGGCAACCCGAGCAGCGCTGGCGTGCCGCAGGAAATCACGCAGCACACGCTGGTGCTCGATTACAACGATTCGCAGCAACTGGAAGAGGCCTTCCGTGAGCACGGTGACGACATCGCCTGCGTGATCGTCGAACCCGTGGCCGGCAACATGAACCTCGTCCGCGCGACACCCGAGTTCCTGCGCTCGATGCGCGAACTATGCGATCGGCACGGCGCAATCCTGATTTTCGATGAAGTGATGTCGGGCTTCCGGGTGGCGCTCGGCGGCGCGCAGTCGCTCTTCGGCATTCATCCAGACCTCACGGTCCTTGGAAAGGTGATCGGCGGCGGCATGCCGGTCGCAGCCTTCGGCGGCAAACGCGAAGTGATGAAGCACCTGGCGCCGCTCGGCGCGGTTTATCAGGCTGGCACGCTTTCCGGCAATCCGGTCGCCGTCGCCTGCGGCCTGGCGACGTTGAAGAAGATCCAGCGCGCGGGCTTCTATGAGGAACTCGCACGACGGACCCGGTTGCTGGTCGAGAAGCTGATTTCGGCGGCAGGCAATGCGGCTCCCGGCTTAGCGTTTTCCGGCGATAGCCTCGGTGGGATGTTCGGCATTTACTTTGCGGCCGCCGTTCCGACCGGCTATTCCGACGTAATGAAGGCCGACAAGAACTGCTTCAATCGCTTCTTCCATGCCATGCTGGATCGCGGTGTCTACCTCGCGCCGTCGGCCTTCGAGGCCGGCTTCGTTTCCATCGCGCACGACGACGCTGTGATTGATGCGACCGCGGAGGCGGCCCGCGACGCGTTCGCCGCGATCCGCGAGTGAATGGCATGTAACGCCGGGCCAGCCGTCGATTCGACGGGAACTTGCCGGCAATCTGCCAGACGAAAGACCTAGATGCGAATCCTTCTCTTACTGGTTGCCCTTCTCGCCAGCGCGCCGTTCGGTTCCGTGGCCGCGCAGTCGTTGCCGCGCTTCGGCGCGCCCGAACGGCATGTCGAGGCAGAACTCGTCGCCGCGACCGATAGCGTCGTCGCGGGGGCCCCCCTGATCGTCGGGCTCAGGCTCAAGCATCAGGACGAGTGGCATACCTACTGGCAGGTCCCGGGAGATTCCGGCCTCCCGACACAGCTTCAATGGAAGCTGCCGGCCGGCTTCACCGCGGGCCCGATCGAGTGGCCCCATCCGAAGCGGTTGCCTGCCGGACCGCTGATGAACTTCGGCTATGAGGGCGACACGCTGCTTCTGACGACGATCCAGGTCCCACCCGGCCTGAACGCCGCATCCCCCGTCACGCTCAACGCCAAGGCCGAATGGCTCGAGTGCCGCGAAGTGTGCATCCCCGGCGACGCGGAGGTGTCGCTGACGTTGCCGGTAAAAACTACCGCCGGGCCGTCGAAGCACGCTGCGCTGTTTAAGACGGCCCAGGCAAAGGTGCCGCAGGCTGTGCCGGACCTCACGGCGAAGGGGTCGATCGAGGCCAATCGGATCCGGGTCGACCTCGGCCTGCCTGCCAGCCGGAAGCTCGACCAGGTCGAGTTCTTTCCGCTCGAAGAGGGACGGATCGAGCCGGCCGCCGCGCAGGTGCTGAGGCGCGAGGGTGAGCGCACTGCGATCTATCTGACGGCCGCCAAGCCAGTGGCCGCGGAGTTCAAGACCCTGAAAGGGGTGATCGTCGCCAACGGCGGACCGGCCAATGCCTCCGGATGGACCGGAGTCGTCGAAGTACCGCTCGTGGCCGGCGCGGTCGCTGCCGCGGTCGACGTCGGCGCCACACCGCAAATGGGCAGCGGCGCATCGATGTCGCTGCTCGCGGCGCTTGGTGCCGCGTTCCTTGGCGGCCTGATCCTCAACCTGATGCCCTGTGTCTTTCCGGTGCTGTCGCTGAAGCTGATCGGACTCGCGCAGCACCGCACGCATTCCGGTCCGATGGCCGTTCACGGCATCGCCTTCGCGGTCGGTGTTGTCCTGTCTTTCGTGCTTCTGGCTGCGCTGCTGATCGGCCTGCAGCAGGCCGGCAGCGCGCTCGGCTGGGGTTTCCAGTTGCAGACACCCTGGGTCATCGCAGCGCTGACCGTGCTCTTCTTTCTGATCGGGCTCAACCTGCTCGGCGTCTACGAGTTCACGTTCGGCAGTGGCGTCGCGAACACGCGCGGCGCCGATGCGCTGACCAGCAAGTCCGACTGGCGCGGCAGCTTCGGCACCGGCGTGCTGGCGGTCATCGTCGCCTCTCCGTGCACGGCGCCGTTCATGAGTGCCGCGCTCGGCTACGCGATCACGCAACCGGCGGCGGTCGCGCTGTCCGTTTTCGCGGCGCTCGGAGTCGGCATGGCAACCCCTTACCTGTTGCTGACGCTGTTCCCGAGCTGGCTGGCGCGCCTGCCGCGGCCCGGTCGCTGGATGGAGCTCTTCAAGCAGTTCATGGCCTACCCGATGTTCGCGACCTGCGTCTGGCTGCTCTGGGTGCTGGCCCAGCAGGTCGATGCCGGCGGCCTCGCGCTCGTGCTCGGCGTGCTGGTCGCCGTCGCGTTCGCGGTGTGGGCGCTCGGCCTGTCGCAGCGCGGCTCGTACGTGTTTCGCTGGGTTGCGCTGGCGGGCGGCATCGTCGCTGCACTGACCTTCGCGCCGATCGCGACCTCCGAGCCGGTCGCTCCGGGCTCGAAGTCCACCGCAAACGGCAACTGGATCGATTACTCGCCGGAGAAGCTCGCGCAACTGCGCGGCGAAGGCAAGGCAGTGTTCGTGGACTTCACCGCCGCCTGGTGCGTGACCTGTCAGATGAACAAACGGGTCGCGCTGAACGCCGATGCCGTCCAGAAGCGCTTCGCGTCAGACGAAGTGCTGCTGATGCGCGCCGACTGGACCAATCGCGATGAACGCATCACGCAGGCGCTTGCGCAATTCGGTCGCAACGGTGTACCGCTTTACGTGCTTTACGATCGTCGTGGCGATCCCAGTGTCCTGCCGGAGATCCTGACTGAAGGCACGGTGCTGGCGGCGCTCGACAAGCTGAAAGCCGGATCGAAGTGAAACTGCTCGCGACACTTGCCATTGGCAGCCTGCTGGCTGCGACGGCAGCGCTCGCGGCTCCGACACCAGGTCAAAAGGCGCCGGAGTTCCGCGCAACGGACGTTTCGGGCAGGCCGGTTTCGCTGGCGGACTTCAAGGGCAAGTACGTCGTGCTGGAGTGGAACAACCCGAACTGCCCGTTCGTGCAGAAGCACTACGACAGCGGCAACATGCAATCGCTGCAGAAACGCTTCGGTGCTGACAACGTCGCCTGGCTCTCGATCAACTCGACATCGCCGTCGCACCGCGACTACCTGGCGCCCGACAAGCTCGCGACCTGGTTCAGGCAGCACAATGCCGCGCCGACCGCGGTGCTGATGGATCCGAAGGGCGAGGTCGGTCGCGCCTACGGTGCGAAGGTCACGCCGCACATGTACGTGATCGACCCGAAGGGAACGCTGGTCTACGCGGGTGCAATCGACGACAAGCGCAGTTCGAACCCGGCCGACGTGAAGACCGCCACTAATTTTGTGCAGGCTGCGCTGGTTGAGGCACGGGGCGGCAAGGCCGTATCGATCGCGTCCAATTCGGCATACGGCTGCACGATCAAGTACGACTGATTGGGTTCCGCCTCAGCCGCTGGGATCGGTTACCGCGCTTCCCGACGTGACCGCACGACGGACCAGCCAGACTCCAGCGCCGACAACGGCCGCGGCAGCGATCCACCTCAGCGTGCGCGACCGGATGACGCGGGCCGCCAGTGCGACGCCCGCCGAAACGAGCCACGGCCGTCTGCGCAGGAAACCAAGCGCCTTGCCGGCCGCCGCCAGCGGCGTCGATGCATGCCCGAATCCGAGGCCGCCCGCGGCGAACTGCGCGATGCCCTGAACGCGTCGCGTACGGAATTCGATCCGATGCAGATCCTCCTGCAATGCGAGCCGCTCGCTCGCGGCCCGTGCAATCAGCAACTCGCGCCGCAATGCGAGGTTCGCAGCCCGCGGGGAACTCACGATTCCACCTCGCGCTCACCTGCGAGCGCCGCGCGATCACGGGCCAGTTCCGCGAGCGTGGCGGAGAAAATCGGCGGCGCAGCGCGGACCTCACGCATTACGTTCAGCACCAGCCAGGTTCCGGCAACTGCATAGACAAGGGCCAACGCGCCGATCGCCTGCCAACGGTAGGTGTCCCAGAAAACCGCGGCCACCAGCAGCGAGATCGAAACCAGCGCCGCCAGCAACAGCACGGTACCGAGCAGCGCGTTCAATATCCAGCGTGCGATCTGTTCGCGCGCCTCGGCGAGTTCGACCCCCGCGAGCTCGCCGCGAGTGATGACCAGCGCCAGTGCCGTGGAAGCAAGCCGGCGCAGGGACTGAAAGATCCCGCCCGGCTCGCCGCCGCCATCGATCGACATCTACTTGCGGTTGACCAGCAGTCCGACAAGAAATGCCAGCCCGGCAGCCGCACCTATCGCCGTCCAGGGATGCTCATGCACCCAGGAGTCGGTGGCCCGCGCCGCGGCCTTGGTTTGCGCAACGGCTTTCTGCTCGGCATCGACCAGCGCGCCCTTCGCCCGCTGGATCGCAGCCTGCGCCCGGTTGCGCAGGTCTTGTGCCTGCGCTCCGGTAGCCTGCCCGGCCTGGCGCAGCAAGTCCTCAGCGTCGACCAGCACCGCGTTGACGTCCTCGACGATTCTGTCCTTCGTCACGTGTTCCATTGCACCTCCTTCAAAGTCGCACCGGCTCGTCCGTGCAACAAAATCAGCGTAGACAAGCGTAGCGCACGCGACTTGATCTAGGGCTTGTTCACCCTAGGAACAGACCCTGAGGTTCACCCGTTCACGTAGATCCAGTTCAGCAGTGCATCGAGGGCCGGCTGCGCAGCTCCGGCATTGGGATGGTTGATGAAAGCGACCACCGCGTAACGGCGCCCGCCGGCAGCCAGCACATAGCCGGCGATGGCGCGGGTATCGGCCAGCAGGCCGGTCTTGATGTGGGCGGATCCCGCAGCGCCGACGCGCTTCCGCATCGTGCCATCGACCCCGACGATGGGCAGTGACGACACGTATTCGGGCATCAGCGGCGACCCAAACGCACCTGCGAGCAATCGCGCCAGACCGCCGGCGGTCAGGCGCTCGGTCCTGGACAGTCCGGCGCCGTTTTCGAGCACGAAGTCGCGTCGGTCCATGCCCTTGGCCACCAGCCAGTCGCCAACGGCCCGCTGCGAGCGTTCCATCGAGGCAGGTTGGCGCGTGATCTCCGCGCCCAGCGTCAGGAACAGCTGTCGCGCCATCACGTTGTTGCTGTATTTGTTGATGTCGCGGATCACTTCGGACAGCGGCTTCGACTCGTGCTGGGCCAGACGACGAGCCTCGGGGGGCGCGACCGCTTCTCGCGCGCGACCGCGCCAGACGCCGCCGTTCGATCCCCACAAAGTCCGGAACAGGGCTTCGGCATAGTGCAGCGGCGTCAGCAGGTTGACATGCCAGACGCGGTCGCCGCACGAGACCGGAAACCCGCCACGGAACTGCGGGCGCATCGGGTCGCCGAAGTCACCGCCGAGTCGACCGCGCCAATCGTTGCATGGCCCGTCCAGTCCCCGAACCAGCGAAGGGACCGACATCCCCGCCAGGGTGGGCAGCGCATATACGCGCACCCGCTTCGACTCGGGCTCGGGCACGAAGTGGAAGCTGACGGCCTTGTAATTGAGCAGCAGCGCATCGGGACCGGCGTTGTAGGGACGCAACGCCTCGCCATCGAATGCGGCCGGGTCATGTGGCATCGGCTCGAAAGCAGTTCGATCGAGCACGAGGTCGCCGCGGATCTCGCGCACGCCGGCGCCGCGAATGCGCTGAACCAGCAGCCATAGATCCTCGATGACGAGTTGGGGATCGCCGGAGCCGCGCAACCACAGATCGCCCTCGAGTACCCCGCCGCGGGGCCATGCCAATGCGAGTGCCTCGGTCCGCCACTGATACTGGGGACCGAGCAATTCGAGCCCGGCCAGCGTCGTCACCAGCTTCATCGTCGATGCCGGATTCATCGGCTGACTCTCGTTGGCCGCGAGGCTGATCCCCGATCCGTCAAGCGGAATCACTGTGATGCCAGCGGCTGCGGATGGGACGCCGGCCAGCTTCAGCGCCGTGACCACACTCTCCGGCAAGGCAGGGACGGGAGATGCCGGCGCCTGCTGCGCTTCGGTGACTGACAGCAGGCTCAAGGCGAAAGCGGCGGCCAGTGCCACTTGCCGGATGGCAAAGCTAATTCGCGCGATCGTCATCACGACCTGCAGCTTAATGCCGGCTCCGGAAGCCTTCGTCTCCGCCGAATGAGTTGGCAGCTTTCCATCAAAAACCGCGCGCTGCAGACGAACTTTGGCGCGCGCATCCTAATCCGAACGGACGAACGCATATCCGTGGTTACGTCTCGGGCCATCCAGACCGCAACTCGACCGTTCGCACGATGGACGCTGCTGAGCGGCGTTCCTACAGTGCATTCGAGAAGGGACCGTGCGCGAGAGTCCCGATTCCCATTTCCCGAGTGGAAGTTCATGCAGCCGATCGAGGGGCCTCCATGAAAAATGAAGCACCCAACCTGATCCGCACGATGATTGCCGTCGCTGTCGCAGCGTTGTTCGTCACGGCCTGCGGCGGCGGCAAGGATGAATCGACTCCCACGACGCAGGCGCCGCCTTCGGGTCCGACCGCCGCGCCGACCGCAGTGCCGACCGACCAGGAAGCCGTGCGCTTCCTCTCGCAGGCGACGATGGGCGCGAGCACGGCCGACGTTGCGCACCTGAAGCAGATCGGATTCAACAACTGGATCGAAGAGCAGTTTGCATCGCCGCGAACCTCTCATCTGGACTTCGTCATCGGCGAAATCGGCCTCGATGGTGCATCCGGCGCGCAGATCACGATCGACCCGCTGTACCGCTCATGGTGGAAACAGGCGCTCACGGGCAGCGACCAGCTGCGCCAGCGCATGACGTTTGCACTGTCGCAGATCATCGTGACCTCGGCGGCAGACGCCGGGCTCCAGAACCGCCCGGCCGCGCTCGCCGGCCACCTCGACGTGCTCTCCAAACACGCGTTCGGCAACTATCGCGACCTGCTGGAAGAAGTCTCATTGCACCCGACGATGGGCCGCTACCTGACCGCGCTCGGCAATCGCGCCGACGGCGGGCGCGTGCCGGACGAGAACTATGCGCGCGAGATCATGCAGCTGTTTTCGATCGGGATCGTGCAGCTGAACAACAACGGCACGCCGAAGCTGGTCAATGGCGCCCCGGTCGACACCTACAACATGGACGACATCCGCGGGCTGGCGAAGGTGTTCACCGGATGGAGCTGGGGCAACGCCGGGACACCCGACCTGTCCGACAACCGGTTCTTCGGCAACGAGGTGGATCGCTCGCGCGAGATCATCCCGATGCAGCACTACCCGAAGTTTCACTCGCCGGATTCGAAGACCTTCCTCGGCACGACGATCGCGGCCGGGACGCCCGGGCCGCAGGCGATGAAGCAGGCGCTCGACACGATTTTCAATCACCCGAACGTCGGCCCGTTCCTCGCGACTCGTCTGATCCAGCGGATGGTGACCAGCAATCCGAGCCCGGCCTATGTCGACCGCGTCGCCAGCGTGTTCAACAACAATGGCAGCGGCGTGCGCGGTGACCTTAAAGCCGTCACGCGTGCGATCCTGTTCGATCCCGAGGCGCGCGACCTCGGCGCTCTCGCCGGGGCCAGCGCCGGCAAGTTGCGCGAGCCTGTGCTGCGTGTCACCGCGTGGGCGCGTGCAACCGGTGCGACGTCGACCAGCGGCTTCTACCGCATCGGCAACCTCGACGCGCAGCTCTTCCAGACGCCGATGGCGGCGCCGACGGTGTTCAACTATTACCGCCCGGGCTTCGTGCCGCCGAATACGGATATCGCGGCGCAGAACCTGGTCGCGCCCGAATTCCAGATCACGCACGAGGTGTCGGTCGCGAATTACACGAACTTCGCGCAGGCGTTCGTGGGCAACGGCCTCGGTTTCAACACGATGGGGCGCCCCGATGTCCGCACCGAATACGCGGGGCTGGTGGCCGATGCCGCGACGCCGGACCGCCTGGTCGACCAGCTGAATCTGCTGCTGACCTACAACACGATGAGTGCGGGCAATCGCGACGCGATCGTTGCAGCAGTGAACACGATCGCGATACCGGCGGCGGTCTATGGCTCGTCGGGCACGACGGTGTCCTACCAGGGCAAGTCCTACTCGAAATGCGCCGACGAAGGGGGAACGTGTACGTTCACCGGGACCAAGGCGGTGATCTACGGCGCCAACAACACCTACGCGACGAAGACCGCGACGAACTCGATCGGCTGCAACAACACCGAGTTCGGGGATCCGGTCGTCGGCGTTGCCAAGGCGTGCTACGTCGAGACCGCGTCGACGACGGCGGACTCCGGACCGCCGACCAACCAGGCCGCGATCGACACCGCGAAGCTCAACCGCGTGCGCCTCGCGACGCTGATGACGCTGATGGCGCCCGAATTCCTCGTGCAGAAGTAATCGCACAGCAAGGAGAAAGACAATGACGATGAAAGCTTCGCGCCGCGAGTTCCTGCGGACTGCTTCGGCGCTGTCGATCGCCGGGTCGGCCACTCCGCTGGTCGTCAACCTTGCCGCGATGAGCGCCGCGTCCGCCCAGACGATGCCGACCGACTACAAGGCGCTGGTCTGCGTGTTCCTGTATGGCGGCAACGACCACTCGAACATGATCGTTCCGGTCGACAACGCGAACTATCAGCTCTACGCGCAGTCGCGCACGAACCTCGCGCTGCCGCAGAACTCGCTGCTGCCCCTGACGACGCCAACCAATGCATCGATGGCCGGCCGTCAGGTCGGCATGCGCGCCGAGATGGCGCCGCTGAAGGCGCTTTACGACCAGAGTCGCGTGGCGGTCATTGCCAACATCGGCTCGATGCGTGCGCCGACAACGATGGCGCAATACCGGGCGCGCTCGGTGCCGCTTCCGATGGGACTGTTTTCGCACAACGACCAGCAGTCCGACTGGCAGTCGTTCGGCGCGGAGGGCACGCGCATCGGCTGGGGCGGGCGGCTCGGCGACCTGTTTGCGGCAGCCAACACATTCCAGAACGTGACCGCGATCTCGACCAGCGGCGCGGCGGTGTTCGTCTCGGGCGCCAGCGTCGCGCAACTGCAACTCGGCAACAACGGAGCGCAGGGCATTCCGGTACTGAACGCCAACGCGACCGTCTACGGCTCGACCTCCGCCGCGACAAGCGCGCTGCGCACGATGATGACCGATGCGGCGCGTCCCAACGTATTCGAGAAGGACTACAACAGGATCCTGAAGCGCTCGACCGACGCGGCCGCTGCGATCAACACATCGCTCAACGCGGTCACGCTGACCACGACCTTCCCGAACACCGGCCTGGGCAACCAGATGCGCAACGTGGCCCGCATGATCGCCGCCCGCAGCACGCTTGGCGCGCGGCGACAGGTCTTCCATGTGTCGATCGGCGGCTTCGACCAGCACTCCGGTCTCGTCAACGGCCACGGTCCGCTGTGGACACAGATCTCGAATGCGATGTCCGCCTTTTATGCGGCGACCGTCGAATTGGGAATCCAGAACAACGTGACCGCGTTCACGGCCTCGGATTTCGGGCGCACGCTGGACTCGAACGGCCAGGGATCGGACCACGGCTGGGGCGCGCACCATGTCGTCGTCGGCGGCGC
>DAINBQ010000008.1:0-28057 GCA_036732825.1 Burkholderiaceae bacterium | reverse complement strand
AGTTCGCCGAACAGATCCTGAGACGAGATCAGGCCCAGTACCGCGGCGTGCAGCGGAGCAAGGGTCCGGTGTTCTTTGACCGCGGGGTCATTGACGCTCTAGGTATGTGCTACGAGACCGGACAGGCCGGCTGGGTTGAGATTCAGCAAGTGCTGCGCGAATACCCGTTTCATGTTGAGGCGCTCGTCTTTCCGCCATGGGAGCAGATCTATGCTCAGGATACCGAGCGCGACCAGAGCTTCGCGGATGCAGTCCGGGTAGACGGTGCTCTCCGCAGGTGGTATCGGAGATGCGGTTTTGAGCTCGTCGAGGTTCCGCGCGTCGACGCTGAGGCGCGATGCGACTTCATCTTAAACCGATTGCACCAGCCGCGACCGACGTAGGCGTTGACGGCCAATTGCTGCCGTCTGCGGTTCAAGTGAGAACTGCCGTCAAGCGGACACGCGAACGGAGCGGCGCGCGCCGCGCTCGACTCGACCGTGCCGGTGGTGTCTCTCGGGACACTCGCCGTGCGCGTGCACGCGGCGGCGGTCGACTTCTTCGCTCTTAGCGCCCTCAAGGTCTGACTGATCCCGACGGGCCATGCGAGGCCCCACTTCGGTAGTGGGACCAGCACCGCGAGACCCGCTAGCGCTCCGAGGTCAGACGGCATGTCTGTCTCGCATTCAAGCTCGAGCCGCCTCTTGCGGCACGAACGCCGGCGCCAGGTCATTCGCGGCACTCGGGGACGCCTTGCCTTTGAACAGGAACCGCCGGCGCGCATCGTGGTAGGCCGGGTCACGGCCGAAGAAGTTGGCCCACATTCTCTTCAGTTCCTCGCCGCGATAGTCGGCGAGTGGCTTGACACGTTCGTCGGTGATGCGTCGCTCGTGCTTATCGCGCAGTTGGCGCCAGAAACACGGATGGCGCGCCAGTTCGTTCGCCCGGCGTGTCAGCTCGCGCTCGAAATCCTCGACGCTCTCGCCGAAAGCATCGTCGAGGAGTCCGATCGCCTTGGCGTGGCGGGTGCCGATGGGCTGCAGAGTCTCCGTGAGCAGTAGGGCGAGGTCATATCCCACCCGCCGCGGCAAGGAGTAGGTCCAGTACTCCGAGCCGTACAGCATTCCCATGCCCTTGTAGTGCGGATTAAGCACCACGCCGCGGCGCGCGTACACGTAGTCGGCCGCGAGCGCGAGCATCGCACCCCCCGCGCCCGCGTTGCCGCGCAGCGCAGCGACGACAAGATGCGAGTTCGTGTGCAGGATCTCCCGCACTAGATCGTTGATCGCGATGATGTTGTGCCATGACTCGCGGGCTGGACTGGCGGCTGCCTCGATCGTGTTGAGGTCGATTCCGTTCGAGAAAAAACCCTCTCCGCCCAGCAGCGCGATCACCCGGGTCGGGCGTCCGCGTGCAAACAGAAAGGCATCGCGCAGCCGAATGCACTGTTCGGTGCTCATCGCACCGTTGTAAAAGTCGAAATGTAGATAGCCGACCTGATCCCGCTCCGCGTAGCGAATCTCGCGGTAAGTCTTGTGGTCGACCGTTGCCGCGATCGGGAGCGTGGACGTCTGAATGCCTTGCACTCGGCGGCCGAGAACCTGAACCGCGGGCAGCTTGATGCCGGCAACCCCGTCCTTGTCCTTCGGCTTCAGATGGGTGATCCAGACGGCGCCGTCAACTGTGCCGCGACAAATCGCGCCGTGCCTTTTGGCCAGGACCTCGCCCGGCGCGCCGCGCCAACGCTGCTCCTCGTGGGCGCCGTAGAGGAAATACGGCTGACCCATAGAGGCATCGAGTACGCCCGGTGCGCTGTCGGCGGCGCGGATCTTCCGTACGATCATCGCGGTCGTATCGCATGTCCAGTCGATTTTGCGGTCGCTCTGCCGCATCGGCGGCCGCCGTTGGCCGCGCACATCCGGCCGGGCGTAGTCGAGAGGCTCCGGCTGAAACTGTCTCGACTCGAAGCGCGCCACGGCCTTGAGCACTGCACGCACTGCGGCCTCGGTGACCTCGTGCCGGTACAGACTGCTTTTCGTGCTTGGCGGGTCCTTGAGGGCAAAGGTGTACGACGCCCAGATCGGCCCCGCGTCCATCTCGGCCGCGGCCTGCACGATGGTTACACCCCAGCACGCCTCACCCGTCGCGATCGCCCAATCGAGCGATGAAGGTCCGCGATCACCCTTGACGCCCGGATGGACGATCAGGCAAGTGTGGTGGGCCCAAATGATCTTCGGGATCGCGACCTTGAGCATGGGCGCGATGATGAGTTCAGGTGCGTGTTCTCCAGCGGCGCTTAGCATGGCTTCGTCACTTGTGGCCAAGGCGACCGAAACGGCATGACCTTGCTCTTTGAGCTCAATCAGAAGCCGCTGGCTGAGGCTGTTGTGCGCCGACGTGATGAACAGGATCCTCATCGAACCGGCGCTTGTGTTGCGTTGAAAACTTGCAGTTTCATGTGCCTACTCCCGAACTGCCTTGGCGACGGCAGATGAGAGCAGGCTAGGTGCGCATTGCGTGAAGCAAATCCGCACTCGCACCTGGATTTGCTGTGGCGCTACTTAGTTTTCTGCTGTTTGTCGAATATTCGACAACTTGAGCAGCTCGTGCGCCGATGGGACGCCGACTTTCGCCAGCACGTTAGCCACGTGGTGTTCAACCGTGCGCGACCTAGCGCTTGCGTTCGACCTCTCGGTGCGGCGACTTCGTCGCTCCACGGACGTGGACTCGCTCATTGCGTCAGCAGCGAGGTCGCCGACGTCTCCCTTCCATGATGCCGATTTCTGCGTGCTCGGGTCAGGCGGACTGCGGCGTCGGTCTTTTGCCCTCGGCCTCGGGTTGCGTGATGTGCGAGCCCGGGACTACGACCCTGTCGAATGTCTCCACTGGGGGTCGGCTGAAACGGAAGGAAGCCAGAATGGAAGTCCCGATTGGGCCGGGCGACGATCAGACCGAGTGCGGGCCATAACCGGACTATCGGGGCGCACGCCAAGTACGCCTGAAAGCCGCCATTTCGCGCCGCCCAATACTGAGATATTTTCGCGCTCCAATCCAAGGGCGAATTCCGCACAAGAGATCCGGTCGCTGTCGCGAGGGACTTACTCGCCAGACGATAATCCGTCGGCCGCTATCTCCTTTCTTGCCGGGTCGGTGATCCGGGGTGAACAGACCGCCACCTCCGATCTCGACATCGTCGTCGTGTTTGACGAGTTGCCGAACGTGTACCGAGAGTCTCTGGGGTGGGACGAATGGGCGGTCGAAGTGTTTGTCCGTGACGTGTACCAAGTTACGGGACCCGGAATCCAATCAGCCACCAACCCGCCCGCATGACTCTCGCTGTCGAGGACGCGGTACTTACCACCGCCACAGATTTCGCTGGCCTGCGCATAGCACTTTGAGTTATCGATGTTGCACTTAACGGTTGCGGCCTTGCTGCCGTCAGGCATGGTGAACTGCGGCGAGCTGGTCGCACATCCCCGAAGCTGACCTTCGAGATCACCCGCAAGCGGTCACGAAATTCCGCCTGAGATCGGACATCACGCCCATCGACAAAACTCGGCCGGCTCGCGACAGTGCCGGAAGGCGGATCCGTGATGAGCATGCGAGCATCGCCGAAATACGCAGTTCGAGGCGACACCAAGCGATCATGCAACGCAGCAGCTGAGGGGGCAACCAATCTCGTCGCGTCGGTACACGATCGCCACTTAGAAGAGTGACCCCAACCGACGTCGAAAGGTCATTGCAACAGTTGAAGCCGGAGCGCAGACTCCGCCGACTGCTGCCTCTGGCTGAGGTCAGCATCGCTTTAGGGACCTAGCTCAACGACTGCGAATCGCCGCAAGGTTTCAGTTGATAGGCGTTTCCGGTCGCTTGCAATTGTCGCGCGTCGCTCCCGGCGGTGCCCTCCGCCTCCGGGCAATTGCTTTCACTGCATGGCCAGGACTAGGAGCACCTATGAGGACTCCAGAGCGCACGGCCAATTATGGCTGACGGACAGGAGCGTCTGGCCGAGGGCATCGGACACTTCTTCGAAGGCGCACTCGCCCAGCGGGTGCACCTCGTCCTCCAGAAAAGGACCTAGCGTCGCATGGCCAACGCTGGAGTTACAGGCCTGGTCGTAGATGCCGAGACCAATACGGGCATCCAGGGCCTGACGGTCAAGGCCTACGATATCGATCCGCTCGCCATCGAGAACCACCTCGGCACCGACACCACCGACGGCAACGGTCGTTACACGATTTCCTACGAGCCGGGCAAGTATCGAATATGGCTCACCGGAGAAAATCCGGATATCGAAGTGCGAGTCTTCGGCGCCGGCGATCGGCTGCTGCACGAGACGAAAAAAGAGGATGGCGTTACCGACCCGGTGCTCGCCGTCCCGGACATCAAGATTCACGCCCGCAATATCCGTGTCCCTAAAACGGCTTCCGACGCGCAGCGAAGACAAGATCCGTACTGGCTGGTTACACACACGACGCTGAATCCGGGCAGTGGCACCGCGGTGCGGCTGACGAAAGGCAACAAGATCGATTGGCTGGTCGACGGCGCCGCCGTGTTTCCCGCTGTCAACGAGGACGCCCGCCGCGGCCTCCCGCCACGTCCGGTGTTGCCCACACATCCGCCTCCGCCTCCGCCTCCGCCCCCACCTGCGGTCTCTTCGATCAAGCTCATCAACATGGCGTTCGACGGTGAGCTCATTTCCCACTTCACGTTCCCGACCGACAAGGACTCCAAGACAGTCGAGAGGCCAGACGTCGTCATCGTCGACAGGCTCGGCAAGATTTTCAAGGCGCAGGCGGCGAAGAATGTTCCGGTCCACGTGCTCGTCTGGGAGCTGGAAGAAAACATCGGCGGGGGCATCGGCAGCCTGTTCGACAAGGCCGATGGTGCGGACGAGCTGCGAAAATTTTTTCAGGGCTCGAACGTCCACGTCGGCACTTTCAAGAGCACCCAACTCCTGCACGTGAAGTTCATCCTGCTGGATGGCAAGACGGCCTATCTGGTGGGCTCCACGATGAAGCAGGGATATTTCGGCGGCACGGATCACCTGCTCCGCGACGGCCACCATGGCGTGATGAATCCGGAAAGCCGCAACGGCGAAAGAGGTCTCCTGCACGACGCGAGCCTGAAGGTCGAGGGTCCGTGCGTCCGGTTCATCGACGAAACGTTCTCAACGATCTGGAGTGCGCACAACGAGAATCCGCCCGCGCTTGCGAATCAGGCCCTACCAATCAGCGGCCCCGGTCCCACTGCTTCCGTGCAGGTGCTGAGGACACTGCCCGGCAATGTGTTCACGACCCCGCACGCGAACGCCGAGGTGCTGCCGCATGGTGAGACCGGAGTGCTGGAGGCCTACCAGCGCGCGATCATGAAGGCCGAGGAATACATCTACATAGAGGACCAGTATTTCAACAGCCCCGAGATCGTGACGGCGATCAAGGCGCGCATGGAGGAGGTAGAAGATCTCGAAGTAATCATCGTGATCAACCCGCGCCCGGATATCGGCGGCTATCACGCGCAACAGACGGGACTCATCAAGGATCTGATCGCCGCAGGCGGAGAAAATCGCGTGGCCGCATTCACGATGTGGAGCTGCGATCCGATCAATCCGCGGCTGGAAGTCGCGCCTATCTACGTGCACAGCAAGGTTTGCATCGTCGACGATCTGTGGGTGGCCATTGGAACGGCCAACGTCGATGGCGCATCGATGAACGCGCGGCAATGGCGAATCATCCTGCCGGGCACCATCCTGGAACTGCTCGACGAAGGCGACTTCGTTGCCGCGATGTTCATCCTGTGGCTGCCGCTGCTGCTGACGATGTTTCTCGCGGGGTTCGTGATACCGGACATCGGGCCTTTCATGCGCGACGCCGCGCGCAGGGAGTTCGCGCGCTACTCGCAGCATGCAAGCCCGTTTCGTGACCTTCAGCCTCCGCGTCATCCGGAGATCGATCTGGTCGTTTACGACGGAATTGCCGGCGAGCCGGCATCGGGCAAGGTGAAGGAGCTGCGCAACCTGCTGTGGACCGAGCACCTAGGCGCGGCGCCGCCACCCGCGCGCCCACGCGAGGGGGGCTGGGTGGGCCACTGGAAGCACGCGGCGCACACCTACTGCACGAAAATTCGCGACCGAGCCCTTCAAGAAACGCTTCCCACGGTGTTTCCGGAAAAGGTGCTCACGTGGTCGCCCGAACGCGACTTCGAGGCAAACCTGAAAGACATTGGAGTGCCAACGGCGGCCATTCGCCTGAAGGAACGCGGCGAGACCATGCCATTCCAGTTCAGAGAAGCCATACAACCGTGAACCCGTAGAAACGCCCCCCGTGCCGACGACCATCCAAACGCTGACCACGGAGCTCGGCAAGGTTGTCGCGACGTTGAATAACGTCACGCAGCTGGGGGCCGGCGCGAAAGGCATGGTCAATGCGCTGGGCTGGGCGCTGCCGCCCGGCCTTGATGACATCGGACTCTCCGCGCTCGACTTCACCGTATTCCTGGAAAAATTGCGCGTGGTGGTCGAGTCGACGGAGAGCGAGCTCGAAGACGAGCTGGTGATGGCGCCGCGCATCGCCGAACTAGCCATCGCGACCGCCGTCATGGCGGACCATATCGACGAGCTTGCCGCGGCCCTGCCCGCGACGCTGGGCGGCTTCGGCGACTACGTCGACCGCACCAACATTCACAGGGAGCTGCCTCGCCGGTTGTTCGATCTGCTGTTGATCACGCGACTCTCCGAGCACTCGCCGCTGACCACGGCGATCCTCACCCTCCTCAACATCATCGAGTTCAAGCACTTCGCGGAAGATGCGCCTAACTTCCAGCTCGAGCACCTGCGCGGCATCGTCCACTACGACCACATCAAGGCGTTCCTCACCGATCCTGCGGCGCACATGCAAGCGGCGTACGGCTGGGGCACAGCGGAGTTTTCCGATGCCCTGCTGATCAGCCGTGCCAGCCAGGTGATGCGCCTGCTGGGTCTGCCGGTCCATCTGAGCCTGATGAATCCGCGCGTCGAGGCCGCACTGCTCGGCCCGCCGCCGCCCGACCCCAGTCTCGAACCCGCCCTGCAGATGATGGTGACGCTGTACGAGCGTCTCGGGGAGATCACGGACCTCAAGCTCGGCTGCGCGGTGTTCGGAGTGCGCCCCTCATCGGTTGGCGCCACCGATGGTGGCCTGGGCTTCGCGCCCGTCATCCAGGGCCAGATCGAAGCGAGCTTCCCCTTCCTGGCGTTCAATGATGCCTTCCTCGACATCGCGGCCGAAGGAGACTTGCTGGGCCGGCTTGCGTTGATCTTACGCGCCGGCAGCGACCTGGAAGTGCGGAACGCTCCCGGCGTGAGCGAGGCCATCACCGGGCGCTTCGCTCTCGGATTGAGACGCGGCTCGCCGACCAGTGAACCGAGAGCGCTGATTTCATTGCCGGGGGGAGTCGGGTTGCTGGCGCAGCAGGTCTACGTGCAGGGCGGAGTCGAGAAGCACTCCGATCGCGCACCTGAAAGCTTCGTTGAGTTCGGCATTCTTGGCGCGCGCCTGACATTGTCGCTCGGCGAGGCGGATTCGTTCCTCAAGGAAAGCATCGCGCAGAAGAAACTGGAGGGAACCAGCGACCTGCGCATCGGCTGGAACAGCGCGCAGGGTATCTATTTTCACGGCAGTTCCGCCCTGCTGGTCACGATCCCGACGCATGTCGACTTCGGACCGTTCTCGCTCGACAGCATCACGCTCGGCGTGAAGCTGGCGGACGCGGGCCTGCAGATCGAATCCTCCATCAGCGGCCACCTGAGTCTTGGGCCTTTGCAGGTCACGGTGCAACGCGTCGGTCTCGACACCGACCTCTCGTTCGAACGGGGCAACCTCGGGTTGTTCGGACTGTCACCGCATTTCAAGCCCCCGTCTGGTCTGGGGCTTTTGGTGGATGGGGGTGGCTTCAAGGGCGGCGGGTTTTTGGGGTTTGAGCCGGAGTTCTCGCGCTACTCGGGGATGCTGGAGCTGCAGTTCCAGGATCAGTTCACGCTCAAGGCGTTCGGGGTGCTGGAGACCAAGCTTCCGGGCGGGCAGCCGGGCTTCTCGCTCATCATCGTTATCAGCGCGGAGTTCACCCCGATTCAGCTCGGGTTCGGCTTCACGTTGAACGGCGTCGGCGGGTTGTTAGGGCTGCATCGCACCGCGAACGTGGAGCGACTGGTGAGCGGACTGCGCGACCAGACGCTCGCCAACCTGCTCTTCCCCACTGACATCGTCGCCAACGCCGATCGGATCCTGAGCGATCTGCGGCAGGTGTTCCCGGCGGCGCGCGGCCGGTTCATCTTCGGCCCGATGGCCAAGATCGGCTGGGGCACCCCGACGCTACTGACGGCGGATGTGGGGTTGCTGCTGGAGGTGCCGGAGCCCGTGCGGCTGATGATCCTGGGCGTGATCCGCGGCATCCTGCCGGATGAGCGCACCGCGATCCTGCGTCTGCAGGTGAACTTCCTCGGGGTGATCGACTTCGAGCAGGAACGCTTCTCCTTCGACGCCTCGCTCTTTGACTCGCGGCTGCTGTCGTTCACCTTGAGCGGCGACATGGCGATGCGCCTGTACTGGGGCGAGAACGCCAACTTCCTCACCACCGTCGGCGGCTTTCACCCGGCGTATCAGCCCCCGCCGATGAACCTGCCCACCCTGCGGCGGCTGACGCTGTCGCTGGTGAGCGGGGAGAACCCGCGGCTCACCCTCGAGACCTACTTCGCGCTCACCTCCAACACCGCGCAGTTCGGGGCGCGGCTGGAGCTGTATGCGGCGGCGTGGAAGTTCAACGCCTACGGCTTTTTGTCCTTCGATGTGCTGTTCCAGTTCAACCCCTTCTACTTCATCGCCGAAGTGACGGCGATGCTGGCGCTGCGGGTGGGCAGCTCCAGCATCGCCAGCATCAACCTCACCTTGACGCTTGAGGGACCGACCCCCTGGAAGGCCAAGGGGGATGCGCGGCTGAAGTTGTGCTGGTTCCTCACCGTGAAGATCCGCTTCAGCAAGACCTTCGGCGAGACGCGCAACACCACGCTGCCGGATGTGGCGGTGCTGCCGCTGGTGAAGCAGGCGCTCGAGGCGCGCGACAACTGGGTGGATGAGAAGCCCGCGCAGCGGCATCGGCTCGAGAGCCTGCGGGAGCTGCCGGTCACCGCGGCGGTGCGGGTGCATCCGGTGGGCACCGTGGCGATCAGCCAGAAGGTGGTACCGCTCAATATCGCGATCGAGCGGATCGGCGCGCAGCGCCCCGCCGATGCACGCACCTTCGCGATCGGCGCGGTGACGGTAAACGGCGATGCGCAAGGCCAACCGCTTCAGGCCCAAGAGTCCTTCGCGCCGGCGCAGTTCTTTGACTTGAGCGATGCGGACAAGCTCGCCAGCCCCTCCTTCAAGTCCTTCGCCAGCGGCATCCGCGTGGGCGATGAGCAGCGCCTGCGCGCCGGCTACGCGGCGGCGCGCGAAGTCAAATACGAGCTCAAGTACATCGATGCGGCGCGCGCGCAGCGGCTCGCCGAGCCACCCGCGCCGGGACTGTTCGATCTCGACAGCTTCGCCTTCAACGCCTGGGCGCTCAAAGGCGCCATCGCCAAATCCGAGCTCTCGTTCGCACGACGCAAAAAATCCGCCCGCGCGCCCGAAGAAGTGAACCTGCGACAGGAATCGTTCGCCATCGTGCACACCGAGGACCTGCGGCCCTTCGACGCGGACAGCGTCGCCGCCACCGAGATCGCGGCGCTGCGGCGACGCGATGCGCTGATTGCCGCGAATCCGGCGCTGCGCGGGTCGCTGCAGGTTGTGCCCGCGTTCGAGCTGAGCGCATGAGACAGGGGCAAAGCTGAGGAAACCATCCATGGACACGCTTCGCAACTACACCTTTCTCCCCTGGACGCGGCGCGGTCTCAGCGCCGATATCACCGTGCCCGACGATCTCGGCTCGGGCAGTGCCGCGGCCGAGCGCGCCACCGTCTCGGTGGGCTTCAACATCAACGCCGAACCGATTGGCAAGGATATCGAGGTGCTCGGGCCTGGCGATGTCATTGGCATCAACCCACGTGCCATCGTCAAGACAGAACCGCGCAATTGGGTGACCGACTTCGAAGCCAACTACCTTCCCTACATCGAATTCTACGAAGAGGATTTCCCTTGGCGCTTTACTCCGGCCACCGCGGCCAACACGCTCGAGCAAAGCCGCCTGCGTCCGTGGATCTTCCTGGTCGTGCTCAAGGAAGGCGAATTCCTCGAGCCCAGGCGCAGCGGCCCATTGCCCGCCTTCGAGCTGCTGGAAGGTCTCGATCCCGGATTGATATTCGGGCGTCCCGAGCAGACCTGGGCGTGGGCGCATGTGCATGTCAGCGAGAACATCATCGGCAACTCGCTGCAGACGCAGTCCGCCCAGGAGGTAGCCGCCGTCGAGCAGAACCTGCAGCAGACGCTTGGGGTAAATCCCGACGTCGCCTCCTCGCGCCTGCTGTGCGCGCGCAAGCTCGAAAAGAGCACGGCGTACCACGCCTTCGTGATCCCGGCCTTCGAAACCGGGCGGCTGGCGGGGCTGGGGCTCGACATTCCGCAGGGCAGCAGCGGACAGCTTTGCTCGTGGGCGAATGGGCAGCGCCTCCACCCTGTCTACTTCCGCTGGTTTTTCCGGACGGGGGACAAGGGCGACTTCGAATTCCTCGTCGACTTGCTCGATCCGCGTCCCGCGGACAAACGGGTCGGCGTGCGCTCGATGGACATGCAGAACCCCGGTTACGAGGTCGAAGGGATGTCGGGCTCACTGCGTGTGATGGGCCTCGAAGGAGCTCTCAAGAGCACGGAGATGGAACCGTCACCGGCGCAATGGCCGCCGCCCGGAACCAACTTCAACAATCCGCCGGCGGGTTCAGCCGGGCGATTCCTGCAGCAGCTCGAACAGAAGGTCAATCTGCAGTTCGATCTGCAGCAGCCCTCCGTCGATGCTCATCCCGATCCCATCGTCAGCCCGCCGCTTTATGGCAGGTGGTATGCGAGGGCCGAGCGCCTCGAGGCGCTCGCGGGTGTTGGCTGGGTGAATGAGCTCAATCGCGATCCGCGTCTGCGAACACCGGCCGGCGCGGGCACCGAAGTCATACAGAAGGAGCAGGAAAAGTTCATGCAGCAGGCATGGGCACAGCTCGGCGAACTGGCGCAGACCAACCAGAAGATCCGCCAGCTTCAGCTTGCGTGGATGAGTTCTTTCGTGAGCTACCAAAGACACGTGCTGCCGCAGCCCACCGACCAGCTGTTGATGTTCACGCACGCGGTGCAGGCCAGGATTCTCGGCAGCCCGACGACGATTGCAATGCAGGTCGCGGGCAGCCGCCTGCCACGCGCGGCCCTAGATCCCGGCTTTCGCAAGATTGCGCGGCCGCGCGGCGCCATCATGAAAAAAGTGGTTCCGGCCGAAGCACCGCGACCGCAGCAGGTACTCGCGAAGCTGAACGACGGTTCGCTGACGGCCGCGCCGGCACCGCCCGATCCGACGGGCCAGATCGCGCTCGACGACGCCGCGAATTCGATCGAGCCACCGCCGCTGCCGGAATGGCTGCTCCGCCTGCTGCGCAGCGGAGCGCTGACGATTCTCATAGTGTTAGCCATCGTTGCGCTGGCGCTCGGGTTGCTGTCGATCGGGTTCGCGGTGCTCGGAATCGCGTTGATCGGCGTCTGGTTTGCCCTCCGGCGGCTGGCACAACGAGTGCAAGAGGCGGACACGCTGCGAGAAGCCTTCCAGGAAAAATCCTTCACGCTTGCCGCCGTCGACAGGATCGCGCCGCGGGCGAATTTTGCGCTCACCGACTTCGGCGTCGAGATGCCCGCGGTCCCCGACGCCGGCAGAGCGGACAGTGCCGAAGCGGCCAACTTTCGCGTCGCTCTGAAGGATGCATTCAACGTGTATAGCTCGGCCCCTCCGCCACGACCGATCCCGCCGCCGCTGCAACTGGAAAACGCGGTCACGAAGTTGAGACAGGCCATCGATCCGGCAGTCAGCGTGACCCGGCGCGCACAATTCCTGCTGAAGATCCCCGCCAGCATCAAGGACGGATATCTGCGGCCGCAGCCGACGCTGGTGACGGTGATGGCGCATCCCGTGTTCGCCGAGCCGATGTATCGCGCGCTGCGCGACATCTCGGCCGAGTTCCTGGCGCCGAATCTCGGGTTGATTCCCAACAACACCATCTCGCTGCTGGAAACCAATCAGCGATTCATCGAGGCGTACATGGTCGGATTGAACGACGAGATGGGCCGCGAGCTGCTGTGGCGTCAGTTCCCGACCGATCAGCGCGGCAGTTACTTTCGCCAGTTCTGGGACGTCGGCGACACCATCGAGCGGGATGCCTCGAAGCCGCCGGCGAAAGCCGAAGAGGATCTGCTCGACATCTCGAAGGTGCACACCTGGGGACGCGAGACGCAGCTCGGCGATCCCACTCATGCCAACCGCCCGCTGCCCACCGGCGCCGAGCCCGGCGAAGCGCGGCTGGTGCTGGTGGTGCGAGGCGATCTCCTCAAGAAATACCCCACCGCCGTGATTTACGCGCAGCAGGCGAAATGGATCACGGACGACCAGGGTCGCCAGTTGCGCGTGCTGGATGAGAGCAATCCGCAGCAGTTCATCAAGACACCGATCTTCAAAGCGGAGATCGATCCGGACGTACGCTTCCTCGGCTTCGACCTGACCTCCAGCAAGGTGAAGGGCGATGCGGATCCAGCCGTCGACAATCCGGGCTGGTTCTTCGTGATCCAGGAGCGTCCCGGCGAGCCGCGTTTCGGACTGGACGACCTCAATGATGAATCGCCCGCCACGCCGACGAACTGGAACGAGCTCGCCTGGGAACATCTCGCCCAATCGGAAACGCTGGGGTGCGTCGACTTCGGCGTGCACGTGCCGGATGAATCGGCGATCACCGCGCAACCCGACAGCCAGTTCAGGTGGGGGCGGAATGGCGCGGACGTGGCCTACATCTTCTATCAGGTGCCGGTGATGGTCGCTTTCCACGCCGCGGACATGCTGCCATGAGCGCGTTATTGCTCGACGATATCCGCAAGGTTCGTGAGTCGATCCGCGCCGCGGACGACGCCTTGTTCGCGCAGCAGAATCGCGTGCGCACCCGTGAGCTTCAGCTCGCGGCGTTGCGGCGGCAGGGGACCGCCTTCGCCGAGCAGGCCGCCGCGCTGGAGCGCGACATTGCGCAATTGAATGAGTCGGTGGTGCGGCAGCGCGCCGACATCGGATCGCTGAATGATCGGCTCACGACGCTGGTCGGCGGGCTGGTGCTCGAGCAGTCGCCGCAGCAACTCGTCGCGCGACTCGACGATGCCCTCCCCTGCGTGCTGTTCCCGCTGCGCATCGAAACGCGATTCATGGCGGGCGCGAACGGGCGCGAACTGTGGGTTCGGGTTTATCCGGACGACATCGCCGTGCACACGCACGAAAAGGAGCTCACTCGGGATGAAGCCGACACCGGCGTCGAGTACTGGTCCACGAGTTTGAGCGCCGCTTCCCTGCCGGATACGGACGAACGCGAGCGCATCGAAGAGGGCGCGTGGCGATCTTTCGCCAATGCCTATGGCGGCACGCGGGCGGGGTGGATCGCCGCGGAGATCCGGCGGCGCGCCGTGGCCAGGCCCGAGAACCCGCACCTGCCATTCATCGCCCGCGCGCGCATTCTGGGCCTGCTGAAAGACCTGCAGACCTCGGCATCCGAAAAGCGCTCCGCGATCCTGGCGCTGCTCGGCGACTCCCATCCATACGTGGTGGCCATCCGGGATCCTGTGACCACCCTGCTGCAGCAGGACGAGGACCTCACCGACGCGTCGCGGCAGGCGATTGCCCAACAGGTGAGCACGGCCGTGCTCATGTACCTGGGCTTCGACCTCGAAGCGCTGAAGCCCGAAAGCTGGAGCCGCGCACCGCGCAGCGGCGTCATGCCCGATCGGTTCGTGCTGATCGGCGTCACCGACGGCATCAGGCGCGAGTTCCCCTTTCCGAACGCTGTGCCCAGCACGCTGATCCTCGGACCCAATCCCCAGAAACTCGAATCCGAGCTGGCGCAGAACGCCGGTGACCTGGTTGTCGGCGAGGACTTTGCCTGGATCTGGGATTTCGAGGCCGCGATCGAAGTGGGCATGGCGCTGCGCGTGCCCTTGCCCGAGCCGTTCGCGAGCGCGGGCTTCGACCGGCTGATGGTGCTCGGCATTCACGTGTCCGGCGAACCGTCGGATCACAAACTACTGCTCGAAGAGCTGATCGACAACCATCACTACTCACCCGTCGGTATGGGCTTCATCGCGCAGGGCACTCCGACTAATCACACCGCTGATGCGCCGTCCGGGTTCTCGACGGACGATGCGGAGGGTGATGCGAGTTTTGCGCTGGAGACGGGCACACCCGTCCCTCCGGCGGCGGAGGATCTCGAGAAAACCGACGCACAGAGGCTGGCCGAGGCCTGGGACGTCGACTACGAGCGCCTCGCCATCCTAGCGAACGCCGGTCAATGCGACGTCGCGAAGGCGAAGCTCATGAACCGCGCCCTGTGGCCGACCACCATCGGCTACTTCCTCGAGGAGTTGCTCGAAACCAATGCGGCCGACAACGATCGGGTGCGGCGGTTCTTCACCTCGGATGTGGTCGCGCGCGGCAGCCTGCCGGCAATCCGCGTGGGGAAGCAGCCCTACGGCACACTGGTCACCAGCGCCTTCAATCGCTGGCAGGTGAACGAGAAGATAGATGGCGACGAAGCGGTGTTCCTGCGCCAGGTCCATGAGGTGCTGACCAAGGTCGAGACACAATGGCAACAGCTCACCGGCCAGGTGTCCAATGTCGATGCGCCGGGCGACTCGTTCGCGCACCTGCTCAACATCCTCGGGTTGCAGGCGACTTCCGTCGACTACCAGCGGCGCATCGGCACGTACCAAGCCTTCCTGTGGAATCTCGCGCACTTGATGATCGGCGGGAATTTCGGTGGCGACAATCCGATGGTCCGCTACTTCCACGACATCTCCTCGCGCGGCATCCAGTTATTGAACGAGCTCGGTTTCCAGTTTCCGCGTCTGCCGAACTTGTTTGGCCTGCTGTTCTCAAGCACGACCTCGCCGCTGAATGGGCCGCTGATCGACGACGTAACTACGGCCGACGAAGAGAAGCTGGCGGAGAACGCGGAGTTGCCGGCGAAATATTCGGTCGCAGCAGGCGAAGACGAGTCCGAAGAGGCCGAAGACCGGAACTACATCGGCTGGATCGTCGGCAGCACGCTCGACACGCTGAAACAACAGACATTCGTGAAGGCTGATGGCACGGCGCTGCCGGCGCCGGCGGCGTTGCTCTACCGGTTGTTGCATCGCTCGCTGCTGCTCGCCAGTCACGACGCGACCATGAAGTTGTACGAAGAGCTGCAGCTGGTCGACGCCGCCGTGCGCCGCGAGCAGGACTTCACCAACGTCGAAGCCGGCCGGACCGTGACGCGGTGGGAGTTCATGGAGGCGCGCGTCAACCGGGTGATGCCGCAGCTCGGCAATGTGAACCTCGCGATCGGCGACTTCCTGGCCACGCCGGCGGGACTCGCGCGTCCCGCGGCGGAGTTGCTGCGCGAAGTGCGCGAGTCGATTGCGGACTTGGAGCATCTGTCCACCGCCGACCTGGAGCGCCTGACGGCCGAGCACATCGACCTCTGCTCGTATCGACTCGACGCGTGGCAATCCGCGCTGTTCGCGCGCCGGCTCGATGCGCTCAACAGGATGCGCCACAACCCGGAGGGTGTTTCCAGGCGCGGCGTGCACCTCGGCGCCTACGGCTGGCTCGAGAACCTGCGGCCGGCGCCACCGGCGGCGGTTGTGCCGCAGGAGCAGATTCCCGTCGATCTGCGCGAAGATGGCGTGGCCGTGGTCGAGCAACCAAACAACGGCGGCTACATCCACGGACCCTCGATCAACCATGCGGTCGCGGCCGCGGTCTTGCGCAACGGCTACGTGACGCACGCCGATCAGCAGAACGCCGATCATTTCGCCGTCAACCTGACCTCGGAGCGCGTGCGCACCGCGGTTGCCTTCCTCGAAGGTGTGCGCAACGGCCAGGATCTCGGCGCCCTGCTGGGGTTTCAGTTCGAACGCGCGCTGCACGACCGTTACATCATCGAAGGCGTGGCGCTGGCGCAGTTCATCCTGGCCTTCCGCAAGAAGTACCCGCTGGTCGCCGACAGGATCACTCCGGATGCGAGCAACGAATCCATCGATCTGAAAGAGGCGTACCAGGTCGTCGACGGTTACGCGCTGCTCGAGGCAGTCTTCCTGACCAAGCCTGCGCTCGCCTATCCGTACGGCGTCGAAGGACTTCCCGATGTGGCCAGCGCTGCCGGCCAGGCCATCGTGAAGGAGGTCGAGAATCTCGCCGTGACGCTCGATGCGATCTCCGATCTCACGCTGGCGGAAGGCGTGTTCCAGGTAACGCAGGGAAATTACGAGCGTGCCGGCGCCACGCTGAAGGCGATGTCGGAAGGGCACGCGCCGCCGGAGACGGAGGTCATCAACACACCGCGCGGTGGCGCCGTCGTGAACCACCGGATCGCGATCCACCTTCAGACCGGCACTGTCGCCAGCCCCTGGGGCTCGCCCGAGTCACCGCGTTCGCTCGCGGTGCCGGGATTGAACCAGTGGCTGGCGGAGCGCATCGGGCCACCGCAATCCCTGCGATTCACGGTGACGTACGACCGGGACGGCGTTACACGGCCCGTTGCGTTATCCGACCTCGGCCTGCAGCCCATCGACCTCATCTACCTGGTCAACGACGAAGCCGGGGCCATGGAGGGGAAGCGCCAGGTCAACGATCTGACGGAACTCGAAGTACGTATCGATCGGGCCTACCGGGTCGCGCGCAAGGCAGCCGATCCCGGATTCGATGCGGGAGGCCGCACCACCATCCTGTTCATGAATCGCGATGGGTTCCCACTCGACGTCCGTACCTGGTTCGAGATGCTGCCGCTGCTGCGTACCTTGCGCCGGATCGTCACGACCTGCCGCCCGCTCGGCGCCGGCGACTACCAGTTGCCGTCGGAGCAAAACACCGACCCGGCACGGGGCGGCAACCTGCAGGACTGGGACCTGCAGCAGATGAAGGAGACACTCGATGTTGCCGGCGCCAAGCTGGAGTCGAGACTCAGCCCGCTGCAGTTCGCACTGAACGACGTTCCAGAAGGCGCGTTGAACGAAGACCCCGCCGAAGTACCCGATCTCGAGGGCGTGAACTATGACGGGCTGATCGACGCACTCATCGGCATCGCGGACTTCGGTGTCGCAAATGCGTTTCCAAGGCAGCCGCTTGCGCCAAAGGCTTCGTCGGATTCCCCCGAGTCCGTGCTCTCGCTACTGCGCGCGCGACAGTCGATCATCCGACAGGGATTCCAGGTCCACGAACAGGGCGTGGCGCGGCGCGAGCAGGCCGCAG
The DNA here is from genome assembly GCA_036732825.1 of Burkholderiaceae bacterium. GTDB lineage: Bacteria > Pseudomonadota > Gammaproteobacteria > Burkholderiales > Burkholderiaceae_F > DAINBQ01. The sequence goes on along the minus strand of DAINBQ010000008.1, from coordinate 10,621 downwards.
CACTCAGCGAATTCAGCGGACTGACCGATGAAGAGCGCAACCGGCTGACCGCCGAAGACAAGGCCGGCATCCTGCAGCGCGCCGCCGCGCTGTTGCTCGGTGAGGCATTCCGCCTGACGCCCACGTTCCAATTCAGAAATGGCATCGAACTTGCGGCGGCGCGTGCGTTCTCGAGTGGCGCACAGCCCGAGGCCGGATTGCTGCGATTCTCCCAGGCGCGACTGGCGGCAGAGGCCACCGGCTCGACCATCTCCGACTGGCGCAGCCTGGCCGTCGATGAGTGGTTGCAGGGAGTCGCCGCAGTGCGTGCCCCATCGCGCCTGCTGGACGAGTTGCACACCTATGGCTCGCTGTTCGACCGTGAACCGGCAGCGCTGCAGCCGCTGCAGCTCCCCTTCGACAAGAAGGCGCACTGGATCGCCGTGGAGTACCCGGAAGTAGCGATCGAAGCGCTGGATGAACCGAATGTATTCGTGCCGCGCGGCGAGCTCCTGTCCATCGTCAGGGAACTGCCCGAGGGCCACGACGAGGACGATGCGCAGGCGGGATTGCTCATCGACGAATGGAGCGAAGTGATCCCGAACCGTTTCGAGACCACCGGCATCGCGTGCCACTACGATCAGCCGAACACCGAGCCACCGCAATGCGTGCTCGTGGCAGTGAGCCCAACCTTCAAGGGCCACTGGGAATGGAATGATCTCGTGGACACGCTGATCGACACCTTCGATCGCGCCAAACGCCGCGCCGTCGAGCCGGACTTCCTGCGAACCACTCCGTACGCGCAGTTGCTGCCGGCGGTGCTCAGCACCTTCACCAGCTTCCCGTTCGGCACGATATCCACCAACCTGGCCGCGCAAACGGCGTCCATGGTCGTCAACGAAGGACCCTGAGGTATGGCACAAGTCATCGACCCGGCGCTGAAGCTGCAGCTCCTGAGCAATACCTTCCGTCCCGCGATCACTCTCTGGAATCGTCTCGAAGGACGTGCGCGGCAGGCGGAGTTCTCCCGAAGTCTGCGCGCCGAGATTCGCGATCCGCTCTGGATGCTCACCCGGCAGTGGCAGCTGGGCGAGTTCAAGGGCTCCGATGGCGGATCCGCGGCCAAGGTACGCGTGCAGATCGACGCTGCGCGTCTCGACCGTTTCGCCGTGAAAGCGCGCGACCCGGAGTCCGGGGAATTTCAGCCCGCCGTGCCCTACGACCAGGGCACGCCACTGGAGGTGCAGGTCGAGCGCGAATCCATCTGGCAGACGACGCTGCCCGCCGCGGATGAATACCTGGCGCTGCGCGCCCGGATGGGCCGGCATTGGCTGCGGCTGTTGCGCGCCGCGGGCCGCGAATCGTTGCGGGAAATATTCGTGGACGAGTATGGCTTTCGCGATGTGCGAGACGACGGCACGAGCAACGCGGAACGGCTCGAGGCTTCACATGTGCAGAGCGATCCTGCCGCGTGGCAGTGCCTGGTCGCGTTGCTCCGCCGGCTGCCCGATGGTCGACGCCTGCAGGAGGCCATCGCCACCGGTGCGTTCGATACCTTCGTCGACGACCGGGTCGCCGCCCCCTTCCGCCAGGCGGTGAAAGACCTGGCACGCGATTTTCAGCGCTGGTTCCAGCGCCTTTATTCGCAGCCCGGCTCGCCGGCGGAAGATGCCTGGGCGCCACCCTACCTGGAGTACCAGTTCGCCTCGTCCGCGCCCGCCGACGTGACGGAGGAAAAGCGCATCACGCTGGTCGCGGCGCAGTACCACCACGGGCGTCTCGACTGGTTCGCGTTCGAGGTGGACCGAAGCGGCAATCTCGAAGACTCGCCAACGGGTGAATTTCCCGGTGGCAATTTCGACGCACGCAAGCCCGTGGCCTTCGTGCCGACGCAGATCGAGTTCAACGGCATGCCGAATGTGCGCTGGTGGGAATTCGAGGACCGGCGCACTGATTTCGGCAGCATCAATGCGAGCACCACCGACCTGCCGCTGCTGCTGCTGGCGGAGTTCGGGCTGGTCTACGGCAATGACTGGTTTGTCGTGCCTTACAACCTGCCCGTCGGTTCGCTGGCCCAGATCAAGGGGCTCATCGTCAGCGACGTCTTCGGTGTTCGAACGCGGGTGCGGGCGGCGGGACAGGATCAGGGCATGGACTGGCAAAAGTGGTCGATGTTTGGCCTGAGTGCGCGCGCCGAGCCCGGGGTCGTCGACCCGCGGCTGCTGCTCGCGCCCGCGCTGGCCAAGGCGCAGGAGGGTGAGCCCATCGAACGGATCATCTTCGCGCGCGACGAGATGACCAACATGGTGTGGGGCGTCGAAGACCGGATCCCCGGTGCACTCGGCCTCGGCCTCGACGGCTTCGAGCGCGCCACTGCGATGTCCGCTTACTTCCTCCAGCGAGTGCCGCCGAGCGAGGTGACGCCCGAGGAGACTGAGGCGACGATCCGCTACCGGCTGGGCAACACTGTGCCGGAGAACTGGATACCGTTCATTGCCACTCGCCAGCCCGGCTCCACGCGGTTGATCCGCCTGCAGCGCGGGTCGATGCAGCGCCTAACGGACGCCATTCCCGACACCCGTGTCGAACCGCGCGGCGCAGTGTTGCGCGTCGGCCTTGATGGCGTCACAGTGCGCCAGCCGTATTTCCTGCACCAGGAGCAGGTTCCGCGCGCCGGCGCCATCGTTACACGCGGGTTCCAGCGCACGCGCTGGTTCGACGGCAAGGTGTTCACGTGGATAGGCCGGCGCAAGCAAACCGGGCGCGGGCAAGGGGCCAGCGGCCTGGAATTCGACCGGCTCGACAACGCTCGGCAGTAACAGTCAGCCTATGGTCTTACGCTCCCTTCGGCGCGACGACTGAACGAGAAGATCAAAAGAGCGCTTGCGGTGCGCAGATTGGAAAGTCGATCGTGCTGTGGCAGCAATCTTCAAGGCACGACGTCATCGCTCAATCTCTGGCGCGACCGCTGCCGAAGTGCAATGATGTCTGTGAATCGCACACGGCCTGGACGTTACGCAGCAACCGTGCGTCGCTGGCTTCCCAGCCGCCAAAGCGCGCCCGCAACTTGTCCCCCCGTATCACACCGACCGACCGATCTTAAGCAAGCCATAGTCCCCCCGTGGGTCGTCGTGAACTGCGGACAGGGGACATCCCGGGCGGTCATTCGGTTCGGCGGCTGCTTTCGGGTGCGGGCAACACGTCCGCAATCGGGAGGGCGTCATGTCCGGAGCGGGTCGACTACGCACCTCCGACGCCGGATCGAGCGGCTACGGCGTGCAACTCCGCCCCTCGCACCCTCCAAAGACGTAGTAGGAGATACAAGAAAGCGAACGACGCTAGGCAACGATCCACACGCGGGGTGCTACGGACCTGCAGGCCATCCAGGCCACTTTCCACACCCGATAGCTTGGGTTCCGAACGGAAAGCCGCCCCGCTTTCCACGTAAGTTCGACAATCCCTATTGTTTTCCTGCGAGCGGGGCACCACGGCAGCTGTGCGATAGTCAGCCGTTGCTCCTCCCCGACCCGGCTCATGAGCCCATCGAACCGAATCTGGCCACCCGTGCTCGGCACGCCGCTTTCGCCCGCAGCGACGAGGGTCCTTCTTCTCGGCGCCGGCGAACTCGGCAAGGAAGTGATCATCGCGCTGCAGCGGCTGGGCGTCGAAGTCATCGCGGCCGACCGCTACCCGAATGCGCCCGGCCACCAGGTCGCGCATCGCGCACATGTTCTGAACATGGCCGACCCGCAAGCGCTGCGTGCGCTGATCGAACGCGAACGCCCGGACATCGTCGTTCCCGAAATCGAGGCGATCGCAACCGATGCGCTCGCGGAGATCGAGCGCGAAGGGCTGGCGCGCGTCGTGCCGACCGCGCGTGCCGCACAGCTGACGATGAACCGCGAAGGCATCCGCCGCCTCGCCGCCGAAAAGCTCGGCCTGCCGACCTCGCCGTATCGTTTCGCGGACTCGCTCGACGAACTGCGTTCCGCGGTGGAGGCGATCGGCCTGCCCTGCGTGATCAAGCCGGTGATGTCCTCGTCGGGCAAAGGCCAGAGCCGGATCGACCGCACCGACCAGGTCGAGGCCGCATGGAACTACGCGAACGCAGGCGGTCGTGTCGCGCTGGGCCGCGTGATCGTCGAAGGATTCATCGACTTCGATTACGAGATCACCCAGCTCACCGTGCGCACGCTCGCCACCGATGGAACGATTGCGACCCACTTCTGCGAACCGGTCGGCCACGTGCAGATCGCCGGCGATTACGTCGAAAGCTGGCAGCCGCACCCGATGGACGCAACAGCGCTTTCCCGGGCCCGCGGCTATGCGAAGCTCGTGACCGACGAGCTTGGCGGCACCGGCATCTTTGGCGTCGAACTTTTCGTCAAGGGTGACGCGGTGTGGTTCTCCGAAGTCAGCCCGCGGCCGCACGACACCGGCATGGTGACGATGATCACGCAATGGCAGAACGAGTTCGAGCTGCACGCGCGCGCACTGCTCGGTCTGCCGGTCGATGCGAGCCTGCGCAACCCCGGCGCGAGCGCGGTGATCTACGGCGGCCACGACGCGGAAGCGATGCGTTTCGACGGCGTCGCCGAAGCGCTGGCGATGCCGGGTACCGATCTGCGCCTGTTCGGCAAACCGGAATCGTTCCGCAAGCGCCGCATGGGAGTCGCGCTCGCACGCGCCTCGGACATCGAGGAAGCGCGCGTGATTGCGAAACGCGCGGCCGCGGCGGTTCGCCCTCGTCCGGAAAGGAGCCCGACGTGAATCCGTTGCTGCAGGATGCCGCGAACCGCGCCAGCCACTATCTCGATCAGGTTCGCGAACGACGGGTCGCGCCCGCCTCTTCGGATCTCGAAGCACTGAAGAAGCTGGCAGTCCCATTGCAGGGCCCGTCGATCGACCCGGCTCAGGTGCTGGCCGAGCTCGATGCGATCGGCTCTCCGGCCACGATCGCGAGCGCCGGAGGAAGGTTCTTCGGCTTCGTCACCGGCGGTTCGTTGCCGGCCGCATTGGCCGCGAACGTTCTCGCCGCGGCCTGGGACCAGAACGCCGTCCTCGAGCTGTGCTCGCCGGTCAGTGCCGCTTTGGAGAAGGTCTGCCGTCCCTGGCTCCTGTCGGTGCTCGGCCTGCCTGCCGAAGCCGAGGTCGGCTTCGTCACCGGCGCGACGATGGCGAACTTCACGGCGCTGGCGGCCGCGCGCCATGCGCTGCTCGAAAAGCTGGGCTGGGATGTGGAGTCGCAAGGCCTGTTCGGCGCGCCCCCGATCACGGTGATCGTCGGCGGCGAAGTCCATGTCAGCCTCCTGAAGGCGCTCGGCCTGCTCGGCCTCGGCCGTGACCGCGTCGTTCGCGTGCCAGTCGACGGTCAGGGCCGGATGAATGCCGAACGCATGCCGGCCATCGAAGGCCCGACGATCGTCTGTATCCAGGCGGGCAACGTGAATACGGGCGCATTCGATCCGGCCGACGCGATCGCGGCGCGGCTGCGCGGCACCGGCGCCTGGTTGCATGTCGATGGCGCATTCGGCCTGTGGGCTGCGGCGTCGCCGGGCCGACGACACCTGACCGTAGGCCTCGAGCAGGCCGACTCCTGGGCCACCGATGCCCACAAGTGGCTGAACGTTCCCTACGACAGCGGGCTGGTCTTCGTCCGCGATGCCGGCGCACTCAACGCCGCAATGTCGTCGAGCGCCGCGTATCTGGGCGCGGGCGAATCCCGTGATCCGCACCTGTTCGTGCCGGAGATGTCGCGTCGAGCCCGCGCGGTCGAGATCTGGGCCGCGCTGCGCTCGCTCGGCCGCGACGGCCTGGCGCAGTTGATCGACCGCAACTGCGAGCACGCCTCGCGCTTTGCGGTCGAACTCCGGAAAGCGGGTCACGAAGTCCTGAACGATGTCGTGCTGAACCAGGTGCTGGTCTCCTTCGGCTCCCCGGAAGCGACCCGCTCGGTCGTCGCCGCGGTCCAGCAGGACGGCACCTGCTGGTGTGGCGGCACGGTCTGGCAGGGAAGGACCGCGATGCGGATCAGCGTGTCGTCCTGGGCAACGACGGATGATGACGTCGACCGCAGTGTCGCTGCGATTCTGCGGATCGCGGAGCAGGTTCGATCCGCCGGCGGCTGACCGGCACTTCACGCCCGGGCATCGACGCGGCGGAACGAATGAAGCGGCCCTGATTTGCCTCGTGTTTCTCGTCGAATGGGCGGGCGCCGGCCCGGTCTACAATGGCGCGGTTTCCGCTCCCCGCCTAAAGCTCCAACGAAATGAAGATCCTGGTCGTCGACGATCACTCACTGATCACCGATGCGCTGAGCGTGCTGTTCCTCGACCTCGACCCAGCGGCCGAGGTGCTGACGACCCGCACCGCCGAAGGCGCAATGCAGATGCTGGAGCAGGAGCCCGACCTCGACCTCGTCGTGCTCGATCTCGGATTGCCGGGCGTCTCCGGCACTTCGTTGCTCGAGGCGATGGTCGGCCATTCGCCCGAACTCAAGATCCTCGTGCTGTCGGGTAACCAGGATCAGCGCAACGTGATGCGCGTGCTGCAGCTCGGGGCGGCAGGATTCGTTCCGAAATCAATGGCGTCGGATACGCTGCTTTCGGCGGTCAAGTTCGTGCTCTCCGGCGGCGTTTACATCCCGGCCGACCTGCTCGAGGAGGTCAATCGCGCGGGACTGCTGTCTCCGGAACGGACACGCGAGGGCGACAGCAGCCGTGTCGAACTGACCGAGCGGCAGGAACAGGTCCTGCAACTTCTGGCGCGCGGCGCCCCGATCAAGATCATCTGTCGTGAGCTCGGGCTCTCCGAGGGCACGGTCAAGACCCACGTCACCGCGATCTATCGCGCGTTCGGCGCATCGAACCGGACCGAGGCGCTGCTCGCCGCACGGCGGCACGGCTACGACATCGGCTAGAGCATGGATCACCCCCACGCTCTCTGCGTTCGCTGCCCCCTGAGGGGGCGCTCAGTGCCCTTCGGGCGGCCGGGCGGGCACTGACCTACTTGCCCGAGGTCGCGTCGCTGGTCGAAGTCAGCGGCAGCGTCGGCTCTTCCGGCCGCACCAGCGGCAGCGTCGTCAGTCCCATCAGTTCCGCCAGCGCCGTGTTCAGCACGGTCGCGGTCGTCGGCTTCTGCAGCACGACCGGTTCCTCGACTCGGCTGCGCGCGATCGCCGGCACCATCGATGGATTCAGCGCCATGCGCTCCTGCATCACGCGCTGGAACTCGGCCAGCACGTCGTTGGCCGGTACCGCAGTCAGCATGACGACCGGTATCGGAAACCCGACCAGTTCGCGCACGCGGAACACTGCCTCGACGCCGCTGATCGAATGCGGGCCGAGATTGTGGTCGGCCAGGATTCCGTCGATACGCTCGTGCATGCTGATGCGCTTGATCAGCTGCGCGTTGTAGCCGGTCGAAGGCACGACGTCCGCACCCCATGAGCGGATCAGCCGCGTCAGGCTGTTGAGGATCTCGGCGTTGTCCTCGAGCACGACGAACGTGAAGCCGTTGAGCGGCCGGATCGCCACGTCGATCGTTTCGGGCGCGCTGCGCTTGCTCCGCGGCGGCGACGCCGACAGCGGCACCTCGACCCGGAACACGGTGCCGGTGCCGGGGCGGGTCGTCACGATCAGCGGGTGCCCGAGCAACCCGCAGATGCGCTTGACGATCGACAGCCCCAGTCCGAAGCCGGAGCCGCTGTTTTCCGCCTTCGAGCTTTCACCGCGATAGAACTCCTCGAAGATGCGGTCGAGCTCGGTCTGCCGGATCCCCGGGCCCGTGTCCCAGATCTCGATGCTGATCAGGCCGCCGCGCGGCCGGGCTGCCAGCAGAACACCGCCGCGCTGCGTGTAGCGCAGCGCGTTGGCGAGCAGGTTGCGGATCACCCGCTGCAGCAGCAGCGGATCGCTGTCGATCGCGATGCGCGAGCGGCGTACGCGCAACGACAGGCCCTTGGAGGCCGCCAGCGGCGTGAACTCCTGCTCAAGCAGCTGGAACACTTCATCGACCAGTACCTGCTCGACCCGCGGCTGAATCGATCCGGAGTCGAGTCGTGAGATCTCGAGCAGCTCCTCGACCAGCTTCGACAGCGTCTCGACGGCCGTCGACAGGTTGTTCACCAGCGGCTCGAGCGGGCCCTGCGCGCGCTTCTTCAGCAGCGAAACATAGATGCCGATCGCCTGCAGCGGCTGCCGCAGGTCGTGGCTGGCCGCGGCGAAGAACTGCGTCTTCGAGCGCGTCGCGTTCTCCGCCTCGCGCCGCGCATCCTCGGCGAGACGCTTCTCGGCCATCAGCTGCTCGACCAGCACCTCGTTCTCATAATTGTTCTTGACCGACTCGAACACGGCGTCGCCGAAGTTCCGGCCGTAGAACACCGTGAAAAAGAACACCGCCGCCATGACGACCGCGGCGGTGTAGTAGGTCGGGTCCTGTTCCCACACCATGCGTCCGATCAGCGGCACGACCGCGAGCAGCATGAATGAATAGAACGCCGGCCGATGGCTCGCGTAGAGCGTCAGCGATCCGAACGCGACGCTCAGCACGACCGCGACCAGCACGACCTGGTGCAGCGGCTGGTTCTCGGAAAAAAAGATGAAGCCGGAGGCGCCCCACAGCAGGCCGGCGACGACGGCCAGCACGACCCAGCCGCGGGCCCAGCGCTGCACCTGGTCGACGACTTCCACCGCGTGCCTGAAACGGTAGGCGACGCGCACCCGCGCGAGGGATTCGAGGAGGATCAACACGAACCAGCCCATCAGCAGGTTCTGCTCCATCGAATTCCACAGCACCATGACGAGCGCGAATGCGCCGACGATGCTGACGAGCACCGATTGCGGCACCTGCCGGTACACCGACGCCATGACGCCGGCGAGGATCTTCTCCTTGCGCTGCTCGCGCGTTTCGACCGCAAGGCCGAACCGGGTTAACGGGCCGGACACGGCTGTGCGCGGAGAGTGCTCGGGCTCATGGGTCGCGATGATAGGCGAGCTAGGCATCAGCTTCCATCCCGCGCTTGCTCATCCGCGCTGCTGAATCGACTTGAGTTCAAGGAACTCCTCGATGCCGTAGCGGCCTGCCTCGCGTCCATGGCCGGACTGCCGGAAGCCTCCGAACGGCGCCAGTGGGTTGTAGCCGGCGCCGTTGATGTCGACCTGTCCGGCGCGCAGCTGCGCGGCGACAGCCTGCGCTCGCTCGTCGCTTGCCGACCAGACCGCAGCCGCGAGGCCGTAGTCGGTGCCGTTGGCGATGGCGATCGCCTCGGACTCGCTGTCGTACGGCATGATCGACAACACGGGCCCGAAGATTTCCTCGCGCGCGATCTTCATCGCCGGCGTCACGCGCCCGAATACGGTTGGCTGCACGAAGTAACCGCGCTTGAGCCCGGGCGGCCGGCCGGATCCGCCGGTCACGAGTTGCGCGCCCTCGCTGATGCCGGCCTCGATATAACCCTGCACGCGGTCGAACTGCGCTGCCGACACCAGCGGCCCGAGCTTCGAGGCGCTCTCGGAGGCAGCGCCGACCGTGAATCCTTCGGTCGCTTCGCGCGCGATCCTGCACGCTTCGTCGTGCCGGGCCGCGGGCACCAGCATGCGGCTCAGCGCATTGCAGGCCTGCCCGCTGTTGAGAAAGCAGGCCGCGAGCGTGCCTTTCACCGCCGCGCCGAGGTCGGCATCGTCGAGAACGACCGAGGCCGACTTGCCGCCCAGTTCCAGCCGCACCCGCTTGACAGTCGCGGCGGCGACCGCGCCGACCCGCCGCCCGGCGCGCGTCGAACCGGTGAACGAGACCGCATCGACGTCGGCATCCGCGACCAGCGCTTCGCCGATCTCGCCAGTGCCGGTGACGAGGTTGAAGACGCCGGCCGGCAGACTCAACGCATCGATCACCTCGGCCAGGATAAAGGCGTTCAGCGGCGCGACCTCGGACGGCTTCAACACGACGGTACAGCCGGCGGCCAGGGCCGCCGCGACCTTCAGCGTGATCTGGTGCAGCGGAAAGTTCCAGGGCGTGATCGCGACGACGACGCCGACCGGCTCGCGCACGACGGTCGAATGTCCGACCGGCTCGCGCCAGACGACATGCTCGGCCTGCGCCGCGGTGCGACGCCAGTTCTCGATCGGATTTCCGACCTGCACGCGCGCTGCCATCCGACGTGGCATGCCGACTTCGCGTGAAATTATCTGCGTGAGTTCATCGCTCCGCGCCTGCAGGCCATCGGCGATGCGAAGCAGCCACGCAACGCGGTCGGTGAGAGCAGTCCGCGACCACGCCTCGAACGCGGCCCGCGCGGCCGCCACCGCGGCATGCGCATCTTCGGCATTCGCGGAGCGGACGCGGGCGATGACCTGCTCGGTGCTGGCGTCCGTGACTTCGAGCATCTCCTGCCCATGGGCCGGCTGCCAGCGGCCGTTGATGTAGACCTCGTTGCGCTCGATCATTGCCCGGCCTCGATTTAGGGCCTGTTCACGCTAAATGCGGGAGATGCGTTGGGCCGCAATGCGGATGGATGCGCGAAGGACGGCGCTGCGAATGGTGGTTCCATTCGCAAGCCGACCGCCAAAGCAGACGCCGCATTTCGGTCCAACCCTCCGGGAAAGCGAATGGCGGGCGCATTGCCGCGTTGCCGCTTCGCTGA
>DAINBQ010000007.1:12963-29498 GCA_036732825.1 Burkholderiaceae bacterium | reverse complement strand
CTCACCGAGTCCTCGCGCGCAATGCGCGAAATCGTTTCGCCCAGCAGCGCCGCACACGAGAGTGTCCGGATCTTCTGGCATGAAGCCGCGGCTTCCGACAGCGGAATCGTGTCGGTCACGACCAGCTCGTCGAGCACCGAGTTCGAGATGCGCTCAACCGCGTTGCCGGAAAGCACCGGATGCGTGGCATAGGCCATCACCCGCTGCGCACCGCGCTCGCTCAGCGCCTGCGCGGCCTGGCACAGCGTGTTCGCGGTGTCGACCATGTCGTCCATGATCACGCAGTTGCGGCCCTCGACCTCGCCGATGATGTGCATCACCTCGGCCATGTTCGCGCGCGGGCGCCGTTTGTCGATGATCGCCAGGTCCGCGTCCATGCGCTTGGCGATCGCCCGCGCCCGCACGACACCGCCGACGTCAGGCGACACGACGACCAGCTTGTCGTAGTTGTGCTTCCAGATGTCACCGAGCAGGATCGGCGCCGCGTAGATGTTGTCGACCGGGATATCGAAGAATCCCTGGATCTGGTCCGCATGCAGGTCCATCACCAGCACGCGGTTGATTCCCGCCACCTGCAGCATGTTGGCGACGACCTTCGCGCTGATCGCGACGCGTGCGCTGCGCGGGCGCCGGTCCTGGCGCGCGTAGCCGAAGTACGGAATCGCGGCGGTGATGCGCCCGGCCGATGCACGTTTCAACGCGTCGGCCATGATCATCAGTTCCATCAGGTTGTCGTTGGTCGGCGCGCAGGTGGATTGCAGGACGAAGATGTCCTTGCCGCGCACGTTTTCGAACAGCTCGACCATGACTTCGCCGTCGGAGAAACGCGAGACCTGCGCCTTGCCGAGGCGGATGTTCAGGTGGTGGGCGACTGCCTGGGCCAGACGCGGGTTCGCGTTGCCCGTGAACACCATCAGGTTGTCCGGCACCATCTGCATCATGGCCTCGCCGCTCGTCGCGGCCCCCTTGCGCGATGACCGCCGCCATCGCCGCTTTGCACGCCGGCACGGCGCATCTGCGCGCAGCCGTCAAAAAACTCGCCGGAATGCCGCGTCGTGTCAGTCGATGCGTTCATTCCGGCGATCGTCTTGTGGCTGGGGAGGAAGGATTCGAACCCTCGAATGGCGGAATCAAAATCCGCTGCCTTAACCAGCTTGGCGACTCCCCAGCGCTGAAACCTGTTTCGCTTTCCTGCGCTGCTGCTCAATTGCGACCTGCCTGTCACCACACCGCGAGCGGATGTTCGTCCAGCCCGCGCACCGCCCAGCCTTGCCACTGCTGCGGAAGTCCCGTCACGGCCGCCTGCGCCGTCGCCTCCGATTCGGTCGGCAGAAAGACCGCCGATCCCGATCCCGTCATTCGCGCGCTGCCGAAGGGCGCGAGGTACTTCAGGACGTCATCGATCACGGGGACCCGGCGACGCGCGACCGGTTCCAGGTCGTTTGCGCCGAAGAGCACCGGGCGCGCCCGCGAACGAACAACTGCGGGCCCAACCGCCGCAGAAAAGTCCGCTATTTTCGTGGCTTTGGTATTTGCTGTCAAACCGGAGTCACTGAAGATTTCCTTTGTGGAAACATGAACTTGGGGCCAGACGACCGCATACCATGAGGGCCCGGTCGCAAGCGTCGTCAGCCGCTCTCCGATTCCCTCTCCATAGGCGTTGCTGCCATGCAGGAAAAACGCCACGTCCGCGCCAAGCCGCGCTCCGAGCCCTGACAATTCGGCGCGGCCGAGCCCGAGCGCCCACAAGCGGTTCAGTGCAATCAGCGTCGTGGCCGCGTCGGACGAACCCCCTCCGAGCCCACTGCCCGCAGGGATGCGCTTCATGACGCCGATCGTCGCGCCGAGCGAAGTTCCGGTGGCCTCCTGCAGCGCGCGCGCGGCACGCACCGCGAGGTCGTCGGCCTCGGCGCCCAGCAGGTCGCCTTCGCGCACGATCGCACCGTCGCTCCGGCGTTCGAAGTCGAGCCAGTCGGCCAGGTCGATCAGCTGGAACGCGGTCTGCAGTTCGTGATAACCGTCCGCGCGCCGGCCGATCACATGCAGGAACAGATTGATCTTGGCCGGTGCCGGCAGCGCGAGCAGCAGGTCCATCGCTGGCAACTATCGCCGGGCGGGAACCGTCCAGAGGAAGATGCGGCTGTTCTTGACCTCGCGCGAGACCTCGGGCGCCCAGTCGCCCATGTCGAAATCGTGTGAAACGATGCGCGTGCCGGGTTTCAGTTCCTTCAGCAGCCGGGGACGCAGCTTCAGGTTCACGCTCGGCAACAGGTACATCGTGACAACGCTGGCCGCGCTGAAATCGAACTCGAAGACATCGCCGACTTCGAAGCGGGTGAGTTCGCTGACACCGGCCTTGCGCGCATTCTCGTTGGCCTCGCGGACACGCTCCGGGTCGAGGTCGACGCCGACGCCGCGACAACCGAAACGGGTCGCAGCGCGCACGACAATTCGCCCATCGCCGCATCCCAGGTCGTACAGCGTGTCGTTGCGCGTCACCTGGGCCATATCGAGCATCGCATCGACGACGGCCATCGGCGTCGGCACAAAGGGAACGTCGAGCGGCGGCGCGTGCTCGTCGCGCGCTATCGCAGGCGCTGCCAGCAGGCTGGTGGCGGGCAGGGTGCGCGCGAACAACCACGCGGCGGAATCGCGCAACAGTGCACGGCGGGACTTCATCAGCTCTCCTTTCCTCAGCCGGTCGGCTCGTCGACGATCAGGCGCAACGAGACGGCGGGCGCGTTCGGGCCGGCCGCGCGCTCGAGCAGCAGCCGGCGCGGCCGCGCCACTGTCTCGAGCGATTCGGGCAGGCGGATCGTCCATCCATCCTGTTCGATCAGCACGATGCGGCCCGCGTCGCGCTCGACACGTGCGGCGCGACCCGGCGCGGGCCGCCCTTCAATCCAGTCGGCGATCCCCCCGACCGGCAGCCGCCAGCCCAGCAGCTGCTCGGTCAGGGCTTCGGCGTCGGGGCCGCGCAACTCCTGCATCTGGTTGCCGGTGGCGCGGGCGTTACCGGGCTCGACATCGATGCGCGCCAGCGTCGTGCCGAGCGGCGTCGCGAGGTCGAGCGTCTGGCGCGCGCCACGCACCTCGAGGCTGAACCGGCCAGCCACGCTCTCGCGTTGCTCACCGAGCGTCGCAGTGGCGGAGAAACGTCCCGCGTAACTGCGGTCGGGCGGCGCGACGACCGTCGCACAGGACGCCAGCAGCACGGTCAGTGCGACCGTCGCGAATCGGACTGCGCGCGTGTACAGGCCGCGATTCATCCGCTCTACAGGGTGATACGAAGCCGGGCGAGCGTTGACTTCAGCAGTTCATTGCCAGGCTCGCGCGTGCGAACTTCGCGCAACAACTTGCGTGCGGCGTTCTTGTCCCCCATTGCCCACAGCACTTCGGCCAGGTGGACCGCCACCTCCGAATCGGGTCGCGCCGCGTATGCGCGCTCGAGGTTCTCGCGCGCGAGCTTGAGGTCTCCGAGCCGGAAATGGACCCAGCCCAGCGAGTCGAGGATGAACGCGTCGTCCGGCGCCAGCTGGCGCGCCTTCTCGATCAGCTGCAACGCCTCCGGCAGCTTCATGTTGCGGTCGGCGAACGTGTAACCGAGCGCGTTGTAGGCGTGCGCATGGTCGGGCTTGATCTCGATGATCCGGCGCAGCCGCTTCTCCATCACCTCAAGGTGGTTCAGCTTCTCGGCCGCCATCGCGGTGTCGTACAGCAGGGCGACGTTGTCCGGCGCCTTCTCGAGGGCCTGGGTCAGCAGCTTGTACGAGTCCTCGAAGCGCTTTGACTCGCGCAGCAACTGCGCTTCGGCCAGCACGAGCTGCGTTCGTTCCTCGTCGGACTGCGCTTGGATACTGCGCAGCAGCTTGCGCGCTTCTTCGAGGCGCTGCATCTTCGCCAGCACGAAGGCTTCGCGCACACGGGCCGTCAGGTATTCGTCTCCCCCCTCGATCCGGCGCAGCCACTTCAGGGCCTCCGGGTACCGTTTCTCGTCTTCGGCAATCTGCGCCAGGTAGAGGTAGGCCGGTTCGGGTTCGCGCGCTTCATTGCCCGGCTCTTCGAGCAATTTCAGGTAGCGCTCGAGGTAGTCCTCCGCGTCGGCCCGCAGGTTGCCCTGCAGCGAAAGCAGCGCCATCGAATAGACGAGATCCGGGTTGCCGGGGTTGTCCTGCAGCAGCCGCGCGAACTGCCGGCGTGCATCGTCGAAGCGCTTGTCGGCGATGAGCAGCCGCGCATACGCGAGACGCGCATCCTGCGCGGCCGGATTGCGCTCGACGAACTGTTCCAGCAGCGAAATCGCCGCCGGCCGGTCGCTCGACTGCAGCAACTGCGCGGTGGCAAGCGCAGCGCGCTCCGAATCGGGCGCGATGGCAAGCGCGGCGCGCGCCTCCTGTGCAGCACGGTCGGTGAGCCCGGCGGCATGCGCGCCGCTGGCGAGGACGAGCCTCACGTCCGCATCGCTCATGAACGGCTGCGCGAGACGCTCCAGCAGGGTGAACGCGCCGGCGCGATCCTGGTTGCGCGACAGTGCACGCTGGATCCGCGCCAGCTCCTCGGCCGGGCGCGGCGCCGACTTCAGCTGTTCGCTGAATAGTGCATACGACTCGTCGAACTGGCCGCTGTTCGCATACAGCATTGCAAGCGTCTGGCTGGCTTCGGCCGTTTGCGGCGCCACCTCGTGCCAGAGCTTGGCCGCCTCGAGGGCCTGCGGCAGCGCGCGGCCCTGCAGCGCGAGTTCGGTCGCCCGTCGCGCCAGGCGCGGGTCGCGCGTATCGCGGGCCAGCTTCAGATAGATAGCGTAGGCGGCACCAAGGTCGCCGTTCTGCGCGGCAGCTTCGGCCGCCATCAATTGGTAAAGCAGCGCACCCGAGAGATTGACATCCGGAACCGAGTCGCCGTCGGTCGATGGCGCCGGTGCGGCCGGCGTCGCCGGTGCGCCTTGAGCTGCCACGGCGGATGGCGCACTCTGGCCGGTGGGTTCGGTGGGTGCGCTGGCGCAACCTAGAATGAGGAGCGTCGCCGCCAGGCAGGTTGCGCGCAGTGCGCAGAGCGCGCCCCGCGCGATCGGGTTTTGCAGCATGAGGTTTCCACGGCGCCCGCGCGGCGCGCGATGGTGATGAGCGATGTTGATGAGGAAAGTCGGCACATTAACAGAACGAGTGAGGCGGGCCGGCGATGCCTGAGCTGCCGGAGGTCGAGGTCACGCGCCGCGCGCTGGCGCCGCACGTCGAAGGCCGGACACTCGAGTCGGTGACCGTGCGCGAACGCCGATTGCGCTGGCCCGTTTCGCCGCGCCTGCATGAGCAACTGGCGGGCCGGCGCGTCGAGCGTATCGACCGGCGCGGCAAGTACCTGCTGTGGCGCTTTGCCCATGGCACGCTGATTTCCCATCTCGGCATGTCTGGGGCCTGGCGCGTGTGGCCGCGCCGTGTTCTGGTGCCGCCGCCGCAGGTCCATGATCACATCGACCTGCTGTTTCGCTCCGACTGCATCCGTCTGACCGATCCGCGCCGCTTCGGCGCGGTACTCTGGCACGCAGCTGCAGACGGCCCCGTCGGAAACCACCCGCTGCTTGCCGGCCTCGGGATCGAGCCATTCGACCCGGGCTTTACCGGCGACTGGCTGTACCGGCTGACACGGGCAAGATCGGCGGCAATCAAGCAGGTCCTGCTCGCCGGCGACGTCGTCGTTGGCGTCGGCAACATCTACGCGTCGGAGAGCCTGTTTCGCGCGGGAATCAATCCGAAGCTGCCGGCGCGGCGGCTTGGGCACGCGCGCTGCGGACAGCTCGCAGTTGCGATCACCGAAGTTCTCGCTCAAGCGATCGCGGTCGGCGGCAGCACGCTGCGCGACTTCATCGGCGCTGACGGCGTCGAGGGCTACTTCATGAGTGATGCGTTCGTTTACGAACGCGCGGGCCAGCCGTGCCGGCTGTGCGCCACCCCGATCACGCGCCTGCTGCAGGGACAGCGCGCGACCTACTACTGCCGACACTGTCAGCGACGCTGAACCGGGATCGAGCGAAGTCGCGGTCAATCACGGGATTGCTTGTCCGTTCGCGTGACTGTCCTGCCAGTGGCGCGCGTGCTATAGATTCGACTCGTGCCCCCGGTTGCTTGGGGCCTCGCTCCCGGCATTCCATGGCCCCTCTAGCGTCGAGCTTCGAACAATACGGAAACTGGCGTGACTCGCTGGCGGCGGCGATCGTGCAGCTGCGGCATTGGCTGACCGAAAGCCAGATGCTGGAAGCCGACGCGGCGCGCCGTATCGACGTCGCGATCGACCGTTTGGCGGAGGACAAGCTCGTCATCGCGTTCGTGGCCGAGTTCTCGCGCGGCAAGTCCGAGCTGATCAACGCGATCTTCTTCGCCGACTACGGCAAGCGCATCCTGCCGTCGTCGGCCGGGCGCACGACGATGTGCCCGACCGAGCTGCTGTACGACGAGACGCTGCCGCCCTGCATCCGTGCCCTGCCGATCGAGACGCGCGGCCGCCACGGATCGACCTCGGATTTCAAGCGGCTCTCGGACGAGTGGCAGATCTTCCCGCTCGACACCGAATCGGCCGACGGCATGCTCGGCGCGTTCAAGATCGTCGCGGAAACGACTCGCGTGACGGTCGACGAAGCGCGCGGCTACGGCCTGTTCGACGCCGATGATCCGGACCAGGCGGTTGCGGTCGACAAGCAGGGCATGGTCGAGATCTCCAAGTGGCGGCACGCGGTCATCAATTTTCCGCACCCGCTGCTGAAGCACGGGCTGGTGATCCTCGACACGCCCGGACTCAACGCGATCGGCACCGAGCCCGAGCTGACGCTGTCGCTGGTACCGAACGCGCATGCGGTGCTGTTCGTGCTGGCGGCCGACACCGGTGTCACCAAGAGCGACCTCGATGTCTGGCGCCATGTCGTCGGCGACGCCGGTCACCGCAACCACATCGCGGTGCTGAACAAGATCGACGGCCTGTGGGATGCGCTGAAGACGCCGGGCGAGATTGAGATGGAAGTGCGGCGCCAGGTGACCGCGGTCGCCTCGACGCTGGAACTCGACCCGATGCGGGTATTCCCGGTCTCGGCGCAGAAGGGCCTGGTCGCCAAGGTGCATGGCGACGACAAGCTGCTCGAGGCGAGCCGGCTGCCGCTGCTCGAGGAAGCCCTGATCGATCTGCTGGTTCCGGCGAAGCAGAAGATCGTGCGCGACCAGACGGTGGCGGGCGTCGAGCGCGTCGCCTCGGAGACGCGCCAGGCGCTGACCGCGCGTGAGCGCAATGTCGTCGAGCAGTTGTTCGAATTGCGCTCGCTGCAGGGCAAGAACCAGAGCTCGATCGAGCGCATGACGAAGCGTGCTTACGCCGAACAGCGCGAGTTCGAGGAGGTCGTGCGCAAGATCGTCGCGGCGCGTCTCGTGCTGTCGCGGCTGTCGGACCAGCTGTTCAAGGACCTGCGGGTGGCGGCGCTGCGCGAACAGGTCATCGTCACGCGCAACCGGATGAAGAAGAGCAAGATCTCGCCGCAGCTCTCGATCGCGGTCAAGGATTACTTCGCGGCGCTGCGCGCGATGTTGCGCTCGGCCAATGCCAAGATCCTCGAAGTCGAGCAGATGGTGCTGGGCGTGCAGCGCCGGTTCGCCGAGGAACTCGGCTGGAGCCTGTCGCCGCCGATGTCGTTCTCGCTCGATACTTACCTGGCAGAGGTCGAGCGCGCCGAGCAGGCCTACAAGGCGCAGTTCGGCACGCTCGCTGTGCTGACGACCGAGAAGTGGCGACTGATGGAGCGCTTCTTCGACACCGTGGTCTCGAAGTCGCGCGAGATCTTCGCGGCGGCCGAGCGGGATACCGAAGCCTGGGTCAAGTCGCTGCTGCCGCCGATCGAACTGCAGGTGCGCGAGCAGCGCAGCCAGTTGCGCAAGCGCGCGGAATCGGTGTCCAAGATCCGGGATGCGCAGGGGTCGCTCGACGAACGCATCGCGGAACTCGAGGAGGCACTCGAGGACGTGCAGGGCAAGCTGGCGGCACTGAAGCAGCTGTCCGACCGCATCCACGAAATCGGCAAGAGCGCGGAAGTCGAGGATCAGCTCGACGAAGAGGCACTCGCAGCCTGAGGCGGCTCCCTGCAGTGACTTCGGGACGTTCGCCGCGCTTTGCGGCCCGCATCATTGCCTGGCAGCGGAAGCACGGGCGGCGCGACCTTCCGTGGCAGCGCACGCGCGATGCGTATCGGATCTGGCTCGCGGAGGTCATGCTGCAGCAGACTCAGGTCGCAACCGTCATTCCGTACTATGAGCGGTTCCTGCGGCAGTTCCCGGATGTCCGCGCGCTTGCGGCGGCTCCGCTGGAATCGGTGATGGCGGCGTGGGCCGGGCTCGGCTACTACTCGCGCGCGCGGCTTCTGCACCGCTGCGCCCGTCTGCTGGTTGACGAACATCGCGGCGAGTTTCCCTCCGACGCACTGTCGCTCTCCCGCCTGCCCGGCATCGGGCGCTCGACGGCGGCCGCGATCGCTGCGTTCGCCGGCGGCGAACGGGCGGCAATCCTCGACGGCAACGTGAAGCGCGTCCTTGCACGGCAGTTCGGCATCGAGGGCTTTCCGGGCGAAGCGCCCGTCGAGCGCGCGCTCTGGGCGCTCGCGGAAACCCTGTTGCCCGACGCCGAGATCGAGGCCTACACGCAGGGGCTGATGGACCTCGGAGCAACGGTCTGCATGCGCAGCCGGCCGACGTGCGAAGCCTGTCCGGTGTCCGACAGCTGCACAGCGCTCGGCACCGACCGGATCGACGTGCTGCCGACGCCGAGGCCGGCCCGGACGCGCCCCACTCGCAATGGCGTGTTGCTCGTGATCCGCGACGCGACAGGCGCGGTGCTGCTCGAACCGCGGCCGCCGCGCGGGATCTGGGGTGGTCTGCTGAGCCTCCCGGAGTTTGACGCGGAGGCCGATGACGAAGCGCTGATCGAAGCAGCGCAATCCCGTTACGCGCTGCGCATACGACTCGCAGATCGTCTCGCAAGCGTGCGCCATGAATTCACGCATTTCAGCTTCGTCATGCAGCCGCGGATCGCCGACGCGCTGGGCGCCTCGGGGGCCGCTTCCACCCCGATGCGCTTCCTGTCGCCACACGAGCTCGAAGCTGCGCCGCTGCCGGCCCCGATCCGGCGCCTGCTGCGCGGGATTGCGGCCGCGGCCGAGCTTTCCTGACCGCAGCTACTTGAGCACCGCGTGCTGTTTCAGATAGGTGTGGACGATCTGGAGCCGTGTGCCGGCGTCGGTCAACTCCATCAGTTTCTGCTTCGCCTTCAGCGGTACCGGCAGCACTTCGCACAAGCGGTTGGAAACCCAGGACGACGATTCCATGCGATACGGCTGTTCGAACGGCAGCTGTGCAAGCACTTCGCTGTCTTCGGACGCCTCGCCGGTGCGCCGTTTCTCGGCCATCTGCGCGCTGAGGTCGTCGATGATTCGGGTCAGCAGATCGACGCAGGGTTGGTGTTGCTCAGCGACCGGACGGTCTTCGTCGGCTTCGATCATCTCGATGTCGCCGAACAACAGCCCGTTGGCCTGGGTCTCACTCTCGAGCAGCCGGAATCGTTCGCCGCCGATCGTGCGGATCTGCAGCAGGCCCAGCTGCTTCATGTCCCAGGCGGTGATACGTGCCAGGCATCCAACCTCTGCGGTCTGCGGCGGCGGTCCGACTTCAGAGGCGCGCGCATCGGTGATCAGGCAGACCCCGAAAGGCGTCTCCTCGCGCATGCAGTCACGCACCATGTCCATGTAACGCGCCTCGAAAACGCGCAGCGGCAGGACACCCTCCGGGAACAGCACGGTCGACAGCGGAAACAGCGCAATTCGCATCAGCGGGTGTCAGCGGGCTCGATCGCGCGATGGCGCACCAGCACGAGTTCGCGCGCGGCGAAGCGGCGCGCCAGTTCCTCGACGATGTATACGGAGCGATGCCGGCCGCCGGTGCAGCCGATCGCGACCGTCAGGTAATGGCGGTTGTCAGCGACATAGCTGGGCAGCCATTTGCCGATGAAGCCGGCGATGTCGTCGATCATCTCGGCCACGGCTGGCACCGCCGTGAGGAAGGCAACGACTTCGGGGTCGCGTCCGGTCAGCGGCCGCAAGTCCCGCTCGTAATGCGGATTCGGCAGGTTGCGGACGTCGAACACGAGATCGGCCGCCACCGGCACGCCGTCCTTGAATGCGAACGACTCGAAGGAGAGCGTGAGACTGGCCTCCGGGCTGTCGACGAACTGCCGTACCCAGAGACGCAGGGTGTTCGGATGCAGACCGCTGGTGTCGATCACGTGCGCCGCTTCCGCCAGAGGGGCCATCAGCTCGCGCTCGAGTGCGATCGACTCGGTCAGCGTCGCCTCGAGAGGCTGCGCATGCACGCGCAGCGCCATCGGATGCCGCCGGCGCGTTTCGGAAAAGCGCTGCACGAGTTCCGTGTCCGACGCGGTCAGGAACAGAACGCGAACATCGTGTGCGCGTCCGCGCAGCGTCGCTACGATCTGAGGCACATCGGCCAGTCGCGCTTCGCTGCGCGAATCGACGGACACGGCCACATATCGATGACCGGTCTTGTCCAGATAGGCACAGACATCGAGCAGGAACTGCGGCGGCAGGTTGTCGACGCAGTAATAGCCTGCGTCCTCGAGCAGCCGAATGGCGACCGACTTGCCGGAGCCTGACAGGCCGGTGACGAGAACAATTCGCATCCGCAGATTCGACACGATGAAGCGAAGATTGTTGCACGCAGCCCGCGCGCCATCACGAAAAAAAGGGGATCGACGCGCCTTGTCTCATCGGCTGGTGGTGTCGGCCCGGCCGGCAACCGGACTGGATTGTCCTGCGCGAGCTGCCCGCGAACTGCGTCTTGCCGCGCAGTAACTAATCCCCGCTCATCTGCTGCTGCTGGCGCGCGAGGAAGTCCCGCATCGTGTCGACGCCGCGCAGCTGCAGGATCGTGTTGCGCACTGCCGCCTCTGTCAGCACTGCGAGGTTGCGACCCGAGGCGACCGGGATGATCACCTTGCGGACCGGAAGCCCGAGAACGTCCTCGGTCTGGCCTTCGAGCGGCAAACGCTCGGGCGTGTCGGCGGCACCGTAGCGACGCAGCTCGACGATCAAACGCAGCTTCATCTTCCGCCGCACGGCGGTCTCGCCGAAGATCGCCTTGATGTCGAGCAGTCCCAGTCCGCGTACCTCGAGCAGGTTGGACAGCAGCGGCGGGCAGCGGCCCTCGATCGTGTCGGGCGCCACGCGCGAAAAGTCGACGACATCGTCGGCGACCAGGCCATGGCCGCGGCTGATCAGTTCCAGCCCGAGTTCGCTCTTGCCGACCCCCGATTCGCCGGCAACCAGGACGCCCATGCCCAGCACATCCATGAACACGCCGTGCAGCGTGCAGTGAACTGCCAGCAGCTTCGCGATGTAGATCCGCAGGACTTCGATGATCTCGGCTGCGGGAAGCGGGGACGCAAGTGTCGGCAGGCCCGCGCTCTCGGCGGTCGTCACGAGTTCGGTCGGCGGAGTCAGCCCTTCGCCGACGATGATCCCGATCGGGCCCCCGGCGATCAGTTCGTTCGCGTAGTGAAGCCGGCGCGCCGGCTCCATCTGGCTGTAGTAGCGGACCTCGGAGTGGCCGAGGACATGCAGCCGGTTCGGATGGATCAGATTCAGGTGTCCGACCAGATCGGCACTCGCCAGTCCCGCGGTGGCAGGGGTGTCGAGCAGTTTGATCGAGGCCGATCGACCGGCCAGCCATTCGAGCTTCAGCTGTTCGCGGTTGTCTTCGAACAGCGATTGGAAGGTGGGCATAGGGGCCCCGAGTCAGCAACGGGCGCGAGGCTAACCCGATCCAGCTGATCGGAACAGGGTATTAGGCGGCCGGGCGGATCGGTTCCCAGGCGGTCAGCGCCTGGTGCACGGCCGAGGCATCGGGTGCTGTGAGCAGTGTCTCGCGGAAGGACTTGTCCGACAGCATCTGTGCGAGTTCCGAAAGAATATCGAGATGGGTCTGCGATGCCTGTTCCGGCACGAGCAGGAAGATCATCAGCGCGACCGGCTGGCCATCCGGCGCATCAAACGGGATGGGTTCCGCGACGCGTACGAACGCCCCGACGGCCTCCTTCAGTCCCTTGATTCGTCCATGGGGAATGGCGACACCCTGGCCGAGACCGGTCGACCCGAGTTTCTCCCGGGCGAACAGGCAATCGAAGACCTTGGCACGGGCAATTCCCTGCTGGTTCTCGAACAGCAGGCCCGCCTGCTCAAATGCCCGCTTCTTGCTCGACGCAGGCAGATCAAGCATCACGTTCGATTCGGGCAACAAGCGCGAAATCAGGCTCATTCTTGGCGCGCGCTTTCTCGAGGATTCAAGCCGATCGTAGGCACCGAAGTGGCTCCGGATCTGACAGGAAGAAGCGAGATCGGCTTCCTTTTTGCGGCCGCCCGGCAGTACGGGGCGGCGAAACGAAGGCGCGGATCATACACCTCCAATTGCGCAGTGCAGCGAGACGAAAAGAGGCTCTGTTCGAGCCCGCGGATGTCGTGGATCCCGGCAAGAATCCTGCCTCCTGCGCGAACGTAGCTATAGGGAAAAATACGGCCCAAACGAGGTCTTTGCGCCCGGCAGGCTGGCCTGCCGGGAACGCCACACGGCGGGCCTATTGGGACTGCTGCAGCGCCTGCTGGTGCTTCAGCGCATCCGCCTGATGTTCCTTGACGCGGTCCTTGTGGCGCAGGACCTGGCGGTCCAGCTTGTCGGCCAGGGCGTCGATGGCCGCGTACATGTCCTCATCAACCGCTTCGACGTGAATGTGGTTCCCCCGCATACGCAACGTGATCTCGGCGCGCTGGTGCACCTTCTGTACCGTCAGCTGGACCGTGGCATCGATCACCTGATCGAAATGGCGTTCCACCCGCGTCAGCTTGGCCGCGACGTAATCACGCAGCGCCGGAGTCACGTCGATGTGGTTCCCGTGGACTATGAGGTTCATGCAGCCCCCTTTCCAGTCAACTCGTTTGGTTCCTGCGCCGCGTGCAGCACGCGGCGGGCGTTTACAACGACTTGCGCATTGCCACCGCAGGGATCTTCATCGACTCGCGGTATTTGGCGACGGTCCGCCGCGCTACCACGATGCCTTGCTCTCCGAGCAGTTCCGCAAGCCTGCTATCGGACAGTGGGTTCCGGGTGTCTTCAGCTCCTATCAGTTGCTTGATCAAGGCGCGGATTGCCGTCGAAGACGCCGCACCGCCGGCTTCGGTCGCCACATGGCTGCCGAAGAAGAACTTGAGTTCGAACACACCGAGAGGCGTGGCCATGTATTTGTTGGCAGTCACGCGGGAGATCGTCGACTCGTGCAGGCCGACCGTGTCGGCGATCTCGCGGAGCACCAGCGGCCGCATCGCGATCTCGCCGTGCGTGAAGAAATTGTGCTGTCGATCGACGATCGCCTGCGCGACGCGGAGGATCGTTTCGAAGCGCTGCTGGATGTTGCGTATCAGCCACCGGGCTTCCTGGACGCGCGTTGTCCACTGGCCTCGTTCCCCGGGGTCTGCTCCCCGTCCTCGGTCCTTTTTCAGGATGTTGGCGTACGCCTGGTTCACCCGCAATCGCGGCATCACCTCCGGGTTCAGCACCGCAGTCCAGCGGCTCCTCACCCTGCGTACAAAAACATCGGGAACGACGTAGTCAGCGTGCGTATCAGCAAAGGCTACACCCGGACGTGGGCTGAGTGTGCGAATCAGCTGATGCGCGGCACGAAGTTCGTCATCGGTGCAATCCAGGAGTTTGCGCAGCTTGGGGAATTCCCTTGCTGCGAGCAGTTGCAAGTGATCGCTCACGATCCGGCGCGCAAGAAGTAGCGGGAGCTCCGTCTTGCCGGAAGCGGCGCTTGCCAGCGCCCGGAGCTGCAGCTGCAGGCACTCGGACACACTGCGCGCGCCGACCCCGGCGGGGTCGAAACTCTGCAGCAGGCAGAGCGCCGCGCTGATCTCTTCTGGCTCGACGTCAGCCTCGGCCGGACACAGGCCAAGAACTTCCTCCAGCGAAGGCTGCAGGTAGCCATCCTCGTCGAGTGCCTCGATCAGCAGTTCGACCAGTGCGCGATCGCGGGCCGAGGCCTGTGTGCATGAGATCTGAGACAGCAGGTGTTCCTTGAGCGTCGTCGTCGTGCCGGCCCAGTCGAGCGGACTGCCGTCGTCTTCGTCGGTGCGGGCCTCGCCTCGGCCACCCCAGTCAACGAGGGAATCGGACTCGTCCGGCGTGCTTACCCCAGCCGCCTCGTGGCCATTGATCGGCTCCTGCGCGGCCTCCGACGGCGCGCTTTCGCCGGTCGCGATCGAGCCATCGGGTTTGACTCGCACCGCCACCGCCAGCGGATCGTCGTCCCGCTCCAGCAGTGGGTTGTCCGCCATCGCCTGCTCGATTTCCTGGTTGAGTTCGAGCGTCGAGAGCTGCAGCAGGCGGATCGACTGCTGCAGTTGCGGCGTCAGCGCCAGGTGCTGCGAGAGGCGGAGCTGCAGCGACGGTTTCATCGGCTGGACCGCCTACATCCGGAAGTGCTCGCCGAGGTAGACGCGGCGGACGGTTTCGTTGCCGACTATTTCCTCGGGACGGCCCGCGGCGAGCACCACGCCTTCGTTGATGATGTACGCGTGGTCGCAGATGCCGAGCGTCTCGCGCACGTTGTGGTCGGTGATCAGCACGCCGATGCCGCGTTCCTTCAGGAAGCGGACGATGCGCTGGATCTCGAGAACCGCAATCGGGTCGACGCCTGCGAACGGTTCGTCGAGCAGGATGAAGCGCGGACGGGCCGCCAGAGCGCGCGCAATCTCCACGCGGCGCCGTTCGCCGCCCGACAGTGACAACGCGGTGTTCGTGCGCAGGTGGGCGATCTGCAGGTCGTCCAGCAATTCGTCGAGCCGGGCCGCGACATCGGCCCTCTTCAACGGCCGCAGCTGCGCGTCGACCTGCAGTTCGAGCACGGCGCGGATGTTTTCCTCGACTGTCAGCTTGCGGAAGACCGATGCTTCCTGCGGCAGGTAGGAAAGCCCCATGCGCGCACGCTGGTGGATCGGAAGGTGGGCAATCGATCGGCCGTTGAGTTGGATCAAGCCGCCGTCGAGCGGAACCAGACCGACCACCATGTAGAAGCAGGTCGTCTTGCCGGCGCCGTTGGGGCCGAGCAGGCCGACGACTTCGCCGCTTTCGACTGTCAGCGACACGTCCTTGACGACGGTGCGGCCGCCATAGCGCTTCTGCAGGTTTTCGACGACGAGCGAGTTGTGCGCTTCTGTCGAAGGCAGCGCCGCCTCGCCCGGGCGCAATGCGGTTTCAGTCACGGCGGGGCGTCGCGAGATCTGCGGCCGGAGTCAGTGGCGCGGGCGTTCCGGTCACCGGTGTCGACGAGCGCGGAGCGATCGTCCCGCGGACGCGGCCGTCCGGATTGTTCGGATCGGCGGAAGGCTTGCCGCCCGAGACGAAATACCTCGAGTTGCGCTGGTCGTAGGTGATCGCGTCGCCGCGCAGTTCGTCGCGCTGCACCTCGTTTTCCAGCAGCCGCACGCGCGCGCGTGTCAGCAGTTTCACCGTGTCGGCCTTCTCGTCGTATTCGATGCGCTCGGCGAAGCCTTCGATGTACTCCTCGACACCCGGCTTGGTCGGATCGCGTCGCTGGCGAAACGTCGCGAGCTTTCCGCTCGGCGCGATGATGACGCCGTACTGGTAACCCTCCGGGTCCTTCCGGATCTGCACGCGTTCGCCGGTGGCGCGCATCGTTCCCTTGACCAGGACGACGTTGCCTGCGAGCGCACAGACCTGCTTCAAATCGTCGCATTCGCCGCTGTCCGCTTCGTAGTTCAGCGGCTTGTCGCGATCCGACTTGTCCGCGTGAGCGGGGGATGAAAGCGCCGCGCAGGCGGCCAGCAGGGCGAGGGCAAGCCTCTTCATCTCGGTGACTCGCCTTTCCCGGGCTCCATCGTTCCGCGCACCTGCGAGTGAAACTTCACGACGCGCGTGATGTTGTCGTAATCCATGCCGATCGAGCGGATTGTGGAGGTGCCGCGCTCGATTTCGACCGGTGCGTCGGTCGAATAACGTTCCAGGTCCGGCAGCGCCTGCAGTTTCTCGGTCGTCAGGCGCAGCGGCGGCGAATCGGCGGCCGCAGCGCGCGTGATGACTACATCGCCGGTCAGCAGGACCTTCTCACCGCTGCCTTCGACCAGTGCCGACTGCGCCCGCGTCTCGAGTGGCGGCTGACCCGGGCGCAGGCTGACCAGGCGCGGACGCCTGAGTTCGGCGCGGTCATCGGCGGCGAAGTGCGCGAGCTCCTCGGCAAACAGCTTGTTGGTCGCGCGTCCGCTCGCGTCGAACTGGGTCAGAGTGACGCCGTTGATCACGAAGTCCGGTCCCTCGCGCGACACCGGTTGCGCCAGTCCGTCGACGCGGCTGACCTGCGAGTACCAGTAACTGGCGCCCGCGAGTGTCGCGAGCAGCAGCACTGCGATGATGGCGGTGATGCGGTCACGCATA
>DAINBQ010000007.1:0-12863 GCA_036732825.1 Burkholderiaceae bacterium | reverse complement strand
ATCCAAGAGCAAGGAAACGGGCGTGTTCCCGCTCATCCCTGCACCAGCGAGTGGAAGTCGATGCCCTTCGCGCGCAGCACGTATTCGGCCAGCGCCCGCACCGCGCCGCTGCCGCCGGGACGGGGCGCAATCCAGTGTGCAATCGCTTTCACCTCGTCACAGGCATCGGCGACCGTGGCCGCGAAGCCGACCGCGCGTAATACAGGCAGGTCGGGAAGGTCGTCCCCGGCATAGCCGCAGTCGGCCGCGGTCAGTGCGGTCTCGAGCAGCAGGTCGGTGAAGCCCTGCTCCTTGTCGGACTGGCCCTGCAATACATGCGTAATGCCGAGTTCGCGCGCGCGCGCTTCGACGATCGCCGAACTGCGCGCTGACAGGATCGCCACCGCGACCCCATGCGCAAGCAGCATCTTGATGCCGTGGCCGTCGCGGACGTCGAAGACCTTCAGCGCCTCGCCCTGCGGGCCGAAATACAGGCGCCCGTCGGTCAGCACGCCGTCGACGTCGAGCACCATGAGCCGGACCCGTGCCGCGCGCTGTTCGGGACCCATCAAATGACCTTTGCGTTCATCAGGTCGAGGTTGTGCAGCGCGCCCACCAGGCGGCCGGCTCCGTCGACGACCAGCAGCACGTTCTTGCGCGTGCGATCCATCAGCTGCGCGGCCTCCGCAGCCAACACGTCGGGCGAGATCGTCAGCGGGTTGCGTGTCATCACGTCGCCCACCTTCACCGGTCGGACGTCGCCGACGCGCTCCAGCAGGCGGCGCAGGTCACCGTCGGTGAAGATCCCCGCCAGCTCGCCGTCCGGGTCGAGGATTGCCGTCATTCCGATCTGCTTGCGCGTGATCTCGTGCAGCGCGTCCATCACGGTCGCATCGGCGGGGACGCGCGGAATCCGTTCGTCGGTGCGCATCACGTCGCGGACATAGGTCAGCAGCTTGCGCCCGAGCGAACCGCCGGGATGCGAGCGCGCAAAGTCCGCCGGCCCGAAGCCGCGTGCGTCGAGGCAAGCGACGGCGAGCGCGTCGCCCATCACCAGCATCGCGGTCGTCGAGGAGGTCGGCGCGAGATTCAGCGGACAGGCTTCCTTGTCGACGCGCACGTCGAGGTGGACGTCGGCCAGCCCCGCGAGCGACGAGGCGGGATTGCCCGTCATCGCGATGAGCGGAGTGCCTTCGCGCTTTGCCACGGGCAGCATTGTCAGCAACTCATCACCTTCGCCCGAATAGGACAAGGCCAGCAAAACGTCCGAGCGCGTGATCACGCCGAGATCGCCGTGCGCGGCTTCCGTGGCGTGAACGAAAAGCGCCGGCGTGCCGGTCGACGCCAGCGTCGATGCGATTTTCCGGGCGATATGCCCGCTCTTCCCGACGCCGCTGACGACGACGCGTCCCGAGCAGGCCAGCAGCAGGTCGACGGCGCGAGAAAACGACTCGTCGATCCGGGTTGCGAGGGCCTGCACCGCCCCGGACTCGATTTCGAGCACCTGGCGCGCCAGCGCCAGCGCGCCGCGCGTCGAGACCGGAGACGAGGAGGGCGCAGTCATCGAAATCGTGGATTCTGGGAGCGGGATCGCGCAGGTAACGCGTCCGGCGATAATACACCGCCACTTCGTCCTGGCACGGGTTTTGCTCTAGGCGCCTCCGCTGCAACTGATGACAACCGGACTCGAACTCACGCTTCTGCTGCTTGCGACGGTTGTCATCGGCGTTGTTGCGTTCCGACTGCTGCAGTTGCCGCCATTGCTCGGATATCTCGCGGTCGGAATCCTGATCGGCCCGCATGCGTTCGCGGTCGTGCCGGAAAGCGAAGACGCGCGCTACCTCGCCGAGTTCGGCGTCGTGTTCCTGATGTTTTCGATCGGGCTCGAGTTTTCGCTGCATCGCCTCAAGGCGATGCGGCGCATCGTGCTCGGTCTCGGCGGTGCCCAGGTCCTGCTGACGGTGCTGTTCACCGTCGCCGCCGGCTGGGCGATCGGCCGCTATTTCAACGTCGGTCTGGCCGGTGCATTCGCGCTCGGCGGCGCGCTGGCAATGTCTTCGACCGCGATTGTGATGAAGATGCTGGCCGAGCGCGTCGAGCTCGATACCGAACACGGCAAGCGCATCGTCGGCGTGCTGCTGTTCCAGGACCTCGCCGTCGTTCCACTGCTCGTCATCATCCCGGCGCTGGGCGCCGAGGCGGGAGCGATGGCGCAGACAGTCGGCCTCGCGCTGCTCAAGGCCGCGGCATTGCTGACCGTGCTGCTGGTCGGCGGCCAGCGCGTCATGCGCTGGTGGTTCCACACGGTGGCCCGGCGCCGGTCGCACGAACTGTTCACGCTGAATCTGCTGCTGGTCACGCTCGGACTTGCCTGGCTGACGGAGAAGGCCGGACTGTCGCTGGCGCTCGGCGCGTTCATCGCCGGCATGCTGATTTCCGAGACCGAGTTCCGGCACCAGGTCGAGGAGGACATCAAGCCGTTTCGCGACGTGCTGCTGGGGCTGTTTTTCGTGACGATCGGCATGCTGCTGAACGTCAGCGTCGTCATCGACCGGTTCCATTGGGTAATGCTCGCGCTCGCGCTGCCGGTTGCGTTCAAGTTCGGCCTGATCCTGGTGCTGGCGCGCGTGTTCGGCGCGACGGCCGGCACGGCGATCCGTACCGCGCTCGCGCTCGCGACGGCCGGCGAGTTCGGCTTCGTGCTGCTGGGACAGGCCGGGCGGCTCGGCCTGATCGACGAACTGGTGCTGCAGGTCGTGCTGGCAGCGATGCTGCTGTCGATGCTGATCGCTCCGCTGCTCGTGCAATACAGCGACCGGATCGCCTTGCGCCTGTCGTCTGCCGAATGGCTGCAGAAGTCGGTCCAGATCGCGCAGATCGCGCAGCGTGCGATCGCGACCGACAAGCACGTCGTCATCTGCGGCTTCGGCCGCAGCGGCCAGCATCTGGGAAAGATGCTCGACCAGGAGGGCATCCCTTTCGTCGCTCTCGAAATCGACCCGGATCTCGTGCGCGAGGCGGCGGCGGCCGGTGAGTCGGTCGTGTTCGGCGACGCGGCGCGGCGCGAGGCGCTGGTGGCGGCCGGGATCAGCCGAGCTTCGGCGCTGACGATCACTTATGCAAACACCGCTTCCGCGCTGAAAGTGCTGCATCACGTGCAGCAGCTCAGGCCCGATGTGCCGGTCATCGTGCGAACGCAGGACGACCACGATCTCGAACGGCTGACCCGCGCCGGCGCCACCGAAGTGGTGCCCGAGGTGCTCGAAGGCAGCCTGATGCTCGGCTCGCACGCGCTGGTGCTGCTCGGCGTGCCGCTGTCGCGCGTCGTCCGGCGCGTGCGCGAAGCGCGCGACCAGCGCTATCGCCTGTTGCGCGGTTACTTCCACAGCATTGGCGACGATGCCGAGACGGTCGACGAGGAAGGGCACGAACGGCTGCATTCGGTGCCGCTCGATCCGGGAGCGGCCGCCGTGGGCCGCACGCTCGGCGATCTCGACCTGGCATCGGTCGGCGTCGAAGTCACGGCGGTTCGGCGGCGCGGCATCCGCGGCTCCGATCCGAGTCCGGAAATGCGGGTCGAGGCCGGCGACGTGCTCGTGCTGCGCGGAATCCCGGAAGCGCTGGAGCTGGCCGAACAGCGCCTGCTGCAGCCATGAAGCCGAACGCGGTTCGCCGCCGCCTGCTGGCCGCCGCCGGGATGCTGGCGGTCCCGGCCCTGCGCGCCGAACCCGCCACCTGGGATGCGATGCGCGCCGGCGGGGTCGCGCTCCTGCTGCGCCATGCTGCGACGGAGCCCGGCCTCGGCGATCCGCCGGGTTACCGCCTCGACGACTGCAGCACGCAGCGCAACCTGTCCGCCGACGGCAGGGCGCAGGCGGCGCGCCTCGGCCAGGCGCTGCTCGAGCACGGCGTCAGGGTTGAATCGGTACTGTCGAGCCGCTGGTGCCGGTGCCTGGACACCGCGCGACTGGCATTTCCGCAGCACGCAGTCACGCCGTTCGATGCATTGAACTCCTTCTTCGACGACCGTGCTGCCGAACCCGGGCGGACCCGTGGCGCGCTCGCGCGCATCGGCGCGATCCGCGCGCCGGCCAATGTCGTCTTCGTCACGCATCACGTGAACATCCTCGCGCTCACCGGCGAAGCCGTTGGCGCCGGCGAAATCCTCGTCGCGCGCCACGCCGGAGGCCGCTTGCAGGTACTGGGCCGACTGCGACTCTGAGACGCGCAGCGGGAACCTTTGGCTCGCGAAACCGCAATAGCTCGAAGACGATGAGCAACGCGAGGGGATTCTTGGCGTTCGACCCGAACCGCCCGGCCGCCGGCCGGCACGATGCACGCGAGCTGAGCGCGCGCGACCTGAGCGACCTCGAGCGCGCACGGGCTGGCGATGAACAGGCGTTCGCCGTGCTGTACCGGCGCCATAGCCCGGCGGTGTTCCGCTACGCCTGGCTGCTCACGGGCTCGGAGAGCGCGGCGGCGGATGCGGTTCAGGAAGCATTCATCGGGCTGCTCGAGGCCTCTGACGGTTTCGATCCCGCTCGCGGATCCCTCGCTGCCTACCTGTGCGGGATCGCGCGCTTTCGCGCCTACCGGGCGGTCGACCGGCGCCAGGAAACCGTGGAGGACATCGATGGAGTCGAGCGGGAAGGCGAGCTGCCGCCGCTGCCGCTCGATGCACTCGAACGGAGCCGCGCGCTCGACCGCCTCTACAGCGCGATCCGCCGGTTGCCGCCGGCTTTTCGCGAAGTGCTGATCCTCGTCGAGCTGCAGGAGATGCCCTATGCCGAGGCCGCCGCGATCGCGGGAATCGAGATCGGGACCGTCCGCTCGCGACTTTCACGCGCGAAGGCACGGCTCGCGTCGATGTTGTGTGGAACCGAAACTTCGGGATGAACGAGATGGATCGCCTGGATGAATGGCTGGCCCTCGCGCGCTCGGATGTCGGGCGCCGGCTGCCGGACCCCCTGGTCGAGCAGCGCCTCCTCGACAGGGTGCGCGAGCGTCGCGCTCTGCAATCGGTCGCGGCTGCGCGGTTACCCCGCGTCAGGCCGGCGTTGCATCGCGTCCGGCCCCGGTTCTGGTTCGGCGTACCGGCCGTGCTGGCCTCGGCCGCACTCGCAGGCGTCGCGCTGCTGGTCTGGACATTTTCCCCGCCGGTCGAGACGACTGAGCCGCGGCTGGCCGCGACGCCCTTCTTTGCACTGGTGGGCGCGGACGCCATCGCTGCGGAGCGCTCGCCGATCGTCGTCGAATCGACGCTGCCACGCGTGACGCTTGCCGACTATGGACTGCCGGTCGACCCGGCGCGAGTCGATGAAGCCGTTGGCGCGGAGTTCCTGCTTTCCCGCGCCGGAGTCGTGCTCGCGGTGCGCTTCAAGGAATAGGAGAACCCATGCACTACAGGACAGCCCTCTGTGCGGGACTGATCGCGCTTTCAAACGCCGCAGCGGCACAGCCGGCGGCACCGTTGG
This sequence comes from Burkholderiaceae bacterium, assembly GCA_036732825.1. GTDB lineage: Bacteria > Pseudomonadota > Gammaproteobacteria > Burkholderiales > Burkholderiaceae_F > DAINBQ01. Next base: position 7,410 of record DAINBQ010000007.1, on the reverse strand, counting down.
CGCCGCCGTCTCCGACGCCGATGTGGGCGCCGCTGGCCGGCCTGCCGGGCCTTCCGGGCGAAGACGTCGCGATTTTCGTCTCGTCCGAACTCGGCGGCCGCGGGATTGTGAAAGGCGCCCCATATTCGGCGACTGCGACCAGCGAAAACCGCCAGACACTGGCGGATGGCAACCGCATCAGCCGCAGCTCGACGATGAAGATTGCCCGCGACGGCCAGGGACGGACGCGGCAGGAGCAGGCGAGCGGCGTCGTCTTCATTAACGACGTCGTCGCCGGCAAGCGTTTTGCGCTGAACACGCAGAACAAGACGGCGCGCGAACTGCCAATGACTCGCTCATTCAACGTGCCGGTGCCACCGGTGCCTCCGGTACCGCCAGTCCCGGGAGCAGCACCGCCGCCGCCGAAGCCGCCCGCACCGATGAGCGAGGACGAAGCGCGGTCCTGGGCCGAGTCCATGCGGCAATGGGGCCGCGAGTTTGCGGCGAAGATGCGCGGCGACGCGGTGGTCGTGGACCGCGACGTGAACGTCATCGTCAAGCGCTCCGAGGCTGCGCCCGGCGCGCCGGCGGAAGTTTCGACGGAGCGGGTCGAGGTGATCCGCTTCGACGGCATGCCGGGCGACCGGCCGCCGATGCACTTCCCGCTTGCGCCGCCGATGATTCCGCCCGAGCCGGGTGTGACGACATCGCTCGGCAGTCGCGACTTCGACGGCGTGCGGGCCGACGGCACGAAGACGACCTGGACGATCGCGGCCGGCCGCATCGGCAACGAAAAACCGATCGAGATCGTGTCCGAACGCTGGTACTCGCCGGAGCTGATGATCGTCGTGCAGTCGCGGCATGCCGATCCGCGCTCGGGGGAGCGGATCTACCGGCTCGAAGGACTCAAGCGCGAAGAGCCGAGTGCGGACCTGTTCAAGGTGCCGGCCGACTTCGAGACGAAGTCGCCTTCGCGGCCCGGGCGACGATAGCGACGCTAACGCCGCTTGCACCTTTCTGTCGCTTCAGCACCGGCGCCAGGTACTTGCCGGTGTGGCTTTCGGCGTTGGCCGCGACCGCTTCCGGCGATCCGGCCGCGATGATGCGGCCGCCGCCGTCGCCGCCCTCGGGCCCGAGATCGATGATCCAGTCGGCGGTCTTGATCACATCGAGGTTGTGTTCGATGACGACCACGGTGTTGCCGGCATCGCGCAGCTGGTGCAGCACCTTCAGCAGCAGCGCGATGTCGTGGAAGTGCAGGCCGGTGGTGGGTTCGTCGAGGATGTAGAGGGTGCGGCCGGTGTCTCGCTTGGACAGTTCGAGCGACAGCTTCACGCGCTGCGCCTCGCCGCCCGACAGCGTGGTCGCGCTCTGGCCGAGCTTGATGTAGCCGAGACCGACATCGAGCAGCGTCTGCAGCTTGCGCGCGACCGTCGGCACCGCGCTGAAGAACTCGAACGCGTCCTCGACCGTCAGGTCGAGCACATCGGAGATGCTCTTGCCCTTGTAGTGCACCTCGAGCGTCTCGCGGTTGTAGCGCTTGCCGTGACAGACGTCGCACGGCACGTAGACATCGGGCAGGAAGTGCATCTCGACCTTGATGACACCGTCGCCCTGGCAGGTTTCGCAGCGTCCGCCCTTGACGTTGAACGAGAAGCGGCCGGCCTCGTAGCCGCGCTCGCGCGCGGTCGGTGTTTCGGCGAAGAGTTCGCGGATTGGAGTGAAGAGCCCTGTGTACGTTGCCGGATTCGAACGCGGCGTGCGGCCGATCGGGCTCTGGTCGACGCTGATGACTTTGTCGAAGTGCTCGAGGCCGTCGATCGATTCGTAGGGGGCCGGCTCGGCCGCCGAGCCGTACAGGTGGCGCGCGACGGCTGCATACAGCGTGTCGTTGATCAGCGTCGACTTGCCCGAGCCCGAGACGCCGGTCACGCAGGTGAGCAGTCCGACGGGTAGCTCGAACAACAGGTCCTTCAGGTTGTTGCCCTGCGCGCCGGCGAGCTTCAGCCAGTGCGTGAACGGCGGCGTGCGGTCGTTCGGGATCTCGATCTGCAGCGTGCCCGACAGGTAGCGGCCGGTCAGCGAGTTCGCATCCGCGAGCAACTCCTGCAGCGTTCCCTGCGCGATGACTTCGCCGCCGTGCGCCCCGGCCCCCGGGCCCATGTCGACCAGGTGATCGGCGGCGCGGATCGCATCCTCGTCATGCTCGACGACGATGACCGTGTTGCCGAGGTCGCGCAGGTGCTTCAGCGTGTCGATCAGGCGGCCGTTGTCACGCTGATGCAGCCCGATCGACGGCTCGTCGAGGACATACATGACACCGGTCAGCCCGGAGCCGATCTGCGAAGCGAGCCGGATGCGCTGCGACTCCCCGCCCGAGAGCGTCTCGGCCGAGCGGTCGAGCGACAGGTAGTCGAGCCCGACATTCACGAGGAAGCGCAGGCGAGAGCCGATCTCCTTGACGATCTTGCTCGCGATCTCCTTCTTGGCGCCGGTGAACGTGAGCCGCTCGAAGTAATCGTAGGCCTCGCGCAACGGCGCGGCCGCGATCTGATAGATGCCACGCCGCTCGCCATCGTCGCCGACGAACACGTTTCTCGCCTCGCGCCGCAGCCTGGTGCCCTCGCAGGCCGGGCAGGCACGCTGGCTGCGCAGCTTGGTCAGTTCCTCGCGCACGACCAGCGAGTCGGTTTCACGGAAGCGCCGCTCGAGGTTCGGGATCACGCCCTCGAACGCGTGCCGGCGCACGATCTTGCGGCCGCGCTCGTTCGTGTAGGTGAACGCGATTTCCATGTCCCCCGAGCCGTGCAGGATGACCTGGCGTGCCGGCTCCGGCAACTGCTCGAACGGCAGGTCGATGTCGTACTTGTAGTGCTGCGCCAGCGCGACCAGCATCTGGTAGTAATACTGGTTTCTCGCGTCCCAGCCCTTGATCGCGCCGCTTGCGAGCGACAGTTCGGGATGCGCGACGACGCGCTTCTCGTCGAAATATTCAACGTTGCCGATGCCGTCGCACGACTCGCAGGCGCCGAGCGGATTGTTGAACGAGAAGAGCCGCGGCTCGAGTTCCGACAGCGAATAGCTGCACGCCGGGCAGGCGAAACGCGCCGAGAACAGCGTCTCCTGGCCGTTGTCGAGGTCCAGCACCAGCGCGCGGCCGTCGGCCAGTCGCAGCGCGGTCTCGAAGGACTCCGCGAGACGCTGCTTCGCATCGGGGCGCACCTTGAGGCGATCGACGACGACATCGAGCGAATGCTTCGCGTTCTTCGCGAGCGGCGGCAGGTCGTCGGCCTCCACGACGGCGCCGTCGATCCGGAAGCGCACGAATCCCTGCGTCTGCATGTCGTCGAAGAACTCGACGAATTCGCCCTTGCGGTCGCGCACGACCGGCGCGAGCACCATCACCTTCGTGTCTTCCGGCAGCGCCAGCGTCGCATCGACCATCTGCGACACGCTCTGCGACTGCAGCGGAAGTTTGTGGTCCGGGCAAAAGGGCGTGCCGACGCGCGCGAAGAGCAGCCTCAGGTAATCGTGGATCTCGGTGACGGTGCCGACCGTCGAGCGGGGGTTGTGCGACGCCGACTTCTGCTCGATCGAGATCGCGGGCGAAAGGCCCTCGATCAGGTCGACGTCCGGCTTCTCCATCAGCTGCAGGAACTGCCGCGCGTACGCGGACAGGGATTCGACGTAGCGCCGTTGCCCTTCCGCGTACAGCGTGTCGAACGCGAGCGACGACTTGCCCGAGCCTGACAGTCCGGTGATCACGATCAGCCGGTGGCGCGGCAGGTCGAGATCGATGTTCTTCAGGTTGTGGGTGCGGGCGCCGCGGATGCGGATTTCGTCCATGGATTGAGTTGCGCCGGGCCGGCCGCGCGATCCGTCGCGTGCACGCGCGGACCATCGCTGTCCGGGCCCGAATGAAAAAAGCCGAACTTGTTACTATAGCGACAAACTTCATCGCGCCTCGGCTCCTGCCGATGCGCTGACAAGGGCCGCCGCCTTCAAGGGCCGGACCGGCCCCGCCTCCCGCATGGATTCGTCCCCCGACCGCATGACTCCGCTGGAAATCCGGGCGAGCGCATCGCTCGCTTCGATCTTCGCGCTGCGACTGCTGGGTTTGTTCCTGATCCTGCCGGTCTTCGCGGTCCACGCACGGACGATTCCCGGCGGCAATGACCCGATGCTGGTGGGACTCGCTCTCGGAATCTACGGACTCACGCAGGGCGTGCTGCAGATTCCGTTTGGCGCGGCGAGTGACCGCTGGGGACGCAAGCCGGTCATGATCGCCGGGCTGCTGCTGTTCGCCGTGGGCAGCTTCATCGCGGCGGTCGCGCCCGACATGCAGTGGACGATCATCGGACGCGCGATACAGGGCACCGGTGCGATCTCGGCGGCGGTGACGGCGATGATTGCCGATTCGACGCGCGAGGAACACCGAACCAAGGCGATGGCGATGGTCGGCGCCTCGATCGGTCTGATGTTCGCGCTGTCGCTGGTCGGCGCGCCGCCGCTGTACGCGGCAATCGGCATGGGTGGCCTGTTCGGACTGACCGGACTGCTGGCGCTGGCCGCCATCGGAGTCGTGCTGTGGATCGTGCCTGCGGCTCCCGCCAAGGCGCACGAGGAACTGCCGGCGACCGCCCGCGAAATCGTGCTTGACCCGCAGCTGCTGCGGCTCAACTTCGGCATCTTTGCGCTGCACACGGTGCAGATGGCGATTTTCGTCGTCGTGCCGGTGCTGCTCGTCGAACGCGGCGGATTGCCGCTGCCGCGCCACTGGACCGTCTACCTGCCGGTGGTCCTCGTGTCGTTCGCGCTGATGATGCCGCCGATCATCGCCGCCGAACGGCGCGCCCGCGTCCGGCCGCTCTTTCTCGCGGCGATCGGGCTGCTGCTCGCGACCCAGCTTGGCTTTCTGTGGCTGGGCGATAGCCTGGCGTGGCTCGTCACCTGGCTGCTGCTGTTCTTTGTCGGATTCAATATCCTCGAGGCCAGCCTGCCTTCGCTGGTCTCGCGACTGGCGCCCGGTCCCTCGAAGGGGTTCGCTCTCGGCATCTACAATACGACGCAGGCGATCGGGCTGTTCGCCGGGGGCGTGCTGGGGGGCATCGTCGCTTCGCGCTGGGGCGGGCCGGCCGTGTTTGCCTGCGCAGCAGTCGTCATGGCGGGCTGGTGGCTGATTGCGACCGGCATGCGTGAAGTTCCGAAGCGGCAGAGCGGGCAACCCGTACCGGTCTGAATGCGGGCAAGAGGAGAAGAAATGGCATCGGTCAACAAGGTGATACTGATCGGAAATCTGGGGCGAGACCCCGAAACCCGCTATACAGCCGACGGCGCCGCGATCACGAACATCACGATCGCAACATCGCGCAAGTACAAGGATTCCTCCGGCCAGCAGCAGGAAGAGACCGAGTGGCACCGCATCGCGTTCTTCGGGCGCCTCGCCGAGATCGCCGGCGAGTATCTGAAGAAAGGCCGACCGGTTTATGTCGAAGGCCGGCTGCGTACCCGCAAATGGCAGGACAAGGAAGGCCAGGATCGCTACACGACGGAGATCGTCGCCGACCAGATGCAGATGCTCGGGTCGCGTGAAGGCATGGGCGGAGGGGGGGATATTGATTCGGCGGCCGAGGAGCCACGCGCCGCTCCGCGTGCATCCGGCAAGCCCGCAGCCGCCAAGCCGGCAAATATCGCCGACATGGACGACGACATACCGTTCTAGTCGTTCCCGCCGCTGGCGTGCCGAGCCGAGGCCAGTGGCGATCGCTCAAATGCGGGCTAGGGAATCCACGTAGGCCGCAACCCGAATAACGCAACTGCCCGGCCGGCTCTATTCTTCGTTCGGTTGGTAGTGTGTCGCGTACTCTCCCGCGACGCCCGGTTGGCAGCAAGCGCAACGCAGGAGTTTCCCCTTCCTCGTCGCGACTCCGTCCGCGCATCTGCGCTGCAGGGCGCGGACTTTTTTTCGTCGTAATGTCACGGGGCCGACGTCCCCACCCCCCACGATGGATCTGAGCTTCCTCCCTGACTGGCCGCCTGTCTGGCCCGCTGCGGTTGCGGTCGCTGTGCTCGCGCTGTTCGCAGCCGCGGCCGGCGAGGCCGCCGCGCGCTGGCTGCGCGTGCCGCGCCTGCTCGGATATCTCGCGGCCGGCGCGGTCTTCGGGACGGCCGGCTATCTGCTCGAGCTGTTGCAGGTCGAACCGCTGCCGACGCGCACGCTGCAGTTTTCGATGGACTTCGCGGCCGCGGTCATTCTGTTCGATCTCGGGCAGCGGGTGTCTTTCGGCTGGATCCGCCGCAACCCCGCGCTGCTCGGCGCCAGCGTGCTCGAGAGCGCATTGTCATTCGCCGGCGTGTTCGCGGTCATGCGCATGCTCGATTTCGCGCCGCTGCCTTCGGCGCTGATCGCCGCGATCAGCATGTCGACATCCCCGGCCGTCGTGCTCGCCGTCACGCGAGAGATGCGCGCGCAGGGCCAGGTCACCGAGAGGACCTTGCTGCTCACGGCACTGAATTCGATCTATGCGGTCGTGCTGTCGACGTTGCTGCTGGCCTGGGCGCGGGTCGAGACCCGCGGCGTTCTGGATGATTTCCTGTTGCACCCGGCCTGGCTGATCGCCGGTTCGCTCGGTCTGGCGGCGCTCGGGGCGCGCGTGTTCCTGCTGGTCGTCGGATTCGTCGGGCGCGACCGTTCGGTCCAGATCCTCGTGATGCTCGCGGTCGTCTGGATCGTGTTCGCCAGCGCCGTCGCGTTGCGGCTGTCGCCTCTGCTCGCGCTGCTCGCCTGCGGGGGCTTCGTGCGCACTTTCGACCGGGAGCGGCTGCTCGCAACAACCGACTTCGGGCTTGCATCGGGGGTCGCACTGACGCTGTTCTTCGCGCTGTCGGCCGCGGTGGTCGACGGCAGCGCGCTGTTCGGTGCGTGGATGGCGGCATTGGCCCTCACGGTCGTGCGCGTGGCCTGCAAGGTGGGCGCCGTCGGGGTCCTGGCGCCGCTGACCGGCATCTCCCTGCGCAAGGGCCTGCTGACGGGTCTGGGACTGTTGCCGATGTCGGCTACCGCGATCATGTTGACGCAGCAGGTGTCGCAGCTGAATCCGCAGCTGGGCGCGCAGACTTCGAGCGTATTGCTGGCAAGCGTGCTGATATTGCAGGTCGTCGGCACGCTGACGCTGATGCTGGCACTGCGCGCCAGCGGCGAAGCGAGGGCAGAGCGATGACCGATGCAACGCTGGATTTCAGGGCCTCGGCGCCGTTGACGATGGGTGTCGAGCTCGAACTGCAGCTGATCGATCGCCGCACCGGTGACCTGACGCGGGGCGCTTCCGACCTGATTGCGCTGGTCTCGAAGAAGCCGTTTCCCGGCGAGGTGAAGCCCGAGATCACCGAGAGCATGCTCGAGATCAGCACCTCGGTGCAGAGCGCCTACGA
>DAINBQ010000006.1:0-30070 GCA_036732825.1 Burkholderiaceae bacterium | reverse complement strand
AGGCCGCGCGGACCGACCGGGATGACCAAGCGCGCGCCGGGCTTCAGCTGCTCGACCAGCGCCGGCGGCACATGGTCGGGGGCGGCGGTCACGAGGATGCCGTCGAAGGGCGCCGCCTCCGGCCAGCCCAGGTAACCGTCGCCGGTTCGCGTCTGCACGTTGCGATAACCGGCAGCGTCCAGCGCGACCCGCGCGCGCTCGGCAAGCGGCGCAAGGATCTCGATCGAGTACACCTGCGCGACACACTCCGCGAGCACCGCGGCCTGGTACCCCGAGCCGGTGCCGACCTCGAGCACGCGGTCGCCGGCCTTCGGTTCCAGCAACTCGGTCATCAAGGCGACGATGAACGGTTGTGAAATCGTCTGGTCTTCGCCGATCGGCAGCGGACGATTGTCATATGCATAGCGCGCGAGCGACGACGGAACGAAGCGCTCGCGCGGCACGGTCGCGAGCGCGCGATGCACGGCCGGGCTCAGCGCGCTGCGACCGGTGTTCGACGCGGTGGCGCGCATGTCGTCCTCGACCTCGCGCACGAGCCGCGCGCGCGCCGCCGCGAAGTCGATCTGCGCGGTGGCGGTCTCGACCGCCGCCGCGCCGAACAGCAGCTGCGAGATGAACTGCAGGAAGCGGCGGCGGGTCGACATCACGAGCGTGTCGCGTTACCCGTGCGGATGCTTGTGGATCGGATCGACCCAGTACACCTGTTCGGGCTGCTCGACCGGAGTGATGTCGAGATTGACGACGACGGCCTCGCTGTCGGAACGGACCAGCACGCACTCGAGCGCTTCCGCGGTGGAGGCATTGATCTCCTGGTGCGGCACGTAGGGCGGCACGTAGATGAAGTCGCCGGCCTCGGCTTCGGCGACGAATTCGAGCCGCTCGCCCCAGCGCATGCGAGCGCGACCGCGCACGACGTAGATCACGCTCTCGAGCGCGCCGTGATGGTGAGCACCGGTCTTCGCATTCGGATGGATCGTCACGGTGCCGGCCCAGATCTTCTGGGCGCCGACGCGGGCGTAGTTGATCGCCGCCGCGCGGTTCATTCCCGGCGTCTGCGCGGTGTTCGGATCGAGCTGATTGCTCTTGATCACGCGCACGCCTTCGGTGCGCCAGTCCGTGTGAGCGTCGTTCATCATGCCTCCCGACTCGTCCGCCGCCGCAGCATGCGGCCAGCGGATCTCGAACATTCTGCGACGAAGCGGCGTACGGCGCGATGAATCGGCGCGCCGGCGCGCAACCCCGATCGTATGCTCCTCGCTCCGGTTCGGAGGGAATCATGAAGCCACGCGTGCTGCACGGTCTTCGTCGGGGAGTGCTGCTGCTCGCAGCGTGCAGCGCGCTGCTCTCGACCGCGGCCGCGCAGTCGCCCGCTCCGTGCGCCTCCGCCAGCGCAGAGTTCGATTTCTGGATCGGCGACTGGACGGCGCGCTGGACCGGGCCCGATCAGCGCGAGTTCGAGGGCCGCAACCGCGTGCGGCGCGCGCTCGATGGCTGCGTGATCATGGAGGAGTTCGACGGCACGCCGGGCAGCCCGCTGAAGGGCATCAGCGTCTCCGTGTACGACCCGAAGCGCAAGGTATGGAAGCAGACCTGGGTCGACAACCAGGCGGGCTACCTCGACTTCGAAGGAGGATTCACCGACGGCCGCATGATCCTCGCGCGCAGCGCCGAGGTGAACGGCAAGCCGGTTCGCCAGCGCATGGTCTTTCATGACATCACGCGCGATGCGTTCACCTGGGACTGGCAGCGCTCGCGCGATGACGGCAAATCCTGGGAAACCACCTGGCAGATCCGCTACACGCGCTCCCGGTAGGCGCATAAACATATTCCGGACTCGTCGCTGGCGGCGTGCCGCGGCGCGGCATCATCGCGCTCTGGACCCGCAACGAACCGGATCATGCTGCGCGCTGCTCTTGCTGCTTTGCTTTCACTGCTGCTGCCTGCGGCCGCGCTCGCTCAGCCGCTGCTGACTCCGGCCGAACTGGCGGCGCGGCTCTCCGAACCGCGACTGCGCATCGTCGACATCCGCGCCGGCAAGAACGACGCCGGCAAGACCCTGTATGAGACCGGGCACATCGCCCGCGCGCTGCATGCGCCTTATCCGAAGTGGCGCGGCCCGAAGGAGAACCCAGGCAAGTTGCCGCCGACGGAAACGCTGACGCAGTTCGTGCAGCGACTCGGCATCGACGCGACGACTCCGGTTGTCATCGTCTACGAAGGCGCTGATTCGACCGACTTCGGCGCCGCCGCCCGCGTTTACTGGACGCTCAAGGTCGCGGGCGTGCCGAAGCTGTCGATCCTCAACGGCGGCATGAAAGCGTGGCGCGCCGCGGGATTACCGCTGACGGCGACGGTCGCGACGGTCGCGCCGACCCGGTTTGCCGTCGATCTCGATCGCCGCCTGATCGCGACGCGGGACGAGGTCGCGCTGCTCGCAGGCAGGAATTCCGCGCTGCTGCTCGATGCGCGGCCCGCGGAGTACTACATCGGCGAAGCGCGGCACAGCGCCGCGAAAACCCCGGGAACGATCGTCGGCGCCAGGAATGTCGACAACGCAGTCTTCTTCGGCAAAGGCAGCGGCGCGCTGCTGCCCGCAGCAGACATCAGGCGCATCGCGGATCAGCATGGGCTGCAAACCGATCGCCCGATCGTCTCGTTCTGCAACACCGGCCACTGGGCGGCGACCAACTGGTTCGTGGTGTCGGAGATCCTCGGGCAGACGCAGGTCAAGCTCTATCCCGAATCCATCGTCGAGTGGTCGCGCGCGGGGCTCGCGATGGAAAATGTGCCGAACCGGATTCTGCAGGCGTGGCTGCAGCTGAAGGAGGCGGCGGGCAGCCTGTGACCTCCATGCAGGCGATGGCATCGAACCCCGACGCCGCGCACACCGCCGATCGGGCTGACAGGAACTCAGAGCCGGCGGGCCGCCATGCGGCAAACGCGGCGTTGATCGTCGGCGCCGTGGCCGCGACGCTCGTGGTGATCTGGCTGGTGGGACTGCGCCAGGGCGCGCTGTTCGTGATCGGCATCGGATTCGGCGCCGTTCTGGCGGCGGTGTCGTTCGGGTTCACGACCGGGTGGCGGATCTGGATCCGCGACCGCGATCCGACCGGGATCCTCGCGCAGTTCGTTGCGATCGGCCTGGCGATGCTCGTGTCGATTCCGCTGATCGCGGCACGCCCGGAGCTTTCCGGCGCAATTGCACCGCTCTCGGTGAGCCTCGTGATCGGCGCCTTCGTCTTCGGCGCCGCGATGCAGGTGGCCGACGGCTGCGGCTCGGGCACGCTGTACAAGGCCGGTCTCGGCAACGCGTTTTCGCTCGCCGTGCTTCCCGGATTCATCGCGGGCAGCTTCGTCGGTGCCGCTCACCTCGACCGCTGGCTCGCGCTCGGCAGCTTGCCGCCGGTGTCGCTGCCCGAGCACCTTGGCGCCGGCCCGGCGCTCGCGTTGCAGACCGCAGCGCTCGGCGGTATCGCCTGGTGGCTGTGGCGCCGGCGGCGCCGCACCGATGCGCGCTGGCAGGGCCGCGCCATCTACATCGCGGCGGTCGTGATGGCGGTGCTCGCCGTGCTGAACCTGATCGTCGCCGGCCAGCCCTGGGGAATCGTCTACGGGCTCGGGCTGTGGGGCGCAAAGGTCGCCACCTGGTTCGGTGCCGACCTGACAGCCAATGCGTACTGGGGCCGCGCCGCCCAGCAGGCGCACTTGCAGGCCTCGCTGCTGACCGATGTGACGTCGATCACGAACCTTGGCCTGCTGCTCGGCGCGCTGATTGCCGCCAATGCGCGTGGCACTGCGCGCCCGCGGACACGCGCGACCGGCCCGCAGTGGCTGGCGGCGGTCGTCACCGGTTTCGCGCTCGGATATTCGGCGCGGCTCGCGTTCGGCTGCAATGTCGGCGCGTATTTTTCCGGCATCTCGACCGGCAGCCTGCACGGCTGGGTCTGGTTCGCCGCGGCCTTTGCCGGGTCGATGCTCGGCGTGCGGTTGCGCGACCGACTGGGGCTCAAATCATGAGGAGGGCGCTCGCGTTCGCGCTGGCCTTCTGGGCCGCGCTGGTCGGCTTCATCGCGATCGACTGGCAACGCTCGGCGGCACATAACCGATTCGATGAGCCGCCGCCCTGGCAACTCGGACAGGACAAGGTCGAGGGCTCCGGTCACTGCGCTGAGCCGCTCAAGTAGGAGCGACAGCTCGGCGCTACGCAACCAGCGCCGTTTGCTGCAACCCTGCCGAGGGCCCGAGATCCAGTTGAGCCACGACCAGCCGCGCATCGAAGCGATCGCGCGACTGCCGCCAGCCGCTGCGCTTCAGCAGCCGGCACATCGACTCGTTGTCGGCCAGCACGTCGCCGCTCAGGCGGCGGATTCCCTGCGCCGCGGCGGAGTCGGCGAGCATGCTCAGCAGCAGCGCGCCGAGACCCGCCCGCTGCCAGTCGTCCGCGACGACCAATGCGAAATCCGCGACGTCCGTCGCATCGGGCGGCTCGCGCCGCACCCAGCGCGCCTCGGCCACCTGGATTTCGCGCTGCGAGGCATCGATCGTCGTCGCCAGCAGTGCCAGGTGCGACGCGTAGTCGATCTCGGTCATGTAGCGCAGCGTGGTTTCCGGGAGCTCCTTGACCGGGCCATGAAAGCGCCGGTAGCGCGTCGCCGGCGACAACGCCTGCACGAAGGCCTGTTGCAGCGCGGCGTCCTGCGGCAGGACCGGCCGGATCGTCACGCTGCGCCCGTCGCGCAACTGGACGCGATCGATCAGTGCGGTCGGGTAGCGGTGGATCTGGAACCGAGGCTCGGCTCTCGACCGCGCTGCGGTTTCAATCGAAATGACGTTCATGCCTGCCTCCTGCGTTCGACCGGCCGGACCGGCCTCTCTGTGCCCACTTACGGCGTCTTCGGCCGATTGGATGCAATGGTCGCGGCAGAGGGTGTCCGCAGGATTTCAGTTCTGCAACGTTGTGTAGCGAAAGTGGCCGCGCCCTAGGTCAAGGAACCCGGATATCCGGTCCGTCCGATCGCCGGAGGACGCCGCACCGCCCGCGGCGCGCCGGTTAAGCTCCCGCCATGACACTTGCGATCTCTTTCGCGGACGTCGAGGCAGCGGCTGGGCGCCTGGCCGGCGTCGCGCACCGGACGCCCGTCATGACTTCGCGCACTGCCGACGAACGCACCGGCGCGAAGCTCTTCTTCAAGTGCGAAAACTTCCAGCGGATGGGCGCGTTCAAGTTCCGCGGCGCCTACAACGCGCTTGCCCAGTTCACGGCTGAACAGCGTCGCGCTGGCGTCATCGCCTTTTCGTCGGGCAATCATGCGCAGGCGATCGCACTATCGGCGCGGCTGCTCGGAATGCCGGCCACGATCGTGATGCCGCGCGACGCGCCGCAGATCAAGGTCACCGCCACGGGCGGCTACGGCGCCGAGGTCGTGCTGTACGACCGCTACACGGAGGACCGCGAGGAAATCGGGCGCCGGCTTGCGGCGGAACGCGGCATGACGCTGATCCCCCCGTTCGATCACCCGCATGTGATGGCCGGCCAGGGCACCGCGGCGCTGGAACTGATCGAGGAAGCCGGACCGCTCGATGTGCTGCTTGTCTGTCTCGGAGGCGGCGGCCTGCTGTCGGGCTGCGCCGTCGCCGCGCGGCACCGGCTGCCCGGGTGCCGCGTGATCGGCGTCGAACCGGAGGCCGGCAATGATGTACAGCAGTCGCTGCGCCGCGGAGAGCTCGTGCACATCGACGTGCCCAGGACGATCGCCGACGGCGCGCAAACCCAGCAGGCCGGGCACCTGACGTTTCCGGTCATCCAGGCGCTGGTCGCCGATGTCGCGACCGTCTCCGACGCGCAACTCGTCTCGACGATGCGCTTTTTCGCCGAGCGCATGAAGATCGTCGTCGAGCCGACCGGCTGCCTGGCCGCGGCGGCCGCGCTCGCGGGCGCGCTCGATGTGCGCGGCAAGCGCGTCGGCGTCATCGTCAGCGGCGGCAACGTCGATCTGGCCCGCTACGCGGAGTTGCTGTCGAGCGGGTCGCCGGCCTGAGCTGCTGCCGCGGGGCCGGCCCGTCGTTCAGTCGCGCAGGCGAATCAGACCGCACGCAATGCGTGGCCCGGCGTTGCCGGCGGGCTGCGAGGTGTAGTCGTCCGGGTTCGCGTGAACGACAACCGCCCGGTTAACGACAGATGTCGGACCCGGGTTGACGGTCAGCAGATTGGTCGTGAAGACATAAACCGCATTTCCTTCTCCGTCGGACCTCAGGTTCGCCATGTCCCCCGCGTGCCTTTCCGGCGTCTTGTCGGGGTGCGCGTGCGGTTTCCCGCCTGGGTTGAAGTGCCCGCCGGCGCTCATCGCGTCGGGTGCGCTGCAGTCGCCCTTCTCGTGCACATGGAAGCCGAACTGGCGGCTCGGTGGCAGGTCGCGCACATCGGCCCGCACCTCGACCTTGCCCTCGAACTCGCGGAAAGAAACGTTGCCCCAGACCTTGCTGCCCGACTTCGCTTCGAGCTTCGCCGATGCGACAGTTCCTCCCTCGAGCCATGCGCAGCCGGCCAGGCTCAGAGACAGCACCACGCCCGTCATCACCTGCAGTTTCATCTTCGTCTCCTCGTTTGCTGACTGCTACGTCGCCGCCGTGCAGCGGCCGGCTCCAGCCAATCAATCTTAGTCGACACAGCAGGCGAAAAGCCGCTGGAGGCCGGTGCTTTCCGGCCGATTCGCGGTGGGCGCGCTTCCTAGGATCGACACAACACCGCCATGCCCGGACTTCCCTTCATCGCCATCGCCCTGTTCGCATCGCTGCTGCCGCTCGCGGCCGCAGCCGCCGAATGGCGGGGACTGATCGTCGGCATCGCCGATGGCGACACGCTGACGCTGCTCGACGCAGGCAAGATGCAACGCCGAATTCGTCTCGACGGCATCGACGCGCCGGAGCGATCCCAGCCCTACGGGCAGCGCGCCCGCCAGTCGCTGGCCGGCCTCGCGCATGGCCGGACCGCCCAGGCGCATTGCCCGAAGACCGACCGTTACGGGCGCGCGGTGTGCCGCGTCACCATCGACGGCGTCGACGTCGGCCTCGAGCAGATCAAGCGCGGGTTCGCCTGGCACTACGTGCGCTATGCGAATGAACAGGGCGTCGTCGAGCGCTCCGCATACGAGCAGGCCGAGCGAACCGCTCGCACCTCGGGTGCGGGCTTGTGGTCGTTCCGCGACCCGACCCCGCCGTGGGATTACCGGCGCGCGCAACGCGGCGGGTAAGTGGAGGCTCCCTAGCAGCGGCCGACAATCTGCGCGGTCGCGATCAGTTCTTCGAGCAGCGCCATCGACGCGCGTCCAGGGGTTTCGAACGGGTCGAGCACCGGCCTGTCCGAGTACTTCAGCAGCGTCGACGGATTGACCTTGGACAGGTTGACCTGCCCCATCGTCCAGCCCGCGAAGTGGCGCTCGCTGACCTCGACGTAATACAGCAGCACGACCTCCCTGTGGCGCGGGTCGCGCACGATCTTGTTGTAGAGCTCGTTCACCGCCGTGCGCCCGCCCTCGAGCACCTGCATGTAGACATCCCCGCCATGGCACAGCACGCCTGTGACGCCGAGCGCCGGATTGTGCTCGCGGGACGAACGCAGGATCGACTCGACGATCTCCTGCGTGACCGCCGCCGCCGCGCGGCTCGCGTAAAGCAGTCGGACGAGCATGCTGGATCTCCCTCGCAGTTCAGTCGTTGCGGCCGCGCAGCAGCGCCAGGAATTCGCGGCGCAGGTTCGCGTCCTTCAGGAACGACCCCCGCATCACGCTGTTGATCATCTTCGAATCGGTGTCCTTGACGCCGCGCCACTGCATGCAGAAGTGGTCGGCCTCCATCACGAGCGCGAGTCCATCCGGCTGCATCGTCTCCTGCAGCAGGTCGGCCAGGTGCGTGACGGCCTCCTCCTGGATCTGCGGGCGGCTCATCAGCCAGTCGGCCAGGCGCACGTATTTCGACAGCCCGATCAGGTTCGAGTGCTCGTTCGGCAGCACGCCGATCCAGAGCCGGCCGAGGATCGGGCACAGGTGATGCGAGCATGCGCTGCGCACGGTGATCGGGCCGACGATCATCAGCTCGTTCAGCCGCTCGACGTTCGGGAACTCGGTGACCGGCGGCATCGGCATGTAACGGCCGCGGAACACCTCTGTCAGGTACATGCGGGCGACGCGGCGGGCGGTTTCGCGCGTGTTGTGGTCGCTTTCGGTATCGATGACGAGGCTCTGCAGCACGGCCTGCATCTTGCCCTCGACCTCGGCCTGCAGCGCAGCCAGTTCGCCCGGTTCGATGTAGGGCGCGATGCAGTCGTTCGCGTGAAAGCGCTGGCGGGCGGCCTGCAGCCGCTCGCGGATCTTCTGCGAGACCGGCACACCGACGTCCTGCTCGCCGCCGTCCTGCGGGGCGTGGGAATTGCGTGCGTTCATCGATTCCGTCCGGCTTACAGCGGACGAACGACTATATATGAATGCGCCGTCCGCGCCCGCGATCGATGCCGCCGACGCGCGGCGTGGTCCTATGATCCCGTGGACACTCGCACGGAGGTGACGATGTTCGAAACGACGATCGCCGGCAGCCTGCCGAAACCCGCCTGGCTGGCGGAAACCAACAAGCTCTGGCCGCAGTGGAAGGCGCAGGGCACGGAACTCGCAGCGGCCAAGCGCGACGCGACGCTGCTTTGGCTGAAGGCGCAGGAGGACGCGGGGCTCGACATCGTCAGCGACGGCGAGCAGTCGCGCCAGCACTTCGTGCACGGCTTTCTCGAGGCAGTGGGCGGCATCGACTTCGAGCACAAGGTGGAAATGGGCATCCGCAACGACCGCTACAAGGCGATGGTGCCGCAGGTGGTCGGGCCGCTGTCGCTGAAGCGGCGCGTGCACGAGACCGAGGCCCGGTTCGCGCGTGCCCACACGAAGCGCAAGCTGAAGTTCACGCTGCCGGGGCCGATGACGATTGTCGACACGGTTGCCGATCGTTACTACGGCGACCGCAAGTCGCTTGCGTTCGCGTTCGCCGACCTGCTCAACCAGGAGGCGCGCGCGCTCGAGGCCGACGGCGTCGACATCATCCAGTTCGACGAGCCGGCGTTCAATGTCTACATGAAGGAAGTGAACGAGTGGGGCATCGCCGCGCTCGAGCGCGCGGCCGCGGGCCTGACCTGCACGACGGCCGTGCACATCTGCTACGGCTACGGCATCGCCGCCAACATCGACTGGAAGAAGTCCCTCGGGGATGAGTGGCGGCAGTACGAACAGATCTTCCCGGCGCTGGCGAAAAGCTCGATCAAGCAGGTCTCGCTCGAGTGCGCGAACTCGCACGTGCCGATCGAACTGATGCGGCTGCTCGAAGGCAAGGACGTGATGGTCGGCGTCATCGATGTCGCGTCCGACACGGTCGAGACCCCGGAGCAGGTCGCCGACACGATCGGCCGCGCACTGCAGTTCGTGCCCAAGAACCGGCTCTTGCCGTGCACCAACTGCGGCATGGCGCCGATGGACCGCGAGATCGCGCGGCGCAAGCTCGAGGCGCTCGCGCAGGGCGCTGCGCTCGCGCGCGAGCGCTACCGCTGAGCGGCTTCCTTCGCACGCATCTTGGCGGCGATGTAGTCCCCATGCGTGATGTGCAGCAATTCGGCGATCCGGCGCATCAGGTGGTTCTCGCGCGCCGAGATCTCGGCGTCCGCGTAGGCCACCTGCCACATCAGCTCGATCACCTTCTGCTTTTGCTCCTGCGTGAAGTGGCGGTTGATCAGTGAAGTGAACTGGAAGTAATCGGTCGCCTGCCGGACCTCCTCCTCGGCCAGTCGGATCAACTCATCGGCCTCGGCGCCGCTCAGCCCGAACTTCTCGTGCACGGCGCACAGCACCGCAGCACGTTCGTTTTCGTCCGCCGCACCGTCGCCGCGGACTACCTCGACCAGCATCGCCGCGGTCGCCAGTTCGATCGTGTGCCGCGGCGCGGTCGGTGCCGGACCGGCGAGATTGCGGTCGAAGAAGTCGCGGATCGATTGCAGCATGGCTGAACCCCGCCCGGCCGGGCGGGCATCGAATATGCATGTCGAGCTTACCGAATTCCGACGGCCCGCCGACTGCGCGTGCTTCGACTACCATTGAAGCCAGCCACGGAGAGACGATTCCGTCGAGCGCGGATGACGGCAAGGGCGGCCGCGGGCGCCGAACAAAGCACGATGACAGACCTGCCGGGTTTGCTGCTGGCCGCCACGATCTGGGTCTACTGGACCTGCGTCGGTACGATGGCCGTTCGGGTCCGCCGGCGGACGCGGAAGATGTCGGGAATCGTGCCGACGCAGCGAATCGAACAGCTGATGTGGCTCGTCTGGATCCCGCTGGTCGCTGCGTGGATGACCCTGCCCTACCTGGCAGCGACACGCAGCGGCGCGCTATGGGGGCTTCCGGAGTTCGCGCGGCACGGCCCGTACGAAGCCCTGCGCTGGGGAGCAGCCGCGGTCGGAGTCGTCTGCCTCGCGCTCAGCATCGAGTGCTGGCTGCGCATGGGAAAGAACTGGAGCATGGCCGTCACCCCCGACCAGTCCACTGAGCTGGTGACCAGCGGCCTTTACGGCTACATCCGCCACCCGATCTATGCGCTGAGCATCGCGCTGATGATCTGCACCGTGTTCGTGGCGCCGACGGCGCCGGTGTTCGCGATGGCAGCCATCCATGTCGCGCTGATGCTCGCCAAGGCCGGTAACGAGGAACGCTTCCTCGCGCAACGCCACGGCCAGACATACCGCGACTACTGCAGCCGGACCGGGCGCTTCCTGCCCCGGCTGCAGGTCGACCCCAAGCAGGCGGACAGCGCGCGATGAACCTGTATCGCGTGCGCAGCCTGTTCTTGCCGACGGCGGTTTCGCCACCGGAGACGGAGCGCGAGGACGAAGCGGCGGACGCAGCCGGCCCGGGCGGACGCTTCAACATGTTCCAGCGAATGATGCTGCGCTGGCGCGAGCTGCATCCGTACAACCCGGTGCATGTGGTCCGCATCGGCCGCCCGCTCGAAGAGGAACGCCTGCGCAGCTGCATCGGCGATCGACTGCGTTCAGCCGGGCTGACCGGGCTGGTTGTCGACCTCAAGCGCTGGCGGTTCCGCTATGAGGGGGGTCCGGAAGCCGTGGATCTGACCGTCTCGACCGGCGGGTCGGATCCGGAGGCGACGCTGGCGCGCGCGATCGAGCGCGAGTTCAACGTGCCGTTCGCGCCGACTTCAAGGGCGCGTCCCTTCCGCTTTCTCGCGATCGATCGGGGCGACTCCTTCCTGATCGCGCTGACCTACGACCACTTCGTAGCGTCGGGCGACGCGATCGCCCGCCTGCTCACCGGAATCGCCGGGCTGTATGCCGGTCGCGATGTCGGTCCTGCCGCGGTCGAGCGCTATCCGGCGACCTACCGCAACCTCCTGCTTCGTCATCCACTGTGGGCCTTGCGCGCGTGCGCCGGGTTGCCCGCTCTCATTTCGCGCAGCCGCAGGGCGTATCGGCCGCACTACCAGGCGATCGAGGATGCGACCAACGCGTTCTCCTGCTTCCGGCTGGAACCCAGGCAGTCGGAAGCGTTGCGCAGCGCGGGCGCAGCATGGGGCGTCACGCTGAACGACCTGCTGATGGCGGCTCTGATGAAGGCCCTCTCGCCGATCGCCGCTGCACGGAGGAGCGATGCGCGGCGGCCAGAACTCGCCGTCGCCTCCATCCTGAACATGCGCCAGGACTTCCCGGCCGGCGCCGCGGAAGCGCTAAGTCCCTGCCTCGCTGCCTTCAGCGTCGGACACCAGGTGCCGGACGGCATCGCGTTGCGCGAGCTAGCCCAGCATGTCCATCAGGCGTCGGTCCGCATCCGTCGCGGTCATCTCTATCTGCAGAGCATCCTTGCACTCGGTCTTTCGGGGCTGCTGTGGCCCCTGCTCTCGACGCGGCGGCGCCATCGCCTCTATCCGAAGCACTATCCGGCCTGGGCCGGCGTGACGACGCTCAATGTCAGTTCCCTGCTGGGTGACGACTTCGATTACATGCGCGCGGTGCCGACCGGGCCGCTGTGCCCGCTGGTCTTCGCGGTGACTATTGCGCGCGACGTACTGCACGTCGGCGTCTCGTTTCGCACCAGCGCGCTGTCGCGCGACGCCGTCGACGAACTCGCGGCCGGGTTCGTCGGCTGCATCGACCAGCTGCGGACCGAGCCTTGCTGATCCCCCGCGCCGGCCTCGCTCTCGTGCTCGGCGCCGCACTGGTCGTGGCCGGCTGCGCGACGCAGACGCCGGTCACCGCCGCGCGCGCAGACGCCCGGATCGAGCCCGGCGCGGTGCTGCACGCGAGCGCGATCGATCCGCAGCGCGAGGCGCGCATCCTCGCACTCGACCCCGAGCACGTCACAAGCGAAGACGTCCGGAAGACGCTCGCGGCCGGGCCGACACCGCGCATCGTCGGCCTGCACGGCGGTGTCTACGGCACCCACCTGCTGATGGAGTCCTTCGCGCGTTTTCTCGTCGCGATGGGCTATCCGGAAGTGAAGACACGGCACCCGGGTGACGGCCGCCGCTCGCACAGTCCGTACGAGAGCAGCGAACAGATTGCGGGACTGATCGCCTGGTATTACGAACGCGAGGGCACGATGCCGATGATGATCGGGCACAGCCAGGGCGGGATTCAGGCGGTGAAGGTTCTGCACGAACTTGCCGGTA
Source organism: Burkholderiaceae bacterium (assembly GCA_036732825.1). GTDB lineage: Bacteria > Pseudomonadota > Gammaproteobacteria > Burkholderiales > Burkholderiaceae_F > DAINBQ01. The sequence goes on along the minus strand of DAINBQ010000006.1, from coordinate 17,368 downwards.
GCTACAGCCGCGAGATCCGCGTCTTCAACCCGATCAACGACGGCCTCGAAGACCGCGTGACGATCGTCGATCCATTGACCGGGCTCGAGCGCCCGGTGGTCGGGCTCAGGCTGGGCTACGTTTCGGTCGTCGGCGCCGGCGGGGCGGCGCTGATGCTGCCGAACCAGTGGAGCATGGTGAAGCAACTGCGCACGATTCCCGATACGACCGAGGAGTTCACCGGCTACTCGATTGGTGTCGACCTGATCGCCTGGGACCTGCCCGGCGCCGGTGGCGCTTACCGCCCGAACGGTTCCGCGAAGGTCCGCAACGTCGAGCTGCCTGCCGATTATTCGCATGTCACAGTGGTCGCGACTTCGCGCCTGGCGCGCGACCCGGCAATGCGAGAATGGATCGACAGCTACGCGCCGGGCCGGGTCGAGGCCTTCCCCGATAGTGCGCCGTCGACCGACAACGCGCTCTGGGCGGCCGACGTCTGGTACAGCATCAAGAAGCACTGGGTGATTGAAGCCCAGAAGTTCGTACGCGCGCGGCGCAGCCTCGCGGCCCATTAGGGGGATCGCAGCATGCCTCTGCCACTGAAAGGGAAGACCGCGCTCGTAACCGGCGCCGCGCGCGGCATCGGCCGCGCGATCGCGCACAAGCTGGCGAGCGCCGGCTGCGACGTCATCGTCAATTACTACAACAGCCACGAGGAGGCCGAGGCGCTGTGCGGGGAGCTGCGCGCAGAGGGGCGGCGCGCGCTCGCGGTCAAGGCGAGCGTCGGACTGCCGGACAGCGTCGACGAGATGTTCGTCGAGCTGAGGAAGGAGTTCGACCGCATCGACATCGTCGTCAGCAACGCGGCGAGCGGCGTGCTGAAGCCGACGCTCGAGATGACGCTGAAGCACTGGCGCTGGTGCATGGAGACCAACGCGCTCGCGCTGAACCTGCTCGCGCAGCGCGCGGTGCCGATGATGCCGCCCGGCGGCCGCATCATCGCAATGTCCAGCCTCGGCTCGCTGCGCGCGATGCCGAACTACGGCTTCATCGGCGCGTCCAAGGCCGCACTCGAGTCGCTGGTGCGCTCGCTGGCGCAGGAGCTCGGTCCGCGCGGGATCCGCGTGAACGCGGTCAGCGCGGGCGTCGTCGACACCGATGCGCTCGCGTATTTTCCGAATCGCGACCAGCTGCTCGAGTCCTTTCGCGAACGCACTCCCGCCGGGCCGGTGTTGACACCGCAGGACGTGGCCGGCGCCGTGTACCTGCTGTGCCTGCCGGAGGCCGGCATGATCAACGGTCACACGCTGTTCGTCGACGGTGGCTTCGCGATCTCGGGATAGCATGAATTCAATCGATTCCGGCCTCGCAGGCAAGATCGTCCTCGTTACCGGTGGCAGCCGCGGCATCGGGCGCGCGATCGTCGAACGCTTCGCAGCGGATGGCGCCGACGTGACGTTCTTCTATCGCGGCAACGAAGCCGCCGCCCGTGAAGTCGTCGAAGCAGTGACTGCAGCCGGCGGCAAGGCTGAGGCGGAACAGGTCGACATCACCGACGCACCGGCCGTGACCGCGGCCGTCGAGCGGCTGGTCGACAACCGCGGCCGCATCGACGTGCTGGTCAACAACGCCGGCGTCGTGCGCGACAACCTGCTCGCGCTGCTCGACGACGACGACATCCGCACGGTGCTCGAGACCAACGTCGGCGGCGTGTTCAACGTGACGCGCGCGGTGGTCCCGCACATGATCTCGAAGCGCTCGGGCAAGATCGTCAACCTGAGCTCGGTCGCCGGCGAGAAGGGCGGTCGCGGCCAGTCGAACTACGCGGCGAGCAAGGGCGCGATCAACGCGTTCACGAAGGCGATGGCGGTCGAGCTGGCCTCGCGGCGGATCACGGTAAACTGCGTGGCTCCCGGCGTGATCGAGACCGAGATGTCGCAGGCGGTCCGCGACCTGGCCGGGGACGAGGTCAAGGCGCGCATCCTGCTGCGCCGATTCGGCCAGCCACAGGACATTGCGCATGCGGTCTGGTTTCTCGCATCGCGCTTTGCCGACTACGTGACGGGCGAAGTGCTGCACGTCGACGGCGGCTTCAAGATGGAGTGAAGGGGATGCAACAGCAAGCCATCAGCAAAGAAGAAATCAATGCGGTCTTCCCGAAGGTCGCGCAGATCATCGCCGACGCACTCGGCTGCGACGTCGAGGACGTCAAGCCGCAGGTGCCGCTGATCGAGGGGCTCGACGCGGAGTCGATCGACTTCCTCGATCTCGTCTTCCGGCTCGAGCGCGGCTTCGGCGTCAAGATTCCGCGCGGCAAGATCATCGAGGATGCGCGCGGCGACCTCGCCGAGGCGGACTTCGAACAGAAGGGCATCCTGACCGACGCCGGCCTGGCACGACTGCGCGAGTTCCTGAGCGAAGTGTCGCCGGACCGATTCAAGTCGCCGATGAAGGCCGCGGACATCCCGCGGCTCTTCACGCCGGAGACCTTCTGCAAGACCGTGATCCGCGCGCAGCGCGCCGCCCAGGCCTCGGCCTGACCGCGGCGTATTCCAAGCCGCCGATGGCCGGGCGCTTCCGCGCGTTCTCGTTCGTCGACCGCATCACGCGACTCGAGCCCGGACAGCGCATCGAAGGGCAATACACGGTGCCCGCGACCACCACGCGCTTCCCCGAATCGCTGATGGCCGAGGCCGTGGGTCAGCTCGCCGCGTGGGCCGCGATGTCGCACGTCAGCTTCACGCACCGCCCGGTCGCCGGCCTGGCGGGCGAGACGCGCTACCGCGGATCCGTTGCGCCGGGACAGACGCTCAACCTGGAAGCCGACATCGAACGCTGCGACGAGGAAGCGATCGCCTATGGCGGCAGGGCTTCGATCGACGGCCGCTGCGTGCTCGAACTCACCCACTGTGTCGGACCGATGCTGCCGATGGAGGAATTCGACGCGCCCGACGCGGTCCGCGCGGACTTCGAGACGCTGCGCGGGCCGGGCGCTCCGCCCGGGCGTTTCGCTGGTGTCGCGGCACCCTTCGTCAAACTGATCGAACATGTCGCCGGCGAGAAGGTGCGCGCCGAACTGCGGGTTCCTGCCGAGGCGCCGTTTTTCGGTGATCATTTCCCGCGGCGGCCGGTCTTTCCCGGCACGCTGCTGATGGACAGCCTTTCGACGCTCGCGCTGCAACTCGCGCGAGAGGCGCCGTCGCTGCAGGGCGCGGAACTCGCGCCGTCGAAGGTCACTGACGTCAAGATCCGGTCGTTCACCTCGCCGGGGCAGACGCTCGAACTGCTGGTCGATCTGCAGTCGGCGACTGCCGAGGCCGCACAACTGAAACTCGCGGCGCGCGCCGACGGCAAGGGTGTGGCCACCGCACGTATCGAAATCGCGCGGAGACAATGATGGCCGAACGACGCAGAGTGGCGATCACCGGCATCGGGATGGTCACGCCGGCCGGCAACGACGTCGCGTCGACCTGGGACTCGCTACTGGCGGCACGCAGCGGTGCGGCGCTCATTCGCAGCTTCGACGCGAGCGGCTTTCCGACGCGCATCGCGGCCGAGGTCAAGGGCTTCGATGCCGAGCGCGTGATCGGCGACCGCAAGCTGCTGAAGTCCGCCAACCGTGCGCACCGCTTTGCGCTCGCGGCCGCGGAGCAGGCCCTGCAGGATGCCGGCGTACGGCCGACGCCTGAAACCGCCGAGCGCTGGGGCTGCGTCGTCGGCACCGGCATGATGGGCGTGACCTTCGACGAGCTCGCGGCCGTGCACCGGCTGGCGGCCACCGCCGGCGAACTCGAGCCCGACAAGCTGCTCGCGGGCGACGGCTCCGCCAATGATCCGATGGTGTTCTGCCGCAGCCAGTCGAGCGCGGGCGTCGCGCTGCTACTGCGCCAGTTCGGCATCCGCGGCTATGCGAGTTCGGTGCACACCGCGTGCGCTTCAGGCGGACAGGCCATCGGGACCGGCCTGAAGATCATCCGCCGCGGCATCGCGGATCGCGTGCTCGCGGGCGGCTTCGACTCGATGATCAATCCGGTCGGGCTGGCGGGCTTCTGCCTTCTGAGCGCGGTCTCGTCCGACAATGACACGCCGGAACGCGCGAGTCGCCCGTTCGATGCCACGCGCAACGGCTTCGTGCTCGGAGAGGGCTCCGGATTCGTGGTGCTCGAAGAGTGGGAGAGTGCGCGCCGGCGCGGGGCCCGCATCTATGCGGAACTCGCGGGTGACGGCAACTCGCTGTCGAGCTATCGCATCACCGATTCGCATCCTTCGGGCGACGGACCGATCCAGGCGATGCGGCAGGCGATGGCCGACTCGCGGGCCGGGCTGGCCGACATCGACTACCTGAACGCGCACGGCACATCGACACCGATGAACGACCGCAGCGAATGCGCGGCGGTGCGCGCGGTGTGGGGCGACGCCTGGCGCGACGTCGCGGTCAGTTCGACCAAGAGCGTGATGGGGCATCTGATCGCTGCGGCCGGCGCGGTCGAGGCCGGCATCTGCGCGCTCGCGATCCACCACTCGACGCTGCCGGTGAATGCCAACCTGCGCGAGCCCGACCCCGACTGCGACGTCGACATCGTGCGCGACGCGCCACGGCCCCGGCGCGTGCGCGTCGCGTTGTCGAACTCGCTCGGCTTCGGCGGCTCGAACAGCTGCCTCGCATTTCGCAACCCCGAGGAGGTCGACGGACGCTCGTCGACCGGCGAATGACCGAGATGGCGAGACCGCGCGTCCTCATCACCGGCACCGGCGCGATCTGCGGCGCTGGGAAGTCGCCGGCAGAGATCCTCGACGCGATCGTCGCGGGCCGCTCGGCGATCGCGCCGATCCAGCAGTGGGACGCGTCGAGCTGGCCTGCGAAGTTCGCCGCCGAAGTTCCCGATTACAACGCTGCCGCGCTGACCGGCGACCGCAAGCTGCTGAAATTCATCCGCCGCACCGATGTGTTCGGCCTGTTTGCGGCGGACCGCGCGATCGAGGCCGCGGGCTTCGCTGCCTACCGCGCAACGCTCGACGAGGACGGGACGAAACGCTTCAACGATGGCTGCGGTGTCTATGTCGGTTCCGGTGGCGGCGCATTCCTGAACCAGTACGACTACTTTCCGCTGATGACGACCGCCGCCGGCAGCCTCGAGGCCTTCGGCCGCGAGCTGTCCGCGACGGTGAACCCGATGTGGCTGCTGCGCTCGCTGCCGAACAACGTGCTCGGCCACGTCGGCATCCGCCAGCAGTTGAAGGGCCCGAACGCCTGCATCACGAACCACAGCGTCAGCGGCCCGCTGGCGATCGCCGAGGCGGCCGAGGCGGTGCGCAACGGCGAATGCGAGCGCGCAGTGGCAATTGGCCACGATGCCTCGATCGAGCCGCAGATGGTGCTCTATTACCACGGCGTCGGCCTCCTATCGGAAGACGGCGTGCGGCCTTTCGATGCCGCGCACAACGGCAGCACGTTGGGCGAAGGCGCTGGGGCACTGGTGCTCGAGACCGAAGCGGCGGCCGCAGCGCGCGGCGCCACGGTGCTCGGTGAAGTTCTCGGCAGCGGCCACGGCAGCGACGCGCTGGGACTCCTGCCGGTCCGCGAGGATGGCGCGAGCCTAGAGCGCGCAATCCGGGACGCGCTCGCGGAGGCTGGGCTCCGACCCGGCGATGTCGGCATGATCGTCGCGCACGGCAACGGCACTCCGAACTCGGATGTCTCCGAGGCGCGCGCGATTCGCACGGTCTTCGGAGCGGCGACGCCGCCAGTGACTGCGTTCAAGTGGGCGCTTGGACATCTGCTGGCTGCGTCCGGGATCATCGAGGCCGTGCTCGCGATTGCAACGCTGCGCGCGCGCACGGTGCCGGGCATCGCCAACCTGCGGCAGCTCGACCCCGAGTGCGCAGGGCTGTCGGTAGCCGCGAGCGCGCAGGTTCCGACCAGCGATGTCGCACTGGTCCTGGCCCGCGGCTTCGGCGGAACCAACGCGGCGCTGCTACTGCGCGCGCCAGCCTGATCCGCATGAATGCAGCGATCGGCACCGCCAATCGCTGCGGCATCGACACGGTCGAGATCGCGCGCATCGAGCGCCTGCTGCGGGAGACCCCGGCCGAGGATCTCGGCAAGCTCTTTTCAGCCGACGAACTGCGCGACAGCGCCGGCGAAGGCCGCGCCGCCAGCCTCGCAGCGCGTTTCGCGGCGAAGGAGTCCTGCGTGAAGCTCTTTCCGCGCGAAGCCGCGCTCGGTGCGATCGGGCCGGTCGATTTTTCCGTGACGCGCGACGCCTACGGCGCACCGCGCGTCGCCTGCAGCCCGGCCGCGCAGGCGGTGCTGGGCCGCAACCGCGTGAAGGACATCAGCGTCTCGCTGTCGCACGACCGTGTTTCGGCCTCGGCCGTCGCGCTCGCGCATCCGATGGCTGCGGAAGCACCGCTCGCCGGCCGGCTGCTGTACCGGCTGCTGCCGTTGCGGCGCAAGGTCATCCTGGAGAACCTGCGGCGTGTCTTCGGCACCGCCGCGCCGGACGCGGAGATCGAGCGGCTTGCGCAGGCGCATTACGCGCACTTCGGCCGCCTGCTGTGGGAGTTCTTCCAGTTTCCGTGGCTTTCCATCGAGCGCCGGCGCGAGATGGTGCGCGTGGAGAATCGTGAAGCGCTGATCGCCGCGCTCGACCGGGGCAAGGGCGTGCTGATCCTGACCGGCCACTTCGGCAACTTCGAGGTCGCGACCGCGGCCGGACTCGACAGTTATCCGCAGGCGCGCGGACGCTTCTGGTTCGTGCGGCGGCCCGTCAAGCCGGAGTGGCTCGATGCGCTGGTGACGCGCCGTTTCCGCCGCGCGGGTTTCGGCATCCTGCCCAAGCGCGGCGGGCTCGACGCGATCCTGGACAAGCTCGCGGCCGGCGACCTCGTCGTGTTTCCGTTCGACCAGCATGCGAGCCGCAAGGATGGCGTGCTGGTCGAGTTCTTCGGCCATCCGGCGGGCACGTTCCGCAGCCTCGCGGTCATTGCGCTCTCGACCGGTGCGCCGGTCGTTCCGGCGTCGAGCTGGCGCGAGCCCGACGGCCGGCATGTGCTGCGCTTCGAGGAAGCGCTGGAACCGGTCGAGCATGTCGACACCAACGAAGCGATCCGGCTCAACACGCGTTCCTACAATGCTGCCCTGGAACGCATGATCGTTCGTCATCCCGAACAGTGGTGGTGGGTACACCGCCGCTGGAAGCCCTGGCCGGCGCGCGCAGCATCGCGCTGACGGGCCGTTCGCCGGTGCCGACCCCGCGCGACTCAGCTCTTGCCTGATCGAACTCCGGCGCCCGGTTGCGCGCTTGCTCCCGGCATTCGCAGCAGAGCGAGCAGCTGGTCCAGCACTATCGCGACCTCGGACTGCTGATGGACGAAGAAGTCGGCCCGGCTCGCGCGGTTGAGATCGACGCGCACCGTGGTCCAGTGCTTCGGCGCCTGCGCAAAAACCAGTTCGTCGGTTTCGTCATCGCCGACAAACAGCACGCGCTCCACCGCTTCGCGTTGCGCGAGTTCGACCAGCGCCTCGAACTTCGTGCGTGCTTTCGGCGGCAGCAGATTGAGCACGAGCTTGCCGCCGATCACGCGCGGTGCCGGCTCGAGCCGCGGCACGAGCTCCGCGAGCCGCCGCGCGGCCAGTTCGCGGTCGCGCGCCAGCCGGAAGTGCACCGACAGCGTCAGGCCCTTGTCCTCGACGACGATGCCGGGGTCGGACCCGGGCTCCTCCAGCCACTCGTTCAGCTGCGCGACCCAGGCGCGGCACACTTTGCGCATTGCCTTCGCATCGGCCTCCTCGGTCGCGCCCTCCGAGCCGTGGTTGCCGACGCAGAGGCGGATCTCCGAGGGGATGCGCGGCCGCAGGTCGGCCAGGCTGCGCCCCGAAATCACGGCCACCGGAACCCGCTGCGCAAGCTGCGCAAGGCGCTGCCGGACCCCGATCGCGGCCCGTGCCTGGTCCGGACGGCTCACGATCGGCGCCAGCGTGCCATCGAAATCGAAGGCGAACAGCGTGCGCGCGGCGGCGAGCCGCCGCAGCGCCTCCTGTCCCTCGGGCGACGACAGGTGTTTCACGCCGATTCGCTGTATTCGTCGATCCGCGCAGCGATGCGTTCGCGGCGACGCAGGCGCGCCGCATCGAGCAGCATGCGGCCGGCCCATCGGTAGACACTGAAATCGCGTACGAGCTGGCGCAGGCTTGCCATGCGCTCGCGCTGCTCGTGCTCGGGCATGCCGAGCGCCCGGTGCAGCGCCTCTGCCACCTGCTCGGTGTGGTACGGATTGACGATCAACGCCTCGTGCAGTTCGCGCGATGCGCCGGCAAACTGACTCAGGATCAGCGTCCCGCGGTCGTCGTCGCGCGCGGCGACGAACTCCTTCGCAACGAGGTTCATGCCGTCGTGCAGGCTCGTCACCATGCACACGTCGCAGGCCCTGTAATAGGCACGCACCGAGTCGGCATCATGGTGTTCGACCAGGAGCCGGACCGGCTGCCAGGAAGCGTCGCCGAAGCGGGCATTGATCTGCGCCGCGGTTGCGCGCACCTGCGCCTCGAAGCGCTGATACTCATCCAGCGAGGAGCGCGACGGTGCCGCGATCTGCACGAAGCTGAAGCGCCCGGTCCACTCCGGATGCAATTCGAGCAGCCGTTCGACCGCGCGCATCCGCTCGACGATGCCCTTGGTGTAGTCGAGCCGGTCCACCCCCAGCCCGACCAGATGCGAGTCGTCGACGCCGAGGATGCGCCGGATCCGCGCGCGCGCAGCCGCGACGGTCTCCGCTGCGGTGTCGGTGACCGGCCACGCGATCGAGATCGGGTAGCTCTCGACCTGCGTCAGATGGCCACCGTATGAAACGGTCGAGCTCTCGTATTCGATGCGCGCTTCGACGAAGCGGTCGACCGTCTGCAGAAAGTTGTTGCAGTGGAAGCGCGTGTGAAAGCCCAGGATCGTGCTGCCGAGCAGGCCGTTGATGATTTCGGCGCGCCACGGACAGATTCCGAACGACTCCGGATTCGGCCAGGGGATGTGCCAGAAGGTGATGATCGTCGCGCGCGGCAGCCGCTCGCGCACCATGCGCGGCAGCAGCGCGAAGTGATAGTCCTGGATCAGCACGATCGGGTCGTCGGAGTGCGCCTCGTCGACCACCGCGCGCGCGAACTTCTCGTTGACCGCGTGGTAGTGGTCCCAGTCTTCGGTCCGGAACACCGGTCGCACGTGCGCGATGTGGCACAGCGGCCACAGTCCCTCGTTCGCGAAGCCGTAGTAATAGCCCTTCTCTTCCTCCTTGCTGAGCCAGAGACGCCGCAGCGTGTACGCGGGGTCACCCGGCGGCACACGGACCCGGCCCGCAGCATCGGACGACTCCCGGTCCGCCGATCCACCGCCGTGCGCGATCCAGGTGCCGGAGCAGGCGCGCATGACCGGCTCGACCGCCGTCACCAGGCCGCTGGCGGGCCGTTGCACCTGCACACCCTGTGCGGTCCGGACGTGGATATAGGGTTCGCGGTTCGAGACGAGAATCACCTCGTCGCCGGAGAACTGGTCGTGCAGCAGATGGCGCAGCGTTTCGGGATTCCAGCGCGCCGCGATCTCGTCCTGCTCGCGCCGTTCGTTCTGCATGTCGCGCAGCAGTGCGCGCAGGTCGCCGACCAGCGGCTGCAGTTCGGGCCGCGGATGCGCAAAGGGGCGGATCACGCCTTCGCCGCGCAGCATTGCACGCACGCCGGCCACCCAGCCGCGCCAGCTCAGGTGCGCCACCGCGATCGTGATCAGCGCGACCGCGACGCCGAGGACAGTGAACAGGATCACGATGTATTTGCGCGTGTCCTCGCTGCGCCGCTGCACGAAGCTCATGTCGTGCAGCATCACAAGCGTTGCCAGCGTTTCGTCGCCGCGCTTGAGTTCTGCCGTCGCTACATGCACCGCGCCCTGAGGCAGATCGAGCACCAGGCCCGCGCCCGCACCTACGCGTCGGCTGACGCTGCAATCGATCGACGTCGGAAAGCTGTGCGTCCTGCGGATCAGGCGGCCATTGGCATCGCACAGTCCAAGCGCGAACAGGCGCTCGTCGGCCGTGGCGCGCTCGAGCAGCGCGTCGATGCGCGAGTTTGACTTCGATTCGAGCAGCTCGCCGACCTGCTCCTCGAGCGAACGCGCAACGAACGAAGAACGGATGTCGAGGTCGCGCACGAACCAGCGCTGCATCAGCGAATCGACCAGCGGTACCGACAGGTAGGCGACGCCGACCATTGCGAGCAGCAACGGAACCAGGAAACGGAGCGAGAGTCGGAGGGTGCGGAACATCGGACAGAGCCTTATGCGCCGGCAGGCCGGCCCGCGCGTCTGACACTCACGGGCGCGCAAGCCTCGACCGGCTCACCGTCGCGACGCGCGCAGCAGCGCGTGCCCAAGACTACCACCGCACAGAATGCAGGGTCTCTGCGCTCAGATCGCGTCGTTCCAGCTTCGGCTCAGCCGTTTCGCGCACATGATGATGCCGACCATGCTGTAGGTCTGCGGGAAGTTTCCCCACAGTTCGCGCGTGCCGACGTCGATGTCCTCGGCCAGCAGGCCGAAGCGATTGCGGCAGGCAAGAACCTTCTCGAATTCGGCGCGCGCGCGCTCGCGCTCGCCGAGCAACGCGAGCGACTGGATCCACCAGAAGGTGCAGACGAGAAAAGCCGTCTCGGGCGGGCCGAAGTCGTCGGGCCGGTCGTAGCGCAGCAGGAAATCACCACGCCGGAGGTGCGCCTCGACCGCCGCGACCGTGGCGCGCAGTCGGGGATCCGACACGGGAAGGAAGTCGAGTTCCGTCATCACCAGCAGGCTCGCGTCGAGTCCGTCGCCGCCGAAGGTCGCGACGAAGCTGCCGAGTTGCGGACTCCATGCGTCCTTGCAGATCCGGGCGTGGATGACCTGCGCGCGCTCCGACCAGAACTGGGCCCGCTCGGCGAGCCCAAGGCGGGTTGCGATGCGCGCAAGCCGGTCGCAGGCGGCCCAGCACATCAGCGCCGAGAACGTGTGCACTTCCTGCCGGCCGCGGAACTCCCAGATGCTGGCGTCCGGCAGCGCGTGACGCGTGAACGCCTGTTCGCCCAGGACCTCGAGCTGTCGGAACAGATCGGCGTCGCCAGCGCGCTCGAGCCGCGCGTCGAAGAAGGCGTGCGTCACGCCAAGGATCGCGGAGCCGTAGACGTCGTGCTGCGCCTGCTTGAACGCGAGGTTCCCGACCCGCACCGGGCCCATGCCCCGGTAGCCGGACAGGCCGGCGGCGGTCGACTCGCTGAGTTCGGCGACACCGTTCAGCGCATACACGGGCTGCAGCGAGCCGTCCTGCGCGTCCGCGACGATGTTTTCGATGTAGCGCAGGTAGCGCTCGAGCGACCCGGTTGCGCCGAGCCGGTTCAGCGCGTTGATGACGAAGTACGCGTCGCGCAGCCAGCAATAGCGGTAGTCCCAGGTGCGCTGCGTGTGCGGCGCTTCGGGCACGGAGGTCGTCAGCGCCGCGACGATGCCGCCGGTGTCGTCGAACGTATTGAGCTTCAGCGTGATGGCGGCGCGGATCACCTCGCCCTGCCATTCGAACGGGATCGCGAGATTGCGCACCCAGTGCCGCCAGTAGCGAGCGGTCTCCTCGTACAGGCGGCGCCCGGCCTCGAGCGGACTTGCCTGCAGCGTTTCGTCCGGGCCGAGGATGAAGGTCAGCGAATCGTCGACCAGCAGGCTGCGGGACTCGATCACATGCGTGATCGGCGCGTCGGTCGTCAGTCGCAGCCCGTAGACGGGCACTTCGGCGCGTATGTGATGGCTGCCGAAGGTCATCGTCGGCTCCGCCGCGCCGTAGTCGCAGCGCGGCGCGAAGCGGACGCGGATCCGCGGCCGCCCCGCGAGCCGCCGTACGAGTCGCACGATCGTGACCGGCGCGAAGTTGCGACCGTGCTGGGGAAAGCGCGGAGCGAAGTCGATGATCTCCAGGCGCGCTCCGTTCACGTCCACCATCTCGGTGCGCAGGATCGCCGTATTGCTCACGTAGGCCTGCGTGATCGAAGCGCAGTCCTGCAGTTCAATGTCGAAGCGTCCCTTCTCGCGATCATCGTCGAGCAGCGCGCAGAACACCGGGTCGCCGTCGAAGCGCGGCACGCACATCCAGACAATGCTGGCGCGCGTGTCAATCAGCGCGCCGACACGCGAATTACCGATGACCGCCAGTTCAAGATCGGATGGATGCCGTCTCATCGCCCCTCGTTGCCGTTTCGAAGATCGGTGCCCGTACCTCGCCCGCGAGCAGTCGCGCCAGCCCGCGCGCCGCAAGGTCGTCGGCTTGCACGAGAAAACAGGGCAGGCCGCGCAGCATTGTGCCGAATCGTCCCTTGTCCTCGAAACCGGAACGCAGCGCGACCGTGTCAAACGCCCGCCCCAGTCCCTGCAGCACGCCGCCGACGAGGTACACGCCTCCGGTGGCGCGCAGCGCCAGGCAGAGGTCGCCGGCAAACTCGCCGAGCGCATGCGCAAAGGCCGTGGCCGCGCGCAGCGTGACCACATCGCCCGCCAGAGCCCGTGCGGCGACATCGGCCGGCGGCGCCGGCGGTTCGACACCGTGCGCGACTGCATCGAACAGCGCAAGGCCGTCGCCGCACAGCAGCCGTTCCCACGAGACCCGTCCGTGGCGCGCTCGCAGGCGCTCGCAAACGGCCCGGGCAAGCTCGCCGCCCGCGGCCGCCCCCATGTGCCCGGCCTCGCTCGCGATCACCCGCTCCCGACCGTCCTCTTCGCTCACGATCGCAGCGGCACCGAGGCCGGTGCCGGGCCCGAGGATCACTTTCGGACCCGCGTCACCGCGCTGGCCTCCGATCTGCGAGTAGTCGTTGTCCGTCAAAACGCTGATGCCTGCCGCTGCCGCAACGAAGTCATTGACCAGCCACAGGCATGTCATGCCGGTCTCCGCGCGCAACCCCTCCGCGGTGAAGACCCAGTCCCGGTTGGTCATTCTCATCGCACCGGTACCTATCGGAAGCGCCAGTGCCAGCAGCGCCCGCGCCGCCTGCGACCCGGAGTCACCGCGATAGCGGTTGATCAGCGCAGCGAGGTCCGCGAAGTCGTCGTTGCGGTAGCGCGCCGACGAATTCGCCGCGAGGCCACCTTGCGCCGTCCAGCGATTGAAGCGCGCGTGCGTGCCACCGATGTCGGCGACGATCCACTCGTCGCGCGCGAGGTCGTGTGGGCTGCGCGCCGATTCCATGCAGCGAGTGTGCCATGCCCCATCGTCAGCCCAGATCGGGGCACTCCCGCGCGACCTACGGCGTCACCGGAACGGCGGATCACGCGCAACCGGGGAGCAGGCTGCTGCGACTCGGGGACGGCACGGCTCGATCGCGCGATCGACGCGGCTACTGCCGCATCAGCGTGCTCTTGCCGAACAGCGATTCGACCAGGTCCACGGCAAGCTCGGCCGTGCGATTGCGCAGGTCGAGCGCCGGATTCAGCTCGACGATGTCGAGCGAACCGAGCCGGCCGCTGTCCGCGATCATCTCCATGCAGAGCTGCGCTTCGCGGTAGCTCGGGCCGCCGGGCACCGTCGTGCCGACCCCGGGCGCGATCTCCGGGTCGAGAAAGTCGACGTCGAAGCTCACATGCAGGTGGCTGTCGGCATTCATCGTCGCCAGCGCGACTTCCATCGTGTGCCGCATGCCGAGCTCGTCGACATAGCGCATGTCGAACACCTCGAGCTTCTGTTCGTGCACGAAGCGCCTTTCGCCGGGGTCGACGCTGCGGATCCCGATCAGCCGCACCGCACGCGGATCGAGCGCCGGCACCTGGCCGCCGAGCTCGACCAGTTCGCGCGGTCCGAAACCGCACAGGCAGGCCATCGGCATGCCATGCAGGTTGCCGCTCGGCGTCAGTTCGCTGGTGTTGAAGTCCGCATGCGCGTCGAGCCACAGCACGCGCAGCGTCTTGCGGGTTTCCCGACAATGCCGCGCCGCGGCGCTGATCGAGCCGATGCCGAGCGAGTGGTCGCCGCCGAGCAGGATCGGCAGCCGGCCACGCGCGAGTTCCGCGTACACCGCCTCGTGCGTCACGCGGCTCCAGGCGATGACTTCTTCGAGGTGTCGGTAGCCGCTCACCGCCGGCAGCCAGGGATTGGACGGACCTGAAAGGTTGCCGAGGTCGTGCACTTCGAGACCGTGGCCTTCGAGCGCCTCCTTCAGTCCCGCGACACGCAGCGCCTCCGGCCCCATGCTCGCGCCGCGTGTGCTGGCGCCGATGTCGGCCGGCGCCCCGATCAGCGCGACCGGTCGCGGCGGCGGCGCGTCTTTGAAGTGCGGAAGGTTGCTGCGCCGGAGGTCAGCCATCGGGTGCGGTTCCTCATTTGGGAATCAGGACAGGGCCATACCGCTTGAATCGTACCTGCGACGGGCTGCGGCTCTTCACCCGCAGGTGCTCGGGATGACCCGCGGCTTCTTGCTTGGACACAGCCGGTGATCGGCGCGCCAAGCGGCACGCAGATTGCCGCGCTGCGCCGCGCTCCAGAGACTATCGGGGGCCGCTTTGGCTGATTGACTCAGCGCGTACCGGCTGAGGCACCGACGCCGCGCTGCGGTCGAGTTCCACCAGCGCCTGCTCGACGAGCGCCAGCGCGTCGGTGCCCGAGGCGAACCACGTTGACCAATGGCGTATCGCTGACGAGCTGCGCGATCGCAGCCAGTTCGGCTTCGCGGCCGATCAGCGGCTCATCGGCGTCAGGGCGGGCCGCGTACGGTGCTTCCCCCGCGGCTGGACGGCCGAGCCGTCGGGCGTACATCGTCATCTCTGCAACAGGTCCTACCTGAAACGGTAATGAAGCGCCGGTCGCCGAAGCTGGCGCAATGGTGACACGACGTTCGGCCCGGCCGCTATCGAGTTTTCTGCTGCGCGTGACCGAGCACCGGACGGAGCGCATCGATCTGCGCTACGAGCTGCAGGAGCTGCGCAGCGGCCGCCTGTACCGCTTCGCGTCACTGGCGGCGCTGGCGCGCTTCATCGCCGCGCGCCAGCGCGCGAAGCAGCGCGACCCCGGCGCCGCACCGCCGCAACGCCCGCCGCAACCCCCGAGGAAACGGAAATGAAATGGTCCTTACAAGACACTGGTCGCGAACGTGCACCAAGACTAGTTCTCGGCCGCCGCAGCGAGCCGGAAATGACGGATCGATCCGCAAAGGAAAGCCGACACGTGAAGTGACCAGGCCATCTGAAGTCCAAGACAGCAACCTCGAGTAGGGAAGGAGCATGACCATGCAGCGATTGAATCGAGTCTCGTGGCTGAGCGCCGTGGTGGTTCTGGCCGTGGCCTGCAGCAACGGCAGCGACAACTTCACGCCCGCGCCTGCACCCGCACCGGCTCCTGCCGCCGTTGCACCAACGATCACGACCCAGCCTGCGAACGCCAGCATCGTGGCCGGTCAATCCGCCACGTTCACCGTCGTTGCGACCGGCACGGCGCCGCTCGCTTATCAGTGGCAACGCAACGGCATCGATGTCGCGGCCGCCACTGACACCAGTTACGCCACGCCGGCGGCCACGCTGGGCGACAGCGGCGCGACATTTCGCGTCGTCGTGAGCAATAGCGCCGGCACGGTCACCAGCAACAGCGCCGCCCTGACCGTGATGGCGAGTCCAAGTGTCACGGTCACGCTCGCCGCACCGACAGCAGGCGCGCAACCCGGACACGTCGGGCTGGCGTGGACTGTGAGCGGGCCCGGCGCGGGAGCGATCACCTCCTATCGCGCGTTGGTGAAGGCCAGCGATGCCGCTGCGTACCAGTTGCTGCCCGACACACTGGCCGGTACCAGCGGAACGGTCACGCTGCCGAGCGTTGCTGCACTCAACTGGGCGCAGGCACGGGTCCGGATCCAGGCCTGCGATGCGGCGATGACCTGCGTCGACAGCAACGAGCAACTGCTCGTCAGCGTGTTGCCGGCGACGGTCGGCTACTTCAAGGCATCGAACACCGGCGCCGGCGATCTGTTCGGCGTCGGCTTTGCACTGTCCGGCAATGGCAACTTCATGGCGGTTGGCGCCTGCTGCGAGGACAGCAATGCCACCGGCGTCGACGGCGACCAGAGCAGCAATGCGTCCTCCAACAGCGGTGCCGTCTACATTTTCCAGCGTGTCGGCGGCGTCTGGACACAGCAGGCCTACCTGAAGGCATCCAACGCGGGCGCCGGCGACCGCTTCGGCTACTCGGTCGCGCTGGACGGGTCCGCCACCACGCTCGTGGTCGGTGCGCCCGAGGAAGACAGCGCCGCCACCGGGGTCAACGGTAACGGTGCCGACAACAGCGCGTCCAACAGCGGCGCGGCTTATGTGTTCGTCCGCGACGGCAGCACCTGGACGCAGCAGGCCTACCTGAAGGCATCGAACACCGACGCCGACGACGACTTCGGCCGCGTCGTGGCGATCGTCTCTGACGCCGGCGACACCGTTGCGATCGCGGCGCAGAACGAATCCAGCGCGGCCACCGGCATCAACGGCAATGGCGCCAGCAACGCGGCCGGTCAAAGCGGTGCCGTGTACGTGTTCGCGCGCAGCGGCACGTCATGGTCGCAGCAGGCCTACATCAAGGCGTCCAACACCGACGCTGGCGACCAGTTCGGCCGCAGCATCTCGCTGTCCGGCGATGGCTTGCTGGCGGTCGGCGCCTGGGGCGAGGACAGCAACGCCACCGGCGTGAACAACAACGCGGGCCAGGCGAACAACGCTTCCGCCAACAGCGGCGCAGCCTACGTCTTCGGTCGCAACCAGCAGAACGCCTGGGTCCAGCTCGCCTATCTGAAGGCGTCGAATACCGGCGCCGGCGATTTCTTCGGATCGAGCGTCGTGTTGTCCGGCGGCACGCTCGCGGTCGGCGCGCTTGGCGAAGCGAGTTCCGCCACCGGCGTCAACGGTGACCAGGCGAACAATGCCGCGGTCGAGAGCGGCGCGGTCTACGTGTTCGTCGAAAGCGGAAACTCCTGGGTCCAGCAGGCCTACGTCAAGGCGTCGAACGCCGAGAGTGGTGACCGCTTCGGCTTCAGCGTCGCTCTGTCCGGCAATGGCGACCGCCTCGCGGTCGGCGCGCCTATTGAATCGAGCAACGCCACCGGCGTCGGCGGCGCCGAGAACAACAACCTGACCGCTGAAAGCGGAGCCGCGTATGTGTTTGTCCGCGCCGGAGGCTCGTGGTCGCAGCTCGCCTACGTGAAAGCGACGAACACCGACCTCGACGACACGTTCGGCTGGCTCGTCGCGCTCAGTGACGACGGCCTGACGCTGGCCGTCGGCGCCCCCAGCGAAGACGGCGCCGCGACCGGCATCAACGGCGACCAGACGAGCAACGCGGCGGCGGGTGCGGGTGCTGTGTATCTGTATTGAGGCAC
>DAINBQ010000005.1:22267-30885 GCA_036732825.1 Burkholderiaceae bacterium | reverse complement strand
AGGCCGATGCCAGGTTCTCGTCGCTGGCGGATTCCTTAATCGCCAGCGCGAGTCCATAAGCTGAGGCGACGCCGATCAGTGGCGCGCCGCGCACCACCATCGAGCGGATCGCGTCGACCATTTCGGTGGCGCTGCCCAAGCTGCGCGTCACGAAGGCATGCGGCAACATCGTTTGGTCGACAATCCCGACCTTCTCCTCGCCGATCGGCCAGATCGAGCGGTAATGGACTCCGTTGACTTTCATGCCGGCGATTTTACGGGCGTGCTGCGGCTCGTTGGCTGCAGTGCAAGCACGTTTCCGGCGACGGCCAGCGCGATGCCGAAAACGGTCGCCCAGCGCCAGTCGTAGCCTTCGAACACCGCCGAGACCAGCAGCGCGAGCACGGTGGCCATCACGCCGACATAGGCAGAACGCGCGGCGCCGATGCGTGCGATCAGCACGTAGTAGGCGCCGAACGCGAGCACCGAACCGAAGACCGCCAGATAGAGAAGAGACAGCGCATAGGCCGTCGTCCACTCGATCCTCACCGGCCCGCCAGCCAGAGCGACATAGGCCCAGGAGCCGAGTGCGCCCCAGCCCATCGCGAGCGCCAGGGGCCCCCAGCCGTCGATGCCTTTCGTCTGGTTGCGGGCGACCACCATGTTGGCCAGTCCGCTCGCGAGCACTGCGCCCGCGGTCAGCATCGCGCCGGCCAGCAATGGCGCGCCCGTGCTGAGGCGTTCGAACTCCGGCCAGAAGATCAGCGCGATGCCGACCAGTCCGCACGCGCCCCCGAGCGCAACGCGGCGCGACATCGGCGTTCCCAGGAAGATGCGCGCGAGCACCATGTTGACGAGCGGCAGCGCCGAATAGCCGACCGCCACGAGTCCCGACACGATGTGAACTTCAGCGTAGTAGACGAGAAGGTAGCTGGCGGAGAAGCCGAGCACTCCGAGCACCGCCAGCCAGACCTGCGTGCGCCAATCGACCGCGAGCCGGATGTTGCGTGCCGTGCACCACGCGAGGAGCAGCCCGGCGGCGAGAGTGAACCTGATCGCGACGCCGACATCGGGCGCGGAGCCGGCCAGCTGGAACTTGATCGCGTACCAGGTCGTGCCCCAGATCAGCACGCAGGCCGCGAACAGGGAAGATGTACTCACGCCGGCATTGTCGCAGCCGGCCGGCAGTCAGAAAAACGGCCCTGCGTGCGCAGGGCCGCTCTCGGGACAGGCAGCGGTCAGAAGGAGTACTGCACGCCGACCGATAGGAATCTCAGGTTGTCCTTGTCGTCTTCGAATTTCCACCGGAGTTGTTCCCATTCACCGCGTACGGCGAAGTTCTTCGTGAAGCTGTAGCTGACGCCCAGCCCCCACGCAAACTCGAACGACGAGTCGGAGTTCTCGGCAGCGCCGAACCCTGGCACGGTAACGCTCAACTCGTTGTCGAGACGAGCGAAACCCAGTTTGCCGAACAGGTTCCATTGCTCGATCGGGTAGGCGCCGACCACGAAGGCGCTCCAGCCTGAGCTTTTCCCCTCGCCCAGTACGTTGACTACGCCCGCCGGGGTCGCAACATCGACGTTCACCTTGGCCTTGCCGTAGGCGCCGTATGCCAGTTCGGCGCCGATGTTCGGAGTGAACATGTAGCCGCCGAAGATCTTGAAGCCTGTATCGGTCTTGTCACACTGGCCGAAGCAGTCGTCGATGCTGTAGTCGGTCTGGCCGACCGAACCGCCGATATAGAAGCCCGTCAAGTCCTGCGCCATCGCCGGCGCGGCGAATCCCACGGCTGTCGCAAGAAGAGCTGTTGTGAGTAGACGTTTCATGATTCAAACCTCCAAGTGCTGATCGTTTGTCAGCGTGAAATCACTCTAGGAGGCGTGAATGGACCGAGGGCTCTAGAGGTCGACGTCGCCCTCCGGTGCTTGACAGGCGTCAAGCCGTGGCTAAGTGCGTGTTGCGACCGGGCAACGAGTTTGCCCGGCGTAGGGGGCTTGCGAGCGGTGTCAGCTCAGAAGCGGTAGGCGAGGCCGAGCGTGTACATGTCGACGTCGTATTCGGGATTCAGGCCGTCTTCGGCCTTGGCGCGGTCCCAGTCGAGCCGTACACGCCAGGCCTGTCCGAAGTCGAAGCTGGCTCCGGCACCGTAGACAATCTGGCCTGAGGTCTCGCGATTGGCGGCGTTGAAGTAGCTGATGGCCCCGGTCGTGACGTCCTGCACGGCTGCATTGCCGGTGAACTTGCCGGTGACTGCGCCCCAGCCGACACGTCCGTAGATGGCGGCGGGGCCGATCGGCACCCGGCCGACGAGCGAAAGTACCCAGGCGAAGGTCCGGCGATCCGAATCCACCGGAATCGGTACCGTGTTCGGGGGCGGATTCAGCAGCACGCCCGGCGTGTTCCCGGTGCCGAAGTCAAGATATGAACCTTCGACGCCAAGGAACGGAAGGAACATGTAGCCGGCAAAGGCCTTCCACGCAAAGCCGCTTTCGTCGCACGAGAAACCCGGCGGCAGCTGGTCGCAGGAATCGATGCTGTACGAAGAGACGCCGAGACCGGCGCCCGCGTAGCCTTTGCCATCCTGGGCCGAAACCGACAGCGTGCCGGTCGCCAGAAGCACACCCACCAACAGCTTGCGCATACACCCTCCCCGAAAGCGTGCGGCGAGTCTAGCCAGCCGTCTGTGCGCGGGCAACGCGGAAACGTCGACCGATCCCTTGAATTGGCACGGAATTCAGTAACGTGTCGCGCGCGCGAGACGAGCGCTCCGCTCCGCGAGCTGCTGGCACTCCGCACATCGCGTAGCTGCGGGATTGGCGAACAGGCGCTGGAGAGCGATCGGTTCGCCGCACTCGAGGCACTCGCCGTACTCGCCGGATTCGACACGGCCGAGCGCCAGGTCGATGCTGGCCAGTTCCTCCGCGTCGCGCGAGACGCCCGCGATGTCCATCCGGGTCGCTGCTTCCGCGGCCGCTTCGTCGTCCGTGTCCTCGCGCCGGTTGGGCAGCGCGGCATCGTCATGCGTCGTCAGGCCATGCCGGTGCAGTCGGTCCTGCACTTCCTTGCAGACGTGCTCGCGGCGCTCCTTCAGAAGGGCGTGCAGGCGCGCGAGATCGGTTGATGACAGCGACGTGACCATAAGCCCACTCCCGGGGCATCCACTTTCCCAGACTGCAGGCTACGAAGCGGGGCGCAGCGCCTGTTGATGAGCATCAAACGCAGCAGAGTCGCCGACACGAGGTGGCAGAATGCATCTGATATGTTGCCGTCGTTGTGGCGACGCGACGATCAGGATCGGGTCGATACGCGCCGCCGCGCCGGCTCGCGCCTACGAGCTTCCGCTGCGGAAGAGATTCCGATGAGCTTCGACGCTGTCCATTACCTGCGTCCCGCGCTGGCGCCGCGGTCGCTCGCCGTCGTTGGCGCGAGTCACCGGCCCGAGTCGCTGGGACGGATCGTGATGACGAATGTCCTCGCTGGCGGGTTCCGCGGCGAGATCCACGCGGTCAACCCGAAACACCGCTCGGTCGACGGTCGTCCGTGTTTTCCTTCCCTGGCGGCGCTTCCGGACAAGGTCGACCTTGCGGTCGTCGTCACCGGGGCGCGCCATGTGCCTGCGATCATCGACGATGCGGCAGCCAAAGGCATTTCGACGTTGCTGGTGCTCTCGCCGGGATTGTGCGATCCCGGTCCGGACGCCAGACGACTCGAACATGAAGTCGTCGAGCACGCGCGGCGTTCGCGGGTCCGCCTGCTGGGTCCGAATTGCCTCGGAATGATGCGGCCGGATATCGGCCTGAACGCCAGCTGGGCCAGGACGATGGCACGGCCGGGCGGTCTTGCGCTGGTGTCGCAGTCGGGTGCAGTCACGACAGCTCTGCTCGACTATGCCTGGACCGCGGGCTTCGGATTCTCGTCCGTCCTCGCGACCGGTGCCGAGTCGGACATCGGCGTTGCCGAGATCCTGGATTTCCTCGCCGGCGACCGGTTGACCCGCTCGATCCTGCTCTATCTGGAAGGTATCCACGACGCCCGCGCCTTCCTGTCCAGCGTTCGTGCAGCTGCCAGCGTCAAGCCGATCATCGTTCTGAAGGCAGGGCGCCATGCGAGCGGCGCCAAGGTCGTCATGAGCCACACCGGCGCGCTGGTTGGGAACGATGTCGTCTTCGATGCCGCGTTGCGACGGGGCGGCGCAATCCGCGTGCCGAAGATCGGCCACCTGTTCGCGGCGGCCGAGGCGCTTGCGAGCGGGCGCCTGCCGCGTGGCAACCGGCTGGCGATCCTGACCAACGGTGGCGGCCCCGGGGCGCTTGCGGCCGACGCGATTGACGACAACCAGGTGGCTCTCGCACGTTTGTCGGACGAAGCGCGCGCGGCGCTCGAACTGGCGCTGCCGCCCGGCTGGTCGCGGGCGAATCCCGTCGACATCCTTGCCGATGCGACTGCGCTGCGCTTCTCCGACGCGCTGAAGATCCTGCTCGAGGACGGCGCCAACGACGGAGTGCTGGTCCTGTTCGCACCGACGCCGCGGCTGGGAGCCGAGCAGGCGGCGCGCGCGATGCTGCCGGTGGTCGCGGCGGCGGAGAAGCCGGTCGTTTCAGCCTGGCTCGGCGAAAAGGACGCCGGACTCGGGCGGGCCGCATTCAAGGCCGCGTCGATTCCGGCGCTGACCAGCCCCGAGCGCGGGGTCGAGTCCTTCGGTTACCTGGCGCAGTTCATCCGCAATCGCGAGTTGCGCCTGCAGGTGCCGCCGCCGCGGATCGACGAGATCAAGTTCGATGTCGGCGCTGCGCGCCGGATCATCGACAGCGCACGCAGCGCCGGCCGCCATACGCTCGATGAGCAGGACAGCAAGGCGCTGCTCGCGTCCTTCGGCATCGAAACGGCCATCGGCCTGTTCGCTCGCAGTGCGACCGAAGCACGGCAGGCGGCCCTTCAGCTCGGATTCCCGGTGGTGCTCAAGGTGCGCGCCGACGGCATCACGCACAAGAGCGACGTCGGCGGCGTGCTGCTCGGGCTCGGCAGCGCCGACGAAGTCGAGCGGGGGTTCGAGGCGATCGCGGCGCGGCTCGCCGAGCGGGCGCCGCAGGCGCGCTTCATCGGTGTGCTGGTGCAGAAGATGGTCGTGCGCCCGCACGGGCGCGAGTTGATCGTCGGTCTGACGACGGACGTGACCTTTGGACCGGTCATCACATTTGGAATGGGCGGGCTGGCGGTCGAGGTGTTCCGCGATTCGGCGGTCGCGTTGCCGCCGCTCAATGCCTTCCTCGCGCGCGAGATGATTGCCCGAACGCGCGTCTCCAGGATGCTCGACGCGTTCCGCGGGGCGCCTGCAGTCGAAATCGACAAGCTGATCGAGGTCCTGCTGCGTGTATCGGAGCTCGCCTGCGAGATCCCCGCGGTGCGCGAGCTCGACATCAATCCGCTGCTGGCGGACGAACACGGCGTGATCGCGCTCGACGCCCGCGTTGTCGTCTCGGACGGCCCGCTGGTGGCAGACGCCACGTATTCGCACCTGGCGATCCATCCGTATCCGCGCGCACTGGCGCGCGAGATCAAGCTCAAGTCCGGCGACACGATCCAGTTGCGGCCGATCCGCCCCGAGGACGCCGAAGCCGAACGCCGTTTCATCAGCCGGCTGTCGGCGCGGTCTTCGTATCTGCGATTCCATGCGCCGATTCGCGAGCTGACGATGGAGCGCCTCGTGCGCTACACGCAGATCGACTACGACCGCGAAATGGCCTTCGTCGCGGTCGACGCCAGCGGAGAGCACGCGGAGATCCGCGGCATCGTTCGCTACATCCGCAATCCCGACGGCGCAACGGCCGAGTTCGGCGTGATCGTCGAGGATGGATGGCAGGGGCGCGGCCTCGGCCACATGCTGATGCAGGCGCTCGAGGACACCGCACGCGCGCGCGGCCTGACGGAGCTCATCGGACTCGTCCTGCGCGAGAACGAGGAAATGGGCCTGCTGATGCGGCACCGGGGTTACGGCCCGCATCGCGACGAGTCGGACCCGAGCGTGCTGCGGTTCGTCAAGTCGCTGGTCGACATGCCGGCGGTTGCAGCGATGCCGGACACGGCCGCCGAGTGACCGCAGCAGGGTCGCGCGATCGGCCCACGTACAATCGTTCGGCCCGCTGTCGAACCTTGCTTCAGTTCCCTCGATCGTGATTGCTGAAACCCCCTCTGGACGCTTCGCGCGCGCGCTGCTCGGCCTGCTGCTGATGGCGGTCCTGCTGACGCTGGCTTCGCAAAGCCGGGCGCAGGACAACGACCGGCGCGGATTCCTGTGGGAGATTCGCAAGGGCAACCAGGTCGGACTGCTGTTCGGCACGATCCATGTCGGCCGCCCCGAGTTCTACCCGTTGCCGAAGAGTCGCCTCGCGCACCTGCAGCGCGCCAGCGTGATCGTGCTCGAGGCCGACATCCGCGACACCGCGCGCGCGATCGCCGCCACGCAGAAGTACGCGATGTACCCGGAGGGCACGCCCGGTCTCGACACGCGTCTGCCCGCCGAACTGAAGGCGCGTATCGATGCGCTGCTGGTCCGCAACCAGCTCGAAGCGGCGCCGCTGATGCGGTTGAAGCCATGGATGCTGGCCAATGTGCTGGCGCTCTTCGAGGCCGCCCAGGCGGGTTACATGCCGGCGCTGGCGGTCGAAGCGTATCTCGCGCGCCTGGCTGCGGCGGACAGCAAACCGGTGCTTGAACTCGAGGGCATCGAGCAGCAGTTCGAGCTCTTCGAAACGGCGCCGTGGGCGACTCAGCTCGCGTTCCTCGAGGAAGCGGTCAAGGCGGTCGAGACGCGCGCGGCCCGGCGCGAGGTCAATCGCATCGTGCAGGCCTGGGAGACGGCAGATCGTCCGGCACTCGAACGCCTGTTCGCCGAGATGCGGGCGCAAACGACGGTTGGAGCGCGCTTCACCGTCGACAAGATCCTGCTCGGACGGCATCCTCAGATGGTGCGGCGGATCGAATCGATGCTGGCCGACGGCCGAGTCCACCTGTTCGCAGTCGGTTCGCTCCACCTGATCGGCCCGCAGGGGCTGGTCGAGCTGTTGCGCGCGCGCGGCTACACCGTGACCGAGTTGTGAGTGACGAGCGCCGGATCGAGTTCGGTGGCGGCGATTGGTCGCTGCTCGCCGATCGCGCCGCTTACTGGAGCGACCGCCGCTGGCTTGTCGTCGCCGATGCGCACTTCGGAAAGGCAGCGACCTTCCGCGCACGCGGCATACCGGTTCCGCAGGGAACGACGAGCGAAACGCTGGCGCGGCTGTCACGGCTGATCGAGCGCCTGCGTCCGACAGCGATTGTCTTCCTCGGCGATCTGTTTCACGCCCACGAGGCCTATGCGGCCGCGACGCTGGCCGCGCTGCAGTCATGGCGCACGCAGCACGCGGCACTTGAACTCGTGCTGGTCGAAGGCAACCACGACCTCTCCGCGGGCGCTCCGCCGGCCGCGCTCGGCATTCAGGTGGAATCCGAACCATGGCGCGTCGGGCCGATCGCCTTCTGTCACCACCCGCAGTTCGTCCCCGACGCCTGCGCGATGGCAGGCCACCTGCACCCGGTCGTCCGTATCAGCGGCCGCGCCGACGACAGTGTGCGATTGCCGTGCTTCTGGCTTCGCAGGGGCCTTGCGGTCCTTCCGGCCTTCGGTGCTTTCACCGGGGGCGCGCGCTTCGAACGCGAAGAGGATGACCGCGTCGTCGCGCTGGCGGAAAACCGATTGTTCGAAGTGCCGCTACGGCGCGCCGCGTAGCTGCTACGGTCGCTGCCAGAACAGATAGGCGTCCATCGCCAGGACGCCGCCGTCCACGCCGGCTTCGATGTGTTCGACCATCGGCTGCGGGCCGGCCGCCCCGACAGCGACCATCAACGGCAGGAAGTGTTCGGGCGTCGGATGCGCGCGCGCCGCGTGCGGCGCTTCCTGCTGCCAACGCGCCAAGGCTGTGCGGTCATCGTTGCGCAGTACGTTGTCGACCCAGTCGCGGAACTGGCTCACGTAAGTAACGGGCTCGCGCTCGTCGATCGTCATCGAGCCGCGCCGGCGTGCATCGGCGATCCACTCGTGCAGGTTGTGCGTCATGTGGCCGGAACCCAGCACCAGCACGCCCTCGTTCGCCAGCGGGGCAAGCGCTGCTCCGACGCGAAGGTGATGGTCCGCATCGAGCGAAGGCTGGATCGAGATCTGCGCGACCGGAACATCGGCTGCAGGGAACAAGCGCAGCAGCGGCACCCATGCCCCGTGGTCGAGACCGCGGCAACCATTTGCGCTCGCCGGGAGGCCGGCGCCGTGCAAGAGTTCGAGCGCGCGCTGTGCAATCGCCGGCGCACCCGGCGCCGAATAGTGGATCCGATAGAGCTCCGCCGGAAATCCACCGAAGTCGTGAATCGTCTCCGGCTGTTTCGACGTCGCCACCATCGGCAATTCGGTCTCCCAGTGAGCGGACGCGACCAGCACCGCCGCCGGCGTGGTCAGGCGTTGACCGAGCTCGCTCCAGGTCTCGCCGGCGCGGCCGGCCTGTACCGCGTGCATTGGCGAGCCATGCGAGAGAAACAGCGTGGGTTGCGTTGTCATTGTCGGGACCCGGTTGGGTTGCGCGCCGCGGCTGTCCACGCAGTCTGGCGGCGCG
>DAINBQ010000005.1:14925-22167 GCA_036732825.1 Burkholderiaceae bacterium | reverse complement strand
GGCCTTCTTCCTTCATCGCCGCCTGCACCTGCGGGCGGGCCGCGACGCGTGCGACGTAGCGTTCGAGAACGGGCCAGCGGCCGAGGTCGATGCCTGTCCACCTGGTCCAGTTCAGCACCGTGAACAGGTAGGCGTCGGCCACGCTGAACTCTCCGGTCAGGTAGTCGCGGTCGCCGAGCTGCTTGACGAGCCAGTCAAGACGTCCGGCGATCTTGTCGCGGAACCTGGCCTTGACGTCATCGCCAAGGTTCGGGTCGAACAGCGGCGAGAACTGCTTGTGCAGCTCCGACGTGACGAAGTTGAGCCATTCCTGCAGCTGGTAGCGCGGCAGCGTTCCGTTGGGCGGCGCCAGCATGCTGCCCGGTGCGCGATCGGCCAAGTACTGCACGATCGCCGGCCCTTCGCTGAGCCGCGTTCCGTCGTCCAGCTCGAGCAGCGGTACGTAACCCTTGCCGTTGATCGCCAGGTATTCGTCACCGGCTGCGGTCTTCCTGCTTTTCGTGTCGACGCGCACCAGCGACAGTGGCAGTCCGGCTTCGCGCGCGACGATGTGTGGCGACAGCGAGCATGCGCCAGGCGAGTAATAGAGCTTCATGGCTTCTTCCTTCTTCCGATTTGCGCAAGGTGATGATCAGGCCGCCTGCAGGCGCGGCACCGCGCGCCGTCCGAGGCGCGATCCGAGCGCATACGCGCCGTCACCGAGCAGGAATTGAGCGAATGCCGCGGCCGTCAGGAAGACCGGGTATTCCCAGCCGCCATTCGGCGCGCTAAACGTCCAGCCGTTGCCGATGTGCGCCCACGTTGCGCCCAGAAGGAATGGAACGAGCAGCAGCGCCACCCAGCGCGTGCCGGCGCCGAGGATGAGCAACGCGCCGCCGACGAGTTCGGCCGCGATCGTCGCGTAGGCGAGCACGGCCGGCAGTCCCAGCGACTGGAAGAACTGCACGGTTCCGGGCACGGTGAAAACAAGGACTTTCAGCAGCGCGTGAGCAACGAACATCACGCCGAGTGCAAGTCGCAGCACCAGGGCCGCGTAGGGGGCGGTACGGTTATCGATCATCGGTTCCTCCCGGGTTCGGAATGGGCCCGGACCAGGCTGTCCGGATGTACGAACTCTATTGGCGGCAGAACTTGGGATAAATAGTCAGTTATGCAAAAGATTATCCCGATTTAAGCGATAATCCGGCCCATGGACCGCTGGGCCGCGATGGAAGCATTTGTTCGGGTCGTCGAGGCCGGCAGTTTCGTTGCGGCGGCGGAACGGTCGGGTCTGTCCACCTCTTCGCTGTCACGCCAGGTCGCTGAACTCGAGCAGCATCTCGGGATCCGGTTGATGAACCGGACGACGCGGCGTCTGTCGCTCACCGAAAGCGGCCAGTCCTATTACGAGCGCTGCGTCACGCTGCTCGCCGATGTGCAGGAAGCCGAAGCGATCGCCGGGCAGGCCGCGGCTCAACCACGCGGCACGATCCGGTTGACCTGCTCGCACAACATGGCCGAAGTGCGCGTCGCGCCGGCCATTGCAGCATTCGTCGGTCGTTATCCGGAAATGAAATTCGATCTCGTCGTCGCGGATCGCGTCGTCGACCTCGTCGACGAGGGCTTCGACCTCGCGATCCGGGTCGGTCCGGTCGGCAGCGATCGGCTGGTCGCGCGGCGGCTCGGGGCGATGCGACTTGTTCCTTGTGCGGCGCCCTCTTACCTGGCGCGTCGCGGCACGCCTGCCACGCCGCAGGAACTAGCGCAGCACGACGCTTTGACGTATGCGTATTCGGCCACCCCCCGCGTCTGGCGTTTCACTGCCACGGCCGGGACTCTGCACGAGGTCCGCGTCGCGGGCAGCTTGCATGCAAACAGTGGGGACGCGCTGCGGTCCGCGGCCGAAGCCGGCCTGGGCGTGATCTGTGAACCGGATTTCCTTGTCGACAACTCGCTGCGTGCCGGCCGCCTGGTGCCTCTGCTGCCCGAGTACCAGGCAACCGGTGGCGAGATCTGGGCCGTTTATCCGAGCCGGCGCCACCTGTCGCTCAAGGTGCGCCTGTTCGTCGACCACATCGCCGCTGAGTTCGCTTCGGAAGCGGCTGCCTGACTAATTGCGCGGCGCAGCAATAGTTCCGTCCCTCTAAATCTCGCGTTGACGGCGCAGGGCAAGGTCGCAAATAGTACGAACGTTCGTTTTCTGTCGCGGCGTCACTTCGCACCCGCACTCTCGCCCGATGCCGATCGCCGCCGCCCTGTCGAGCCTTGCCACCGCCCTGCGTCCCCGCAAGGGAGACCAGACGCGGGCGGCGATCGTCGATGCCGCGCTGGCGATGGCGAGTCGCGAAGGCCTCGAGGGCCTGACGATCGGCACGCTGGCCGACCAGATGCAGATGAGCAAGAGCGGGGTCTTCGCGCACTTCGGATCGCGCGAGGATCTGCAGCTCGCCGTTCTTAAGGAGTACGTGCAGCGCTTCGTCGCAGAGGTGCTGAAACCGGCGGTGAAGAAGCCGCGCGGCCTGCCCCGGCTCGAAGCGATCCTCGATCGCTGGGTTGCGTTTCTCGCGCGCGAGATCACGCGTGGCTGCATCATGATCGCCGGCGCAGTCGAATACGACGACCGGCCCGGCCCGCAGCGTGACCAGATGGTCGCGATCATCACGGGCTGGAAGGCCGAGCTGTCGAAGGCGATCCGGCAGGCCGTGGCGGAAGGCCATCTGCGACCTGACGTCGACGCCAACCAGATGGTGTTCGAGGTCTATGGCCTGATGCTCGCGATGCACCAGGACGCGCGCCTGCTGCGCTCGGCCGATAGTGCCCGCCGCGCCCGCACCGGACTCGCCCGCTTGATTGCCGCGGCCAGGCCGGCGTCGGCGATCAAATCCCGTCAGAGCGCTCGTGAACCACGGGCCCGAAGTGTCCGGCGCCAGGCGCCGATCAAACCCACCGGCACCAAGACGCAGCGCGCATCGCGCAAGCGCGGCGTGTAGTCGACCTAGGAGAACCGCAATGCCCTCGTACAAAGCCCCGTTGAGAGACCAGCAGTTCGTGCTGCACGAGCTGCTCGGCGCCGTCGACGAGCTGAATGCGCTGCCGCGCTACGCAGAGCTGGACGCTCACACGATCAACCACGTCGTCGAGGAGGCCGGGAAGTTCTGCGAGGACGTGCTGCTGCCGACCAACCGGCCGGGCGACGAAGAAGGCTGCACCTACGACCCGGCTGCGAAGTCGGTTCGGACTCCGACCGGGTTCAAGGCCGCTTACGACGCATTCCGCGAGGCGGGCTGGCAGGGTCTGGCCGCCGAGACCGAATACGGCGGGCAGGGCCTGCCGCATCTGCTGCAGATCGCCTTCTATGAGATGCAGTACTCGACCAACCAGGCGTGGGCGATGTATCCGGGCCTGACGATCGGCGCCTACGAATGCCTGCTCAAGCACGCTTCTGACGAGCAAAAGTCGCTCTTCCTGCCCAAGATGACGAGCGGAGAGTGGACCGGGACGATGTGCCTGACGGAGCCGCACTGCGGCACCGACCTGGGCATGCTGCGCACGAAGGCGGTGCCGCAGGCCGATGGCAGCTACAAGCTCACCGGCGAAAAGATCTTCATCTCGGCCGGCGAGCACGACATGTCGGACAACATCATTCACCTGGTGCTCGCACGCCTGCCGGACGCGCCGCAGGGCACGAAGGGGATATCGCTGTTCGTCGTTCCCAAGTTCCTGCCCGTCGGCAGCGGCGAGTCGGCCACCGTCGGCGCCCGCAACGGCGTCTTTTGCGGGGGCATCGAGCACAAGATGGGGATCAACGGCAACGCGACCTGCCAGATCAGCCTCGAAAACGCCACCGGCTGGCTGGTCGGCGAGCCGAACAAGGGCCTGGCCGCGATGTTCGTGATGATGAATGGCGCGCGGCTCGGCGTCGGCGTCCAGGGTCTTGGCATCACCGAGGTCGCCTACCAGAACGCGGCCGCGTATGCGAAGGAGCGTATCCAGGGGCGCGCGCTGTCGGGTCCGAAATCACCCGACCAGCCGGCGGATCCGATCATCGTGCACCCCGACGTCCGCCGGATGCTGCTGACGGCTCGCGCCTACGCGGAGGGCGGCCGCGCGTTCGCCTATTGGGTTGCGCTGATGGCCGACCACCACTTGCATCACCCCGATCCGGAGAAGAAGAAATTCGCCGCGGACATGATGTCGTTGATGACGCCGATCGTGAAGGCGTTCATGACCGACAACGGCTTCGAATGCGCCTCGCAATGCATGCAGGTATTCGGGGGGCAGGGCTACGTCCAGGCGACCGGCGTCGAGCAGTTCATCCGCGACGCCCGCATCAACATGATCTACGAGGGCACGAACACGATCCAGTCGCTCGACCTGCTCGGGCGCAAGGTGCTGCTCGACAACGGCGCGAAGCTGCGCGCCTTCGGCAAGCTGGTCGCAGCTTTCATCGAGGAGAACGGCAGCGACGCGGCAATGAACGAATTCGTCACGCCGCTGGCCGAACTCGGCGACAAGGTGACGAAGCTGTCGACGGAGATCGGCATGAAGGCGCTCGCGAATCCGGACGAGGTCGGCGGGGCGGCGGTCGACTACCTTCGGGTCGTCGGTCACCTCGTCTATGCGTACTTCTGGGCGAAAATGGCGAAGATCGCACTCGAGAGGATCAAGGCCGACGGCAGCAGCGTCGACCCCTTCTACCGGAACAAGCTGACGGTCGCACGGTTCTACTTCGAGCGACTGCTGCCCGAAACCGCGGCGCGCATTCGCGCGGCGCGGTCGGGAGTGAAGAACCTGCTGGAACTGCCCGCCGAGGCGTTCTGAAGAGAGACACCACTGGGCCGCGGGCCCGCTCGAATACAACTGGAGAAACCGATGAGCAACTTCGTCGTACGCAAGGTGGCGGTGCTCGGCGCGGGCGTCATGGGCGCGCAGATCGCGGCACACTGCGTCAATGCGCGGGTCCCGGTCGTGCTGTTCGATCTGCCGGACAGCAAGGGAGTCAAGAACGGCATCGTGCTGCGCGCGATCGAGAACCTGAAGAAGCTCAATCCGGCGCCGCTCGGAAACAAGGACGACGCGCAGTTCATCACGGCGGCCAACTACGAGGAGCACCTCGAGCTGCTGAAGGACTGTGATGTCGTCATTGAGGCGATAGCCGAGCGCATGGACTGGAAGCATGACCTCTACAAGAAGGTCGCTCCGCATATCGCGCCGAATGCGATCTTCGCGTCGAACACCTCCGGGATCCCGATTGAAGAGCTTGCGGAGGTGATGGAACCCGGACTGAAGGCGCGCTTCTGCGGCGTGCACTTCTTCAACCCGCCGCGCTACATGCACCTGGTCGAACTGATTCCGACGCCGGCGACGCGGCCGCAGATCCTCGACGACCTCGAAACCTTCCTCACCAGCACGCTCGGCAAGGGCGTCGTGCGCGCGAAGGACACGCCCAACTTCATCGCGAACCGGGTCGGCATCTTCGGCATGCTCGCGACGATCGCCGAGGCGCAGAAGTACGGACTGTCATACGACGTCGTCGACGACCTGACGGGCTCCAAGCTGGGACGCGCGAAGAGCGCGACCTTCCGCACCGCGGACGTCGTCGGCCTTGACACGATGGCGCACGTGATCAGGACGATGCAGGACACGCTGCCCGCATCGGTCGATCCGTTTGCCGCCCACTTCGCAACGCCGCCCGTGCTGAAGACGCTGGTCGAGAAGGGTGCGCTCGGCCAGAAGTCCGGCGCGGGGTTTTACCGCAAGGAAGGCAAGGCGATCAAGGTGCTCGATCCGAAAAAGGGCGAGTACGTCGACAGTACCGGCAAGGCCGACGAACTGGTCGCGCGAATCCTGAAGAAGAAGGATCCGGCCGAGCGCCTGAAGCTGCTGCGCGAAACCGATCACCCGCAGGCGAAGTTCCTGTGGGCCATTTTCAGGGATGCGTTCCACTACATCGCGGTGCACCTGGAGTCGATCGCCGACACCGCGCGCGATGTCGACTTCGCGCTGCGCTGGGGCTTCGGCTGGAGCACGGGACCGTTCGAGACCTGGCAGGCGGCCGGCTGGAAGCAGATCGCCGAATGGGTGCAGGCCGATATCGAGGCCGGCGAGGCGCTGTCGAAGGCGCCATTGCCGAAGTGGGTGTTCGACGGGCCCGTGGCGAAGGCCGGCGGGGTGCACACGCCCGAAGGATCATGGTCGCCGTCGAAGAAGAAGTTCATCGCGCGCCTGGACCTTCCCGTCTACGCACGCCAGATCTTCCGCGCGCCTCTGCTGGGCGAGGGCGCGCCGACGGGTGCCACCGGCGGCAAGACGGTGTTCGAGGACGATTCCGTGCGCCTCTGGACGCTCGCGTCCGGCCTCGGGGCTGAAGTGCTGGTGCTGTCGATGAAGACGAAGGTGCACGCAATCGGCCCGGGCGTCATCGCGGGCTTGTTGAAAGCGGTCGAACTCGCGGAGGCGCAGTATCGCGGGCTGG
The DNA here is from genome assembly GCA_036732825.1 of Burkholderiaceae bacterium. Taxonomy (GTDB): domain Bacteria; phylum Pseudomonadota; class Gammaproteobacteria; order Burkholderiales; family Burkholderiaceae_F; genus DAINBQ01. Next base: position 15,713 of record DAINBQ010000005.1, on the reverse strand, counting down.
TGATCTGGTCGCCGGATGATCCCTTCTCGGCCGGGGCGGACCTGCAGGCGATGATGCCGGTCTTCATGTCGGGCGGCGCAAAGGCGATCGGCGCCGAAGAGAAGAAGATGCAGGACGCGTACATGCGGCTGAAGTACGCGCAGGTTCCTGTGGTGGCGGCCGTCAGCGGCATGGCCCTCGGCGGCGGCTGCGAACTGATCCTGCATTCGTCGAAGGCGGTTGCCTCGCTCGAAAGCTACATCGGGCTGGTCGAAGTCGGGGTCGGCCTGATCCCGGGCGCCGGCGGCCTGAAAGAGGGCGCATTGCGTGCTGCGCAGGCGGCGCAGGCGGCTGGCATGACCGACGTGTTCCCGTTCCTGAAGAACTGGTTCCTCAACGCGGCGATGGCGAACGTGTCGAAGTCCGCGCTCGAAGCGAAACAGATGGGCTATCTGCGCCCGACCGACACGATCGTGTTCAACAGCCATGAGCTGTTGTGGACGGCGATCGGCGAGGCCTTCGCGCTGCACGCGACCGGCTATCGCCCGCCGCTCAAGCCGCTTGGATTCCCGGTGGCCGGACGCACCGGCGTGGCGACGATCAAGGCGCAGCTCGTGAACATGCGCGATGGCGGCTTCATCAGCCAGCATGACTTCTTCATCGCCAGCGGCATCGCCGATGTGATGTGCGGCGGCGACGTCGAGGCCGGCGCGCTGGCCGACGAGCAGTGGCTGTTCGATCTCGAGCGCAAGTTCTTCATGCAGCTCGTGAATCATCCGAAGTCGCAGGAACGGATGATGGGAATGATG
>DAINBQ010000005.1:8622-14825 GCA_036732825.1 Burkholderiaceae bacterium | reverse complement strand
GCGACGCGCACGCCGATCGGCAAGGCGCCGAAGGGCATGTTCCGCAACACGCGGCCGGATGATCTGCTGGTCGCTGCGATCCGCAACGTGCTGTCGCAGGTGCCGAATCTTGACCCGAAGGCGATCGAGGACGCGATCATCGGCTGCGCGATGCCCGAGGCCGAGCAAGGCCTCAATGTCGCGCGGATCGCGGTGCTGCTTGCCGGTCTGCCGAACACGACCGGCGGCGTGACGATCAACCGCTTCTGTTCGTCCGGACTCAACGCCGTGGCGATGGCGGCCGACCGCATCCGCGTCGGCGAGGCTGACGTGATGATCGCCGGCGGCACCGAATCGATGAGCATGGTGCCGATGACCGGCAACAAGCCGGCCTTCAACGTTCGGATCTTCGAGAAGGACGAGAACGTCGGCATCGCCTACGGCATGGGCATTACGGCCGAAAAGGTGGCCGCGCAGTGGAAGGTCACGCGCGAGATGCAGGACCAGTTCGCGTTCGAGTCGCACCAGAAGGCGATCGCGGCCCAGAAGGCAGGCCAGTTTGCCGACGAGATGACGACGATCGACGTGGTAGAGAAGTTTCCGAACCTCGCGAATCACGAACTCGAAGTGAAAACTCGAAAGGTCGCGCTCGACGAGGGCCCACGCGCCGACACCAGCGTCGAGGCGCTGGGAAAACTTCGCCCCGTCTTTGCCTCGAAGGGCAGCGTCACGGCGGGCAACAGCTCGCAGACCTCCGATGGCGCCGGAGCCTTGATCGTGGTTTCCGAGCGGGCTCTCAAGCAGTTCAACCTGACCCCGCTGGCGCGCTTCGTCAGCTTCGCGGTCAAGGGCGTGCCACCCGAGATCATGGGCATCGGGCCGAAGTACGCGATCCCGGCGGCGCTGGCGAGCGCCGGCCTCAGCGCGGACGACATGGGCTGGATCGAGCTGAACGAGGCTTTTGCCGCCCAGGCGGTCGCGGTCATCAATGATCTCGGGCTCGACCGCTCGAAGGTCAACCCGATGGGCGGGGCGATCGCGCTCGGTCACCCCCTCGGTGCGACCGGCGCGATCCGGTCCGCGACCCTCGTGCACGCACTTCACCGCCACAACCTGAAGTACGGCATGGTGACGATGTGCGTTGGCACCGGGATGGGTGCGGCGGGAATCTTCGAAAGGGTATAGGCGCCGGATCGACGTGAAGCAGGTGGCGGTCGTCGCGGCCGATGGATATTCGCTGTCGGCCCACACGTTCGGCGATGCGGCGAGCGCGCGCGCCGGCGTGCTGATCGTGCCCGCGATGGGCGTCGAGCAGACCTACTACGCGCCGTTCGCGCACTGGCTGGTCGAGCGCGGCTACTTCGTCGTCACTTTCGATTACCGCGGCATGGGCCACTCGCGGCGCGGATCGCTGCGGCAACTGAAGGCCGACGTGTACACGTGGGTGAAGCAGGACTGCGTTGCGCTGGTGGAATACGCGGCGGGACGGATCGCGGGCAAGCCGCTGCTGTGGATCGGCCATTCGCTCGGCGGCCAGGTGCTGGGACTGCTGCCGAATCGCGACAAGATCGCGGCGATGATGACGGTGGCCACCGGCAGCGGCTACTGGCCCGAGAACAGTCCCCCGCTGCGCCGCTACGTATGGTGGCTGTGGTACGTCGTTGCCCCGCTCGCAGTGCCGTTGTTCGGTTACTTCCCGGGTCGCCGGCTGCGCAAGATCGGAGATCTTCCGGCTGGCGTGATGATGCAGTGGCGCCGCTGGTGCCTGAACCGCGACTATGTGGTCGGCGTCGAGGGTGATCGCGTGCGTGCGCTCTACGCGGAAGTTCGCCAGCCGATCCTGTCCCTTTCGTTCACGGACGACGAATACATGTCGGCGCGCAACGTCGAGTCCCTGCACAGCTTCTATGCAGCCGCCCCGCGCGAACTGCGCCGCATTGCGCCCTCCGAAATCGGAGTGGCGAGAATCGGCCATTTCGGCTTCTTCCGCCGTAAGCTCGGCGAAATGCTCTGGCCGCAGGCCGGGCACTGGCTGGACGCGCACGCGCGCGGCTGAGGAGAGTGAATGGGAGTTGCACAGCGGTTCTACGACGCGTTCATGGTCCGCGACTGGTACACGATGGGCCTGCTTTACGCAGAGCATGCAACCTTCAGCGACCCGGTGTTCCCGCTGCTGAACGCCAAGGCCACGCGACTGATGTGGCGCATGCTGCTTTCCCGCGCCGAGGACCTCGGCGTCGAAGTCGATATCCTCGAAGACAGCCCGTCGCGCGCGCGCGTGAACTGGATCGCGCACTACACGTTCACTGCCACCGGGCGGCCGGTCAGCAACCGCATCAGCACCGAGATGCAGATCAACCTCGGCAAGATCGTGCGGCAGGTAGACACGTTCAGCATGTGGCGCTGGTCGCAGCAGGCGCTTGGCACCAAGGGACTGCTGCTCGGCTGGACGCCGCTGGTGCGCAACAAGGTGCAGCAGACGGCCGCGGCTTCGCTCACGGACTTCGCGCGCAAGCTGGCCACCAATCAGGAGCAGCGATGAGCATCAGGAGCCAGACGGTCAACGGCGTCGCCCGCATCGAGATCGCGCGTCCGGAAAAGAAGAATGCGATCACCGTTGCGATGTACCAGGCAATGGCCGATGCGATCGGCGCCGCGCATGACGACGGCGCGGTGCGCGCGATCCTGATCCACGGCCAGAAGGACATTTTCACCGCCGGCAACGACCTCGAGGACTTCCTGAAGAATCCGCCGTCCGGGATGGACGCGCCGGTGTTCAAGTTCATGCAGGCGCTCGGCTACTCCGAGAAGCCCGTCGTCGCCGCCGTCAACGGCGCGGCGGTCGGGATCGGCACGACGATGCTGCTGCATTGCGATCTCGCCTACTGCGCCGACAACGCGATGTTCTCGATGCCCTTCGTTTCGCTCGGCGTGTGCTCGGAATTCGCGTCGAGCCTCCTGCTGCCTTTGAACGCCGGCTATCACAAGGCGGCCGAGAAGCTGCTGCTTGCGGACCCGATCAGCGCCGAGGAAGCGCTCGAGATGAAGATCGTCAACCGCATCCTGCCGCCGGGCGAAGTGCTCGACTACGCGATCAGGCAGGCCGAACGCTTCAACCAGCTGCCACCGGCATCGGTGCGCGAAACCAAGCGACTGATGAGATCCGGGTGGAAAGCGCTGACCGAGAAGATCATCGTCGACGAGGCGAAGTCGTTCGGCGCGATGCTGCGCAGCGCCGAGGCGAAGGAAGCCTTCACCGCGTTCTACGAGCGGCGCAAGCCGGACTTCTCGAAGTTCAGTTGATCGCGACCGGAGCCCGGGATGCCGCTGCGCCACGAGATGACGCTCGAGAAGCTGAACAGCCGGTCCGGCGACAACCTGCCGGGCTGGTTCAGCATGAAGGTCACCGAAGTGAGCGAGGGCCGCGTGACGATGGAATACATGATCCGGCCGCAGTACCTCGCTCCGAACGGGTTCCTGCATGCGGCCTCGGTGATCGCGCTGGCCGACACTTCTGCGGGCTACGCGACGATCGCGCATCTGCCGGCCGGTGCGACCAATTTCACGACGATCGAACTGAAGTCCAACTTCATCGGTACCGCCACCGAGGGCACGCTGCGCTCGGAAGCGCGGGCGGTGCACCAGGGCCGGACCACGCAGATCTGGGACGCGACGGTCACGCATGTCGAAAGCGGCAAGACGATCGCGCTGTTCCGCTGCACGCAGATGATCCTGTGGCCGAAGGGCTGATGCTCGACATCGCGACTCGCATCGCCCTTGGACCGCTGCTGATCGCGCAGGCGAATCGATTGCGCCGCACGGCGCTCGAGTTGCCGGAACCGCACGGGCCGCGCGTCGGCAAGGTAGGGCGTGGCGAACCGCTCCTGCGCCTGCTGGTAGCCGGCGATTCGAGCGCGGCCGGTGTCGGCGCGCGGACGCAGCGTGAAGCGCTTGCGCTGCCGCTCGCCGAGCGGCTGGCGCGGCGGCTCGGCGGTTCGGTGCGCTGGCAACTGGTGGCGGAATCGGGGCTGACCTCGGAGGGCGTGCTGCAGCGCCTGATCCGTGCCCGTCCGCAGCCGGCCGATGTCGCGCTGATCGTGGTCGGCGTCAATGACATCACGAAGGACGTGCCACTCGCCTTTGCCTTGCGTCAGCGCCAGCACATCGCCGACTGGCTCCAGGTCCATGCCGGCGTGCGTCATGTGGTGTTTCCTGCCTTGCCCGAAATGGAAACGTTTCCTGCCGTTCCGAAGCCGCTTTCCTGGTACGCAGGGCAGGCGGCGCGCAGGAACAATCGCGCGCAGGCCCGCTGGGCCGCGAAGCAGACGCGGGTTTCGCACGTCGTGATGGACGGTGTCGCGCGGCCGGACCTGTTCTGCAAGGACGGCTTTCACCCGTCGGCAGCGCTCTATGCACGCGTGGCGGACCGGCTCACCGAACACATCGTTGCGGTCGCGCTCGCGGCCGCGCCACCCGAATCCATCACGGAGACACAATGAACCTCAAGGGCAAGACCATCTTCATTTCGGGCGCTTCGCGCGGAATCGGGCTCGCGATCGTCAAGCGGGCCGCAGCCGACGGCGCCAACGTCGCGATCGCGGCCAAGACCGCCGAGCCCAACCCCAAGCTGCCGGGCACGATCTACAGCGCGGCCGAGGAGATCGAAGCGGCCGGCGGCAAGGCGCTGCCCCTGCAATGCGACATCCGCGACGAGGAGCAGGTCGTCGCGGCCGCCAGGAAGACGGCCGAGACCTTCGGCGGCATCGACATCCTGGTCAACAACGCGAGCGCGATCAACCTGACGCCGACCGAGGCGACACCGATGAAGCGCTTCGACCTGATGTTCGGCGTCAACGTGCGCGGCACCTTCCTCTGCACGCAGGCCTGCCTGCCGTACCTGAAGCAGTCCGCCGAGCGCAAGCGCAACCCGCATGTGCTGACGCTGTCGCCGCCGCTCAACATGGAAGCGCGCTGGTTCGCGCCGCACGTGGCCTACACGATGGCCAAATACGGGATGAGCATGTGCGTGCTCGGCCACGCGGAAGAGTTCCGTTCATATGGCATCGCGGTCAACGCGCTGTGGCCGCGCACCGTGATTCTGACCGCGGCGCTGCAGATGATCCCCGGCGTGAAGCCCGAGCACTGTCGCAGCCCGGAGATCATGGCCGACGCGGCCCATGCAGTGCTCACGTCCGACGCGGCGACGACCACCGGCAACTTCTTCATCGATGAGGAGATCCTGAAGAAGGCCGGCATCGCCGATTTCGAGCGCTATTCAGTGGTGCCGGGCAGCCGTCAGCTTCTGCCGGACCTGTTCCTGTAATTCATTCGCATGACCGGAGCGAGTCGCGCGAGCCGCCGCTTTCGCCATAAAGGCATTCCGATCAGCGCTTTTTGCTTGACCCGGATGGGCTGTCCTCGCGCACGCTTGGGCTAGATTCCCGGAGGATCGGGCCGCCGGCCCTCGCTTGGGAAGAAGAAATGAGAACTCCGCTGAATCGCCTGCCCGCCGAGCGACTCGCCCGCATGATTGCGGGACATGAAGTCAGCTGCGAAGCGGTGACGCATTCGTTCCTCGATGCGATCAAGGATCGCGAGAAGGACGTGCGCGCATTTGCCTGGCTCGACGCGCCGCGCGCGCTCGCGACCGCACGCGAGTTCGATCGCGTCGACTGGCGCGGGCCGCTGCACGGGCTGCCCGTCGCGGTGAAGGATGCCATCGATACGGCAGACATCCCGACCGAATACGGTTCGGCGATCTATCTCGGACACATGCCGCGCGCGGACGCCGCGTGCGTCGCGGCAGTGCGCGCAGCCGGGGGCTTCGTGCTCGGCAAGACGGTGACTGCCGAACTGGCGAACTTCACGCCGGGACCGACGCGCAACCCGCACGCGCTCGAACACACGCCCGGAGGATCGTCGAGCGGCTCGGCCGCCGCCGTCGCCGCGCACATGGCGCCGTTCGCGTTCGGTACGCAGACCGCCGGGTCGGTGATCCGCCCGGCATCCTTCTGCGGCGTGGTCGGTTTCGTGCCGACCCGCGGCGCGGTGCCGCGAGCCGGTGCCAAGCAACTGTCGGACACGCTCGACGTCATCGGTTCGTTCGCGCGTTCGGTCGAGGACGTGGCGCTGGTCGCCGCTGCCGCAGCGCTGCAACCGGGATGGCAGCATGCACCGGCCAAGGCATTCGCACCGGCGACGGCCTGGACCGCGACGCCGTGGGC
>DAINBQ010000005.1:0-8522 GCA_036732825.1 Burkholderiaceae bacterium | reverse complement strand
TGTGCAGCCGGCATCGACCAGCTGTTCGGAGACGCCGACATCCTGCTCGCGCCGAGCGCGCCGGGAGAGGCGCCGCACAGCCTCGACGCCACCGGTGACCCGCAGTTCAACCGGCCGTGGCAGCTGCTCGGAGGCCCGCAGATCAACGTGCCGGTGCCGCGTCAGCTGGCGCGCGGCGAGTCCGGACTACCGCTCGGTGTGCAGGTCATCGCCCGGGCGGGACAGGATGCACTCGCGCTGGCTGCCGCGCGCTGGATCGAACAGCAGCTGGAAGGCGCGTGATCCGATCATGAGCGTCGTCGTCGATCCGCACTCCCGCTTCGCAACCAGCGTCCCCATCGTTGTCATCGGTGCGGGCGGCGCCGGTGCGACGGCGGCGCTCGCGGCGAAGTCCGCGGGCGTCGACGTGCTGGTGCTCGAGCGCGACCCGGCGCCGAGCGGGGCGACCGCGCGTTCCTCCGGCATGGTGCCGGCGGCAGGCACGACCGCGCAGGTCGCGCGCGGCATCAACGACAGCCCCGAGCAGTTCGCGGCCGACATCCAGGCCAAGGCGAACGGTTCGGCCGATGCGGTACTGGTCGAAAACTACACGCGCCAGGCGGCCGAGGTGCTCGACTGGCTGACGCGGGAGCATCGCATCCGCTTCGAACTCGTCGAAGGCATCGCACCGGGACATTCGGTGCCTCGCATGCACGCGCTTGCCGATCGCGGCGGCGCGACGCTGCTGTCGTCGCTGTATTCAGCGCTTGGCAGCAACGGTGCCCGCATGGAAACGGGCGCCCGCGTGACCGAACTCGTCGTCGACGACGCGCGGCGGGTGCGTGGTGTCCGCTATCTGACGGCTGCCGGATCGGCGGCCGAGGTCGGATGTTCCGCGCTCGTGCTCGGCTGCAACGGCTTTGCGGCGAATCCGGAGCTGGTGGCCGAGCACCTGCCCGATGTGCGCGGACTGCCGTTCGCGGGGCACGAAGGCAGCCAGGGCGACGCGCTGCAGTGGGGCCGCGAGCTGGGGGCTTCGCTGGCGGATCTCGACGGATTCATGGCGCACGGCTCGGTCGTGCTGTCGCAGCGCTTGCCGCTGCCCTGGTCGCTGATGACGGAGGGCGCGATCCAGGTGAATCGCGACGGCGAGCGCTTCGTGAACGAACACGAGGGTTATTCGGAGTCGGCGCTGTTCGTCCTCGCGCAGCCGGGCGGGGTCGCGTTCAACATCTACGACGAGCGCGTGCACGAAGTCGGGCTTTCGATGCCGAACTACGCGGCCGCGGTCGAGTCGCGCGTCATAAAACGCGCCGCCGCATTGCGCGATCTGGCGGATCAACTCGGCATCCGCCGCGAAGGTCTCGAGTCGACGCTGGCGCTGGTCAATGCGCTTGCTTTCGAGGACGACGTCGACGAGTTCGGGCGGCAGTTCCGGATGTCGCAGATGCTGCTCGGCCCGTATTACGGCGTGCAGGTCACTGGGGCACTGCTCGGCACCGAAGGCGGGCTCGCGATCGATGCCGGCGGCCGCGTGCTGCGCGCCGACGGCTCGCCGTTCGCCAATCTTCTGGCGGCCGGCGGCGCCGCGCGCGGCGTCTCCGGCGATGCCGGTGGCGGCTACCTGGAAGGCAACGGCCTGCTCAGTGCTGTCGTCGGCGGATATCTCGCGGGTCGCTCGGCCGCCCAGCTGGTCGCCTGAACCCTGCTGCGGGCTCCGACTTTCAGAGGTTGGGCAGCGGTCGCGGCATGCGCTGGCCATCGGTCGCGACGTAAACGAGTGTCGCCTCGGTGACCTTGACCACCTCCTGCTCCAGCCGGTTGCGCTCGACATAGACCTCGACGTCGACCGTGACCGAAGTACGGCCGGTCTTCACGATCTCTGAATAGAAGCTCACGAGATCGCCGACGAACACCGGGTTCTTGAAGACGAACGACGTGACGGCCACGGTCGCGACGCGACCGCCGGCGCGCCGCACCGCAGGAATGGCGCCCGCAATGTCGACGTGCGACATGATCCAGCCTCCGAACACATCGCCGTGGATGTTGGCATCGGCCGGCATCGGCATCATGCGCAGCACCGCGACGCGGTCGGAAGGCAGGCTCAAAGGTTCGTCCATGTTTCCCCTCGGCAGTGCTGGATAATGCCCCGATGCGAAGAGTAATCGACGAGCGTCGCTGGTGTCCGCCGGTATCCGCCGGCTTTCGGCTGGCACGTTCCGTCGCGCGCCGGCGCGACCGGATCGCGTACATCGCGAACGCCTGACCCATGCGCTGGTCCCCGCCACAGGAAGCCCTGCCGGCCGCGCGCGCCGACCGCAAGGACTGGCAGACGCTGACGACGCTGTTGCCCTACCTCTGGGCGTCCAAGGGCCGCGTGCTGTTCGCGCTCGCCTGCCTGGTGGCGGCCAAGCTCGCAACGGTGTCGGTGCCGATCCTGCTGAAGGAAATCGTCGACCGGCTCGCGCCGGCCGCGCAGGCGGCCACCGGCGTGCTGCTCGTGCCGCTCGCGCTCGTCGCCGCCTATGGCCTGCTGCGGCTGTCGACGTCGCTCTTCACCGAACTGCGCGAGTTCTTCTTCGTCAACGTGACGCAGGGCGCGATGCGAACGCTGGCGCTGAAGACCTTCCGCCATCTGCATTCACTGTCGCTGCGTTACCACCTCGAACGGCGCACCGGCGCAGTCACGCGCGAGATCGACCAGGGCATCCGCGGCATCTCGTCGCTGATCAGCTTCACGCTGTATTCGATCCTGCCGACGCTGATCGAGATCACGCTGGTGGTCGCCTACCTGGTCTGGAACTACGAGATCTGGTTCGCGGCGATCGTCGGCGCCAGCCTGAGCGTCTACATCCTGTTCACCGTGACGGTCACGAACTGGCGGACCAAGGTACGCCGTCGCTGGAACGAGCTCGAGACGCGGGCCCACTCGCGTGCGGTCGACTCGCTTCTGAATTTCGAAACGGTCAAGTATTTCGGCAACGAGGAGTACGAGGCGCGACGCTACGACGACACGCTGGCCGACAGCCAGCGCACCGCCGTGCTGTCGCAGCAGTCGCTGAACGTGCTGAACGCGGGGCAGCAGACGATCATCGCGATTGCGCTGACGCTGATCCTGTGGCGCGCGGCGCTCGGGGTCGTCGAGGGCCGGATGACGATCGGCGACCTGGTGCTGGTCAACGCCTTCATGATCCAGCTCTACATTCCGATGAACTTCCTCGGCGTCATCTACCGCGAGATCAAGCAGAGCCTGGCCGACATGGACCGCATGTTCCTGCTGCTCGAGCAGGACCGCGAGATCGCCGATGAACCCGGCGCGCGCCCGCTCGAGGTCCGGGCCGCCGAGGTGCGGTTCGAGCATGTGGACTTCGCCTACGACCCGCGGCGCCAGGTGCTGTTCGACGTGGACTTCACGATCGCGGGCGGGACGACGACTGCCGTCGTCGGCGCGACCGGTTCCGGCAAGTCGACGCTCGCGCGGCTGCTGTTCAGGTTCTACGAGGTCGGCGCGGGACGGATCCTGGTCGACGGTCAGGACGTGCGCACGGTCACGCAGGCCAGCCTGCGGGCGGCCATCGGAATCGTGCCGCAGGACACCGTGCTCTTCAACGACACGATCGAATACAACATCGCCTACGGCCGGCCGGGTGCCAGCCGGGAGGACGTCGCGGCTGCAGCGCGCGCCGCGCATATCCACGCTTTCATCGAGTCGCTGCCCGACGGTTACGCGACGCTGGTCGGCGAGCGCGGGCTGAAGCTTTCGGGCGGGGAGAAGCAGCGCGTCGCAATCGCCCGCACGCTGCTGAAGAACCCGGCGATCCTCGTCTTCGACGAAGCGACATCGGCGCTGGATTCGCGCACCGAGCGCGTGATCCAGGAAGAGCTCGAGAACATCTCGCGCAGCCGCACGACGCTGGTGATAGCGCACCGGCTGTCGACGATCGTGAACGCAGACCAGATTCTCGTGATGGACCACGGCCGCATTGTCGAGCGCGGTTCGCATGCGGAGCTGCTCGCGCGCGGCGGCGCATATGCGGCGATGTGGGAAATCCAGAGCCGCGAGCAGGCGCGGGCGGAGAGCCCGTTCGCCGCCGCGGCCTGAGAGCCGGTCTCGACCCGAACCGCCTTCCAGCGCGCGCGGATCCCGAGCCGCTCGGCGTGAACCGCGCTGCACCGCAGTGGAGCATGAACGCAGGCGGTGCGTGTGGCGTGCAGGCTGCAAATGCTGCAGCGCGCGAGCGAAAGCGCCCTATGGCCGGCCGGCCCACCCGGGTTGGTATGGCTTCTGCTTGGCGCAGGCCCTAGGGTACATTCACCGTTCCGCATCCTGCGGGCCTCAACAACATCCCCGGCAAGCGGGGTTCATGGAGAAGGAGACGACCGAATGAACAAGAGCGCAAGCAAGCTCCTGGCGGGGGGCCTGATCGCCGCCGCGGCGCTGACGACCTCGCCGGCCTTTGCCGGCAAGACGCTGGATGCAATCAAGGCACGCGGTAGCGTGATCTGCGGCGTGAACACCGGTCTGGCTGGCTTCTCCGCGGCCGACAGCCAGGGCAACTGGACCGGTCTCGACGTCGATACCTGCCGGGCGATCGCGGCGGCCGTGCTGGGTGACGGCAACAAGGTCAAGTGGGTGCCACTGACGGCGCAGCAACGCTTCACCGCGCTGCAGTCCGGCGAAGTCGACATCCTGGCGCGCAACACCACGTGGACGCTGACGCGCGACGCCTCGCTCGGACTGAGCTTCGCCGGCGTCACGTATTACGACGGCCAGGGCTTCATGGTGCCGGTGAAGGCCAAGGTGAAGAGCGCCAAGCAGCTCAAGGGTGCGACCGTGTGCGTGCAATCGGGCACGACGACGGAGAAGAACCTGACCGACTTCTCGCGTGCCAATAACCTGAACATGAAGCCGGTCGTGTTCGAGAAGCAGGAAGCCGCCACCGGCGCCTACTTCTCGGGCCGCTGCGTCGCCTTCACGACGGATGCTTCCGGTCTGGCCTCGATCCGCAACAAGGAGGCCAAGGATCCGAAGGAGCACATCATCCTGCCGGAACTGATCTCGAAGGAACCGCTGGGTCCTGTCGTGCGGCGGGGCGACGACGAGTGGTTCGCAATCGCCAAGTGGGTCGTGTTCGGACTGATCGAGGCCGAGGAGTACGGCATCACGCAGGCCAATGTCGACAAGATGGCGAAGGAGAGCCAGGATCCGGTCGTGATGCGCATCGTCGGGTCGTCGGAAGACACGGGCAAGCTGCTCGGCCTCGACAAGGACTGGATGGTTCGCGCGATCAAGACAGTCGGCAACTACGGCGAGATGTTCGAACGCAACGTCGGACCGAAGACGGCGCTGAATCTGCCGCGCGGAGTCAACGCCCTGTGGAACAAGGGCGGCATCATGTACGCACCTCCGGTGCGCTAGGGGGCGAGCGCATGACCGCGATCGATTCCGCCGCGGTCATGCGCGAAGCGCCGAGTTTCCCGGAAGAGCGCTGCGCCGAACCGGTGGCGTGACCACCGGCTCGGCCCGGTTCAGCGCTGGGTTGCCCGGCAACCACCGAAGCTAGGAGATCCACGATGCCCGAGCGTGCACCGCCGACGCGGCGTGACTGGTCGTGGCGGAGCCAGGCTTTCCGTGGCCTCGTCTACCAGATCATCGCCGTCCTCGCGATCGCCTACGGGATCTGGTACCTGACCCAGAACACGCTCGCCAACATGGAGGCGCGCGGGATCCAGAGCGGTTTCGGTTTTCTCGCCGGCCCCGCCGGTTTCGACATCGGCGAAACCGTCATTCCGTACGACGCGCTCGACCCTTACTGGAAGGCCTTCCTCGTCGGCATCTTCAACACGCTGAGGGTGGCGATCGTCGGAGTCGTGCTGGCCACGCTGCTCGGGACGATGCTGGGCATCGGCCGTTATTCGCACAACGCCATCGTGCGTGGCCTGTGCTACGCGTATGTCGAGTTCTTCCGCAACGTTCCGGTACTGCTGCAACTGCTGATGTGGTACCTGATCCTGACCGATGTCCTGCCGCCGCTGATCGACGCGATTTCGATCGGCGGCGTGTTCTTCCTGAGCAACAACGGCCTCGTCTTTCCGGTGCCGGTATGGGGAATGGGCCAGCTGCTCGCAGGGGTCGGCGCTGTCGTCGGAATCTTCATCGCGTGGTACTACCGGCGCTGGGCCATGCGACAGTTCGAACTCACCGGGCAGGTGCGGAGCCTGGTGCTCGCGCCGATCGCCATCGTGATCGCCGCGTCCCTGCTCGGCTGGATTGCCGGCGGAGCCCCGACGGCCTGGAGCACGCCGGAAATCGACGGCTTCCAGACGCGCGGCGGCGCCACCGCGACCCCCGAGTTCATGGCCGTGCTGCTGGGTCTCGTCCTCTACACGTCGGCGTTCATCGCCGAGATCGTGCGGGCCGGGATCGCCTCGGTATCGCATGGTCAGGTCGAGGCCGCGGGCAGCATCGGTCTGTCGAAGACGCAGTCCATGCGGCTGGTGATCCTGCCGCAGGCCCTGCGCGTGATCATTCCGCCGATGACCAGCCAGTACCTGAACCTGACCAAGAATTCGTCACTGGCCGTGGCGATCGGTTATCCGGACGTCGTGTCGATCGCCAACACCGCGCTCAACCAGACGGGTCGCGCGGTCGAGTGCATCGCGATCATCATGGCCGTCTATCTGACGACTTCCCTGTCGACCAGCGCGTTCATGAACTGGTACAACCGGCGCGCCGCGATCAAGGAACGATGATGAGCGCCGTCCTCGAACCGATCAAGCCGCGAACGGCGCCGGTCAAGACCGAGGGTCTCGTGCCCTGGGTTCGCACCAACCTGTTCGGCGACTGGCGCAGCACCGTGGTGACGCTCGCGATCATTGCGCTGGCCGTCTACCTGCTGCCCCGCCTGCTGAGCTGGGCCGTGTTCAATGCCGTGGTCGCCCCCAACGCCGACGCGTGCCAGGCCGCGCGCGGAACCGGCGCGTGCTGGGGAGTGATCGTCGAGAAGTTCCGGCTGATCATCTTCGGCCGCTATCCGTACGAGCAGCAGTGGCGACCCGAGGTGGCGACGATCATGCTGGTGGCGCTGCTGATCATCAGCTGCATCCGCAGGTTCTGGAAGCCCTGGCTTGCAGCGCTCTGGATCGTCGTCGTTCCTGCGTTCTTCGTGCTGATGGGCGGCGGCTGGTTCGGGCTGGAAGCGGTCTCGACCGATCAGTGGGGCGGGCTTCCACTGACGATCATGCTGGCCACCTTCGGCATCGTGCTCGCCTACCCGATCTCGATCGTCGTCGCGCTCGGGCGGCGTTCCAACCTGCCCGCGATCCGCTCGCTGTGCGTGATCTACATCGAACTGATCCGCGGCGTGCCGCTGATCTCCGTGCTGTTCATGGCGAGCTTCATGTTCCCGCTGTTCATGCCGGTCGGAAAGTCACCCGATGTGCTGCTGCGGGTGCTGGTCGGCATCACGCTCTTTTCGGCCGCTTACCTGGCCGAGGTCGTGCGCGGAGGGTTGCAGGCGATTCCGAAGGGGCAGATCGAGGCGGCGCAGTCGCTCGGCCTGTCGTATTGGCAGACCCAGCGCAAGATCGTGCTGCCGCAGGCGCTCGCGATGGTGGTGCCGGGCATCATGAACAGCTTCATCGCGATCTTCAAGGACACCTCGCTGGTGACGATCGTCAGCCTCTACGAGCTGACCGGGGCGATGAGCCTGGCCCTGAACTCGGACGCCGAGTGGCGGCCGTTCAAGATCGAGGGGTATCTGTTCATCACCCTGATCTATTTCATCTTCTGCTTCGCGATGTCGCGCTACAGCCTCTGGATCGAAGGTCAGGTCGGACGCAGCAAGACGCGCTAGGAACTTTCATGGCCGAACCCATCATCAGCTTCGAGAAAGTCAACAAGTGGTACGGCAACAATTTCCACGTGTTGCGCGACATCGACCTGGCGGTCGCGCCGGGGGAACGGATCGTCATATGCGGCCCGTCGGGGTCCGGCAAGTCGACGCTGATCCGCTGCATCAACCGCCTCGAAGAACACCAGGAAGGCACGATCCGTGTCGGCGGCGTCGAACTCACCGACAACATCAAGGCGATCGAAAACGTCCGCAAAGAGGTCGGCATGGTGTTCCAGCAGTTCAATCTCTTTCCGCACCTGACAGTGCTCGAGAACCTGACGCTTGCGCCGATGTGGGTCGGCAAGACGCCGAAGCGGGAAGCCGAGGAACGCGCGATGCAGCAGCTGACGCGCGTGAAGATCGCGGAGCAGGCTCAGAAGTACCCGCTGCAGCTTTCCGGGGGCCAGCAGCAGCGCGTCGCGATCGCGCGCGCGCTGTGCCTGACGCCGAAGGTCATGCTGTTCGACGAGCCGACTTCGGCGCTCGACCCGGAGATGATCAAGGAAGTGCTCGACGTGATGATCGAGTTGGCCAACCAGGGCATCACGATGCTGTGCGTCACGCACGAGATGGGATTCGCGAAGGCGGTCGCGGACCGGGTGATCTTCATGGACCAGGGCCAGATCGTCGAGCAGAACACCCCGCACG
>DAINBQ010000004.1:0-31092 GCA_036732825.1 Burkholderiaceae bacterium | reverse complement strand
TAACCGTGGCTGCTTACGGGAAAGCGGATCGGATCTTTAGCTCGGAGGATTGGATGACGGCACGTGAACTCGAGGCCCAGCGCCTGCAGAAAGATTGGAACGAAAGCCCACGCTGGAAGGGCATCAAGCGCGGCTACACGGCCGACGATGTCGTGCGGCTGCGCGGCTCAGTGCAAGTCGAGCACACGCTCGCCAAGCGCGGCGCGGACCGCCTCTGGCGCCTGATCACCGACGAGCCGTTCATCAACGCGCTCGGCGCCTTGACCGGCAACCAGGCGATGCAGCAGGTGAAGGCGGGCCTGAAAGCGATCTACCTGTCGGGCTGGCAGGTCGCGGGTGACGCCAACCTCGCCGGCGAGATGTATCCGGACCAGTCGTTGTATCCGGCGAACTCTGTCCCGGCCGTCGTTCGCCGCATCAACAACACGTTCACGCGTGCCGACCAGATCCAGTGGATGGAAGGCAAGAATCCGAGCGACCCGGGCTATGTCGACTATTTCGCGCCGATAGTCGCCGATGCCGAGGCCGGGTTTGGCGGTGTTCTGAATGCGTTCGAGCTGATGAAGGCAATGATCGAGGCGGGCGCGGCCGGAGTCCATTTCGAGGACCAGCTGGCTTCGGTCAAGAAGTGCGGTCACATGGGCGGCAAGGTGCTGGTTCCGACCCGCGAAGCTGTCGCCAAGCTGGTCGCGGCGCGGCTCGCCGCCGACGTGCTGGGGGTGCCGACGCTGCTCGTGGCACGCACCGATGCCGAGGCCGCCGATCTCGTGACCTCGGACGTCGACGAGAACGACAAGGCATTCCTGACGGGCGAGCGCACCGTCGAGGGTTTCTTCAAGACCAAGCCGGGACTCGGACAGGCCGTCTCGCGCGGCCTCGCATACGCGCCGTACGCGGATCTCGTCTGGTGCGAGACCGGCAAGCCGGACCTCGCATACGCGAAGGCCTTTGCCGAGGCGATCCATAAGCAGTTTCCGGGCAAGATGCTCGCGTACAACTGCTCGCCGTCGTTCAACTGGAAGAAGAACCTCGACGACGCGACGATCGCCAAGTTCCAGAAGGAACTCGGCGCGATGGGCTACCGGTTCCAGTTCATCACGCTGGCGGGCTTCCACTCGCTCAACTACTCGATGTTCAACCTCGCCTACGGCTACGCGCGCAACCAGATGAGCGCGTTCGTCGAGATGCAGGAAGCCGAGTTCGCGGCAGCCGAGAAGGGCTTCACCGCGGTCAAGCACCAGCGCGAGGTCGGCACCGGGTACTTCGATGCCGTCACGACGACGATCGAGAGGGAATCCTCGACCGCGGCGTTGAAAGGCTCGACCGAAGACGAGCAGTTCTTCGACAAGAAAGTGGAGAAGAAGGCAGCCTGAGCATTACGCCCCGCACCGAAGAGCCGCGGCCGAGCCCGCGGCTTTTTTTCGCCCGGCGCGGACTGTGCGCTCTGGCCGGAAGCAGCCCCTCGTTCAAATATACTGATCGAAACAGGCGTCAGAGGAAGAGGGCTGATGCAGGCGGCTTTGTTCGATGTCTTCGGAACCCTGCTCGACGTGTATTCGGTGACGCGGCGTGCGGAGGAACTGTTTCCTGGCAACGGCGCCCGGCTGGCGCTTTTATGGCGCGACCGGCAAATCGAGTACTCGAGGTTGAGGACCCTGTCGGGACGCTATGCAAGCTTTTCGCAGATCACGCGCGACGCGCTCGAATATTCGATCGAAGCGATGAAGCTGCCGGCCGGCGCGTACGAAGTGCAGCAGCTGATCGACGAATACCGGCGCCTGGCACCGTTCATCGATGTAGCGCCGGCGCTCGCGCGGCTGCAAGGCGCGGGCGTGCGGCTCGGCGTCCTGTCCAACGGCGATTCGGAAATGCTCGAAACCGTGCTGGTCACGTCCGGTCTTCATCGCTACATCGATCTTGTGCTGTCGGCCGAGCAGGTGCAGGCATTCAAGACGTTTCCCGCCGTGTATGCATTGGGCCCGCGTGCACTGAAGTTGCCGCCCGAGGAGATCCTCTTCGTCTCGAGCAATTGCTGGGATGCCTGCGGCGCGGCGTGGTACGGCTACACGAGCTTCTGGGTCAATCGCCTCGATGCACCGCTCGAGCGCCTGGGCGTGACACCACGGGGCAGCGGGCCCGACCTTCCGGCCGCCGCCGACTTCCTACTTGAATATGATCAACGAAACAGGACGGAGCTTTCAGCATGAGTAACCCACAGGGCGTCGAGATCCGGGCCCCGTTGCAGCCGGGCTTTGAACGCATACTTTCGCCAGAAGCGCTCGCTCTGGTCGCGCGGCTGCACCGCGCGTTCGAGCCGCGCCGCCAGGAGCTGCTCGCCAGCCGGGTCGAGCGCGCAAAGCGGCTGGATGCCGGCGAGAAGCCGGACTTCCTGCCGCAGACACGCAACGTTCGAGAGGGCAATTGGGCGATCGCCGCAGTGCCGGCCGACCTGCAGCGGCGCCGGGTCGAGATTACGGGTCCGGTCGAGCGCAAGATGATCATCAATGCGCTCAACTCGGGGGCGGATTCGTACATGACCGATTTCGAGGACAGCAATGCTCCGAACTGGGACAACCAGATCACCGGCCAGCTGAACCTGATCGACGCGATCCGGCGCACGATTTCGCTCGAGCAGGGCGGCAAGACCTACAAGCTGAACGACACCGTCGCGACGCTGGTGGTTCGTCCGCGCGGCTGGCACCTCGACGAGAAGCACGTACTGGTCGACGGCAAGCGCGTTTCGGGCGGCATCTTCGATTTCGCGCTCTACATGTTCCACAACGCGAAGGAACTGGTCGCGCGCGGCAGCGGGCCGTATTTCTATCTGCCCAAGATGGAGTCGCATCTCGAGGCCCGGCTCTGGAACGACGTCTTCGTCGCGACGCAGAAGGACCTTGGCATTCCGCAGGGCACGATCAAGGCGACGGTTCTGATCGAGACGATTCTCGCCGCCTTTGAAATGGACGAGATCCTGTACGAGCTGCGCGAACACTCGGCCGGCCTGAACGCCGGGCGCTGGGACTACATCTTCTCGTGCATCAAGAAGTTCAAGGTCGACAAGAATTTCTGCCTTGCCGATCGCGCGAAGGTCACGATGACCGCGCCGTTCATGCGTGCCTATGCGCTTCTGCTGCTGGCGACCTGCCACAAGCGCAACGCCCCGGCAATCGGCGGCATGAGCGCGCTGATCCCGATCAAGAACGATCCCGCGAAGAACGAGACCGCGCTGGCAGGCGTTCGCACCGACAAGCAGCGCGATGCGACCGACGGCTACGACGGTGGTTGGGTCGCGCATCCGGGCCTGGTCCCGATCGCAATGGAAGAATTCGTCAAGGTTCTCGGAGATCGAAAGAACCAAATCGACAAGAAGCGCGACGACGTCAAGGTCACCGCGGCCGACCTGCTGGATTTTCAGCCCGAGAAGCCGATCACCGAGGCCGGACTGCGCATGAACATCAACGTCGGGATCCACTATCTCGGCTCGTGGCTGGCCGGCAACGGCTGCGTCCCGATCCACGACCTGATGGAAGATGCCGCGACTGCGGAGATCAGTCGCTCGCAGGTCTGGCAGTGGATCCGTTCGCCGAAGGGAGTGCTTGACGACGGTCGCAAGGTCACGGCCGACATGGTGCGGGCGCTGATCCCGGACGAACTCACAAAGGTGAAGGCCACCGTGGGGCCGGACTCGCCGACCTATGACCGCGCCGCGCAGATCTTCGAGAAGATGAGCACGCAGGAGGCGTTTGCCGAGTTCCTGACGCTGCCGTTGTACGAGGAAATCGCCTGAACCGGCGACACACCGAAAGTCGGCGATGCAGGCATCGGCGTATCGTCGGCTTCGAACGCGCCGGCCACGGCGCGACGCAGGGGAGGGGATGTCATGACGCTGTGTCCGATCGCTGTCGTCGCCGGCTGCCGCAAGTGCCCGGCATTTCCCATCTGTCCGCTGAAAAGCGTGATCGGTGACCAGCCGAAGCACGGCGAGAAGGCGGCCCCAAGGGCACCGGCATCCAGGAGGCGCGGCAAGCAGGTCTGAGGGCTATGCGCGTGCAGCGGGCTGATGCGAACAGCCGGCTGCGCGGCAACATTCAGCCAATGAGTATTCCGATGATCGCCGCCGTGATGCAGGTTGACAGCAGGCCGGCGAAGATCGATTTCATGCCCAGCGCCGCGAGTTCGGTGCGTCGCGTCCTCGGCAGCAGCGCATCCAGCCCGCCCAGCATGATGCCGAGGCTGCCGAAATTCGCGAAGCCGCACAGCGCATAGGTCATCAGCAGTTTGCTGCGCGCCGAGAGCTGATCGTCCGGCAGCTGCGCCATCTCGAGATACGCGACGAGTTCGTTCAGCACCGTCTTCTTCCCGAGAAGATTGCCGGCGACCATGACCTCGCTCGACGGAATTCCGATCAGCCACGCGAGCGGGGCAAAACACCAGCCGAAGATTCGCTCGAGTGTCAGCGGCCCACCTCCGACCGCCGGCAGCAGGCCGAGCAAGGTATTGACGAGCGCGACGAGCGCGACGAACACGATCAGCATCGCGACGATGTTCAGCAGCAGCTGGAGGCCCTCCAGCGTGCCGCGCGTGATGGCGGCGACGGCGCTCGCGTCCTTTCGCTCGAACTTCAGCACGGCGTCGTCGGTCATTGCGGGGGGCACCATCAGTGCGGCCACCGCGATCGCGACCGGCGTCGCCACGATCGATGCGACGAGCAGATGCGCCAGCGCGTCCGGCAGAACCGGGACCAGCAGTGTCGCGTACAGCACCAGCACGGTGCCGGCGATCGTCGCCATGCCGCAGTTCATCACGATGAACAACTCACCGCGCGACAGCCGCGCCAGGTAGGGCGCGATGACCAGCGGAGCTTCGACCATTCCGACGAACACGTTAGCGGCGGCCGATACGCCAACCGCGCCGCCGATTCCCAGCGTCCGCGTCAGCAGCCACGCGAACATGCGGACCACCGCCGGCAGGATGCCCCAATGGAAGAAGAGCGCGGATAGTGCGGCGATGATGAGCACCAGCGGCAGTGCGCGGAACGCAAGGACGAAACTCGCCGTCGGATCGGTGACCTCGTAGGGTGTTGCGCCGCCGCCCAGGTAGCCGAAGACGAGGGAGGTTCCCGCCAGCAGCGAACGCTCGATCGCCGCCAATGCGTCGCTGAGCGCTGACAGGGCGGACGCCAGCGGCGGCACCTTCACCAGTGCCGCTGCGAGCAGCAGGGCGAGCAGCAGTCCGCCGACGACCACTCGCCAGCGCACGTCGCGCCGGTCCTCCGAGAGGCTCCAGGCGATGCCGAGCATCGCGATCAGGCCCACCGCGCTCTGCAATGACTGCATTGCTCCCCCGAGCCGCGATTGGAGCACAGCCTCGGCCGTGGGGCGCTAAGCTTTAAAACGTTCCGGATCCGGCGGGGAGTGCAGATGAAGGCCGCAGACGTTGCTCTCGATCTGAACCACGCATTCGAACTCCAGCGCTCGGCGCATGACCATGCACCGTTTCCGGAGTGGAATGTGCGGCGCGACCGGCTTGCACGGTTGCGCGGCTTGCTTGAATCGAACGAAGCCGCGATCGAAGCGGCGATCGACGCTGATTTCGGTGGACGGCCGAAAACCGAAACGCAGATCAGCGAAGTCTTTCCCAGTCTGGCGGAGATCAAGGGCGCGCTGCGGCACGGCAGCGCATGGATGAAGCCGCGCGGCGTGTGGGTGTCGAAATGGTTCCTACCGGCGCGCGCCCACGTGATGCCGCGCCCGCTCGGCGTGGTCGGCATCATCGTGCCGTGGAACTATCCGCTGTTCCTGGCGGTCGGCCCGCTGGTCGGTGCACTGGTTGCGGGTAACCGCGCGCTGGTCAAGATGTCCGAATACACACCTGCATTCTCGGAACTGTTCCGGCAGCTGATCGCCAGGCACTTCGCAACCGAAGAAGTCGCGGTGATCACCGGCGGCCCTGACGTCGCTGCGCAGTTTTCGGCCTTGCCGTTCGACCATCTGCTTTTCACTGGATCGACCGCGATCGGGCGCAAGGTGATGAGCGCCGCGGCGCAGAACCTCACGCCGGTCACGCTCGAACTCGGAGGGAAATCTCCGACCGTGGTCGCACCGGACTACCCGATCGGCAAGGCGGCGGAACGGGTGCTCGCGGGCAAGCTGCTCAATGCCGGGCAGACGTGCATCGCGCCCGACTACGTGCTCGTGCCGCGCGCGAGAGTGGCGGCCTATGTCGAAGTCACGAAACAGCAGGCCAGGCGGATGTATCCCCGCGGACTGGACGATCCGGACTACTGCAGCATCATCAACCAACGCCAATACGGGCGACTCGTCGGCTATCTCGACGAAGCGCGCGCCGCGGGTGTCGAGGTCGTCCCGCTCTTCGAGGGGCGGCTGCAGGACGACGAGGCGCACCGGCTCGGTCCTGCGCTACTGGTCGACCCGAAGACCAACATCTCGATCATGCGGGAGGAGATCTTCGGTCCCGTGCTGCCGGTCATTCCTTACGACGATGTCAAGGATGCGGTGGCCTTCATCAACGCGCAGCCGCGGCCGCTCGCGCTCTACTGGTTCGACGATGATCGCGCACGATCGGAGTGGGCGCTGCAGCAGACCCACGTCGGCGGCGCCTGTGTCAACGAGACGCTGATGCACGTTGCCCAGGAAGAACTTCCATTCGGCGGTGTCGGCCCGTCCGGAATGGGCCACTACCATGGCAAGTGGGGCTTCGACACCTTCAGCAAGCTCACTCCGGTGTTCCGCCAGTCGCGTCTCAACGCGATGAACCTGTTCATGCCGCCGTACCAGCCGCGGGTCGAGCGGCTGCTGAAACTGATGAAGCGTTTCTGAGGCCTCGAGACGTCAGTCGAACGCCGCGAGCGGGATCGTCGTGACGAGATCCCCGGCACGCGCGGACGCTGATCCGATAGCGACCAGGGCATCCGCTTCGGAGACGGTACGCAACATCGCCGAGCCCTGGTCCTTCAGCAGTTCGACTGCCACGGTGTTCTGCTGTCGAACCAGGCGCGCACGCCGCCACTCGGTGCGGTCGGGCTTGACGCGAGCGTCCGAGATGAGGGGCAGCGACAGCGCCAGTAGACGCTCGTCTTCCGCACCTGCGATCCAGGCCAGCAGCGGGCGGGCGACCAGCTGGTAGACGATGTATGCGGCCACGGCGTTGCCCGGGAGGCCGAGCAGTCCGACCTCGTGCCCGTCGTTGCGCAAAGATCCGACCGCTATGCCACGTCCGGGACGGAAATCGAGGCCGATGAACCGCACGTCACCGTGGTGTCGCACGACGTCGGCATCGCCCTGCGCGGCGCCGCCGATTGTGAGCAGCACGTCGACCCCGCTGGTCGCGGCGCGCGCCAGCGCGCGCGCAAACGCAGCGCGGTCGTCCGCCGAGATGCCGAGGTCGAGCACGTCATGGCCGGCGGCCGAGGCAAGCGCGCAGAGCAGCGGGCGATTGCCGTCGTAGGCGCCGCTCGCAGGAAGATCCGCCGGAGCATCGACCAGTTCATCGCCGGTCGAAAGCACGCCAACCTTCAGGCGACGCATCACGTCGAGCGAAGCCGCGCCAACGCTTGCCGCCAGGCCCAGGTCCTGCGCCCGCAGACGGCGGCCTTTGGGCAGCACGCATTCGCCACGCTGCACGTGTTCGCCCTTGCGGCGCACATTGGCGCCGCTAACGATGCTGCGCGCCAGGCGAACGCCGGACTCCGTTTCCTCGGTGTCTTCGCTCATCACGACTGCGTCGGCTCCGTGTGGCAGCGGCGCGCCGGTCATGATGCGCACCGCCTGCCCCTGCGCCAGCGCGCGATCGAACGAATGGCCGGCGAGCGCTGTGCCGATCACGGCAAGCTGCGTCGGTTGAATGCAGTCCTGCACGCGAACCGCAAACCCATCCATCGCTGAATTGTCGAATGCGGGCGAATCGACGCGCGAGAGGACGTCGGTCGCAAGAATTCGCCTGAAGGCGTCGTTGACAGGAATGGTCTCGTGTCCGGTGATGCGAACGAACGACCTGCGCAGTTCGGCAAGCGCTCCGTCAACAGACAGCTCAGGCGGACTCATGCTGCGCGGCCTTCGGCGTCTTCGGCAGAATTGATGTTGCGGAATGCCGCAGCGTGTAGGCCGGTGATCTGCTCGGCCCTGGCAGCCATGCGCGCCTAGCCGCCGATGTACGACATCTCGACCTTGGGCAGCCTGGCGGTGGCTTCGGTCCGGAGCTCCGAATAGCGGTCGCCTCGAGTCTTCCAGATCCGGCCGATCACCGTTTCGAGTTGCTCCATCGTCGCCGCCGGTCGCTCACCGTCGCCTCGCAGAAGCGCGCGCAGGTCATAGCCGTGATTCGCGAAGAGGCAGAGGTACAGCTTGCCTTCGGTCGAGAGCCTCGCCCGGGTGCAATCGCGGCAGAACGCCCGGCTGACGCTGGAAATCACGCCGATCTCGCCGCTGCCGTCGCGATAGCGCCAGCGCTCGGCCACTTCCCCCTCATAGTTGGGATCGATCGGCTCGAGCGGCAGCTCATCTGCGATGCGCCGTACGACGTCGGCCGACGGAAGCACGTCGTCCATGCGCCAGCCGTTGGACGACCCGACATCCATGAACTCGATGAAGCGCACGATGTGCCCGGTGCCGCGGAAGCGGCGCGCCATCGGCAGGATCTCGTGGTCATTGACGCCACGCTTGACCACCATGTTGATCTTGATCGGCCCCAGGCCCGCGGATGCGGCCGCATCGATCCCGTTCAGCACGTCGCTGACCGGGAAATCGACGTCGTTCATCTGCCGGAACACCGCCTCGTCGAGGCCGTCCAGCGAGACGGTGATCCGCTTCAGGCCGGCGTCGGCCAGCTGGCGCGCCTTCCGACCGAGGATCGAACCGTTGGTCGTCAGCGCGAGATCGAGGTCATGGCCGCCGCGCGTCTGCAGCGGCGCGAGCATCCCGATCAATTTGTGGAGGTCTTTGCGCAGCAGCGGCTCGCCGCCGGTCAGCCGGATCTTCTCGACCCCGTGCCGGATGAAGACGCGTGCAAGCTGCGTGATCTCCTCGAACGACAGCAGCTCCGCATGGGGCAGGAAACGGTAGTCGCGATCGAAGATCTCCTTCGGCATGCAGTAGGTGCAACGGAAATTGCAGCGATCGGTGACCGAGATGCGCAGGTCCCGCAGCGGCCTTCCAAGCCGGTCCTCCACGTGACCGCTGGCCGGTTCGACCTCGGCCGGGCGCGGCGCGGCCACCGAAGCGACACGGGTGTCGAGCAGAGGAATCACGCGATCTGTCATGGCGCGGATGTTACAAGGGGCGCAATGCCCTTCAAGCCGGCTGCCAACAGGGTCATCGGCGCAAGGCGCGGATCAAATGCTGCTGCGAGCCGGCACGGAAAATCGCGCGCCGGCCCCGGATCTCACCTCTCCGCGCGCTGTTCGACCTGCCGGCGCGTTTCGACCTGGGTCAGCGGGCCCTCCTCGATGGGCGGCAGCGCCGCGCGCTCGCGCGGTGTTCGCACCGGCACGGGTTCCGACGCCATTCGGGCAAGAGCGTCTGCATGCTTGTCAGGGGCCGTCTGCACCAGCATCAGCCCGGCAAGTTCCAGCACCGGCTTCAATTGCTCGACGGCCAGCGGCGCCGGCTGCGCAATCGGCAATGGCGTTGCTGTGACCCTGATCATCTCGGGGGCGTGCGGTACCTCGATGGCGGCTGGGATCACCGCGTCAATGGCAGGTCGCGGCGTCGATGCAACAACGGCCGCCGGCTCCTCGGCCGGAATCTCATCAGGCGCGATCACCTCGTGATCCGAGACCTCGGCCGCGACGCCGGGCTCGACTCCAGCGGCGACCTCCTCCCCGCGCCCGCCGCGCCCACGGCGGCGGCGACGACGACGCCCCGCGCGCTCCTCCTGAGTTCCCTCAGCCGTGCTTGCATCGGCGGTCAATAGCGAACCGATCGCAGCCGGCAGAACTTCCTCCGCACCAGCAGCAGCGACGGGTTCAACGACGGCAGTTTCAGGCTTGCGCGGACGCCGGTCGCCACGAGGCTTGCGGGCTTCACCCGAGTCGGGTTGCGCACGCTGTTCCTGCGGACGCTCGGCCCGTGGCTCCCGCGCCTCGGGTTTCTGCGCCTCGGGCCGCCTGTCTTCGCGACGCGGCTCGTCGCGTCGGGTGTCTCGTTTCTCGTCCCGCTTGTCCTCGCGCTTCTCGTCGCGGCGTTCGCCGCGTTTCTCGTCGCGCCGTCCTTCGCGGTGGCGTTCTCGATCGTTGCGGCCGCGACGCCGATCTCCGCGCCGCTCCGTGTCCCGTGTCGGCCGCTCTGCAGTCGCGGGCGCTGCAGCAACCGGGGCCGGCTCGGGTAGAGGGCCGCCTGAAAAGAACGCCACGATCCGGTCCCACAGGCCGGGTTTGGCAACTGTGACCCTGGCCGGAACCGCGATCGGCTGCGGCAAGGTGACCGGCGCCGGCGTCTCGGGCACGATGCCCTTCACCACCGCTTCCTGCTTCGGACGGGCACGTTCTTCTTCGACGCGGCCCGCCGTGTACGGCGTATCGGTGCTCGGTGCGAGTTCGGCGGCGCGCTCGAAGCTCAGCTTGACGTCGTCGAGGCGCGCATCGTCGTGCCGCAGGCGTTCGATGTGATAGTGCGGCGTGTCGAGAAACTTGTTCGGTATCAGCACGACCGAAACGCGTAACCGCGCCTCGATCTTCGCGATGTCGGCACGCTTCTCGTTGAGCAGGAAGCTCGCGACCTCGACCGGCACCTGCGCGTGCACGGCGGCCGTACCTTCTTTCATTGCCTCTTCCTGCAGGATTCGCAAGATGTGCAGCGCCGAACTCTCGGTGTCGCGGATGACGCCGACGCCGTTGCAGCGCGGGCAGGTCACGTGGCTGCCTTCGCTCAGTGCCGGCCGCAGGCGCTGGCGCGACAGTTCCATCAGGCCGAAGCGCGAGATCTTGCCCATCTGGACGCGGGCCCGGTCGTAATGCAGTGCGTCCTTCAGGCGGTTCTCGACCTGGCGCTGGTTCTTCGAATCCTCCATGTCGATGAAGTCGATGACGATCAGGCCGCCCAGGTCGCGCAGTCGCAACTGGCGCGCGACTTCATCGGCCGCCTCGAGGTTGGTACGTGTCGCGGTCTCCTCGATGTCGGAGCCCTTGGTCGCGCGCGCCGAGTTGACGTCGACGGCGACCAGCGCCTCGGTGTGATCGACGACGACCGATCCGCCCGACGGCAGCGGAACCTGCCGCGAGTAGGCCGTCTCGATCTGGTGCTCGATCTGGAAGCGCGAGAAGAGCGGCACGTCGTCCCGGTAGCGCTTCACCCGGTTGAGGTTGTCCGGCATCACGTGCGCCATGAACTGGCGTGCCTGCTCGTAGATGTCGTCGGTATCGACCAGGATCTCGCCGATCTCCGGATGGAAGTAGTCGCGGATCGCGCGGATCACGAGGTTCGATTCCTCGACGATCAGGAACGGCGGCGGGTTCGCGCGCTTCAGGCGCTGGCCGTCGGGGCCGGCGCTGCTGTCGACATAGGTGACCTTCTTCTTGCCCGGATTGTCCGGGTCATCGATCGCGAGTTCGAACTGCGGGCGCGCGGCACCCTCGATCGCATGCCAGAGCTTCATCAGGTAGTTCAAGTCCCACTGAAGCTCCTCGGCGCTGCGCCCGATGCCAGCGGTCCGCGCGATGATCGACATGCCGGCCGGCAGGTCGAGCTTGTCCATCGTCTCGCGCAGCTCCTGCCGGTCCTCGCCTTCGATCCGGCGCGAGACGCCGCCGCCCCGCGGATTGTTCGGCATCAGCACGAGGTAGCGTCCGGCCAGCGAGACGAAGGTCGTCAGCGCGGCGCCCTTGTTGCCGCGCTCTTCCTTCTCGATCTGGACGATCAGTTCCTGGCCTTCCTTCAGCGCGTCCTTGATCTGCGCGGTGCGGACGTCGGCGCCTTCGCGGAAGTAGACGCGCGAGACCTCCTTGAACGGAAGGAAACCGTGACGCTCCTCGCCATAGTCGACGAAGCAGGCCTCGAGGCTGGGCTCGACCCGGGTGACGACCCCCTTGTAGATATTCGACTTGCGCTGTTCGCGCCCGGCCGTTTCGATGTCGATGTCGATCAGCTTCTGGCCGTCGACGATGGCCACGCGCAGTTCCTCTGCGTGCGTGGCGTTGAACAACATGCGTTTCATCAGCACTCCTCGCGCCTTCTCGGGGCGCTCTCGTGCTGAAACGGACGGAATGGAGCCGGGACTGGGATCAGACCGCCGGACAGGCCCGCAACTGCAAGTCAGAGGCAGTGTCGCCGGGAGCGAGCACGCGTTGACTGCCTGCGCTGCGAACCGAATGCAAGCAACGCGCACCGCCCGGGCCGGGCGATCTGTGACGGTTGCGAGTGGGGGTCCGCATGGGGCACTGTTTTCCGGAAGCTTTTCTCGTTGTCTTGCGCCGCCGGGCGGCGCGGTCTGGATCCAAGCAGTTCGTTTCAGCGAAACCCGACCAACGCGGGCTCGATGCAGTCACTGGCGATGCCGGCAAGGCAATCACCGACTGCGAATTCAGGAAGCAGACGGGCCGCTTCCAACTGCCGGCAGCGATCCTCCACTGCCGGCGCCATTTGCGGTCGAGCGCGCAGCAGCCGCACCTCGAGGGTTCGCACTGCGCGCGGCTACAATCACCGCGTTGCGAGGCGCCAGGACCTGCCGACCGTGGCCAGCCTTCCGCTCCCGGCTTGCGCTTGGGCGCAACCCCGGCGCGAACTGGCGCCAGTGTTTCCGGGATGCCCTGAAAAACCTCGACCGCTCAAGTATATGCAAGATGGGTGCTGCCCGTAAAACCGGAAAGCGGGGGGAAGCCGCCCCCGCGGGTCTCGGGGCGGTGCCGGGAGTCGCGCCAGACCGGGCATCCACCCTGACGGTCGGGCCCGAAGGCGAAGGTCAGCGGCTCGACAATTACCTGCTGCGGATCGCCAAGGGTGTCCCGAAGAGCCATGTGTACCGGATCGTGCGCAGCGGCGAGGTTCGGGTGAACAAGGGGCGGGCCGCCGCGGATCTGCGTCTCGCGATCGGCGACGTGGTGCGGGTGCCGCCATTGCGGATCGACCGGGCGGCGGCCAGGGCTCCGGCACCTGCCAGCATGCCGCCCGTCCTGTACGAGGATGAGCACCTGATCGCGGTGGACAAGCCGGCCGGATTGGCAGCCCATGGGGGCAGTGGTGTCGCGTACGGGCTGATCGAGCGGGTCCGCGCTGCACGGCCGCACCAGCCGTTTCTCGAACTCGTACATCGCCTTGACCGCGAAACGTCGGGCATCCTGCTGCTTGCGAAGACGCGCCGCGCGCTGCTCGATCTGCATTCCCAGCTGCGCGAGGGGCGGATCGAGAAGCGCTATCTGGTCCTTGTGAAGGGCGACTGGGTCAACGACCGCCAGCACGTCCGTGCGCCGCTCGTGAAGTACGTCAATCGGCAGGGCGAACGCCGGGTCAGTGTCGATCCCGAGGGGGCGGTCTCCCACACCGTTTTCAGCCTGAAGCGGCGGTATGGCGATTTCTCGCTGCTCGAAGCCGAGTTGAAAACCGGCCGCACGCACCAGATCAGGGTGCACCTGGCGCATCTCGGCTTCCCGATCGTCGGCGACGACAAATACGGCGACTTCGAACTGAACCGGAGCATCGCGCGCGGCGAGGCGACGCCGCGGCTGGCGCGCATGTTCCTGCATGCGGCGGCGACGCGGTTCAGGCATCCGATCGGCGGCCAGCCGATCGCGCTCGAGGCACCGCTGCCCGCGGAGTGCGCGGACTTCCTGAAGGGACTCCATGCGGCCCCGGTTTGACCTGCTCGTTTTCGACTGGGACGGCACGATCGTCGACTCCACCGCAATGATCGCTGACTGCATCCAGAAGGCGGCCGCGGATCTCGGCCTGGCCGTGCCGACGCTCGAGCGGGCCAGCCACGTCATCGGCCTCGGGCTGCAGGACGCACTCGCGCGCGCCGTTCCCGATCTGCCTGCGGCGCGGGTCGACGAGTTCTCGGCCCGCTACCGGCATCACTATTTCGCCTGCGAGCCCGACATCGTGCTGTTCGAGGGAATACGCGCGCTGCTGGTCGAGCGTGCCGAGGCGGGCCTGCTGCTCGCGGTCGCAACCGGCAAGAGCCGGCGTGGGCTGGCGCGCGCCTTCGAAACGACGGGTCTGGGCCGGTTCTTCGAGTCCTCGCGCTGCGCGGATGAAACGCATTCGAAACCTCATCCCGCGATGCTGCTCGAGCTTGCCGAAGAATTGAACGTCGCGCCGGAGCGCACCGTGATGATCGGCGACACAACGCACGACCTGCAGATGGCGGGCGCGGCCGGCGCGGGAGCGGTCGGCGTGACCTACGGTGCGCACACGCGTGAGCAGCTCGCGGAGCACGCGCCGCTGATGCTGGCCGGCTCAGTCGACGAGCTGCACCGATGGTTGCGTACGAATCCCTGATCGAGATCTGCGAGTCGGCCGCGTTGATCAACGGCGGACGCGGCGTTCGGTTCGAAGCCAGCGTGGCCGGGCGCGTCGTTCCGGCGTTCGTCGTGCGCTACGGCGGGCGTGCCTATGCCTATCTCAATCGCTGCGCGCACGTCGCAATGGAACTGGACTGGCAGCCGGGCATGTTCTTCGATTTCGATGCCGATCACCTGGTGTGCGCGACCCATGGCGCCCTGTACGACCCGGCGTCAGGGGCCTGCCGCGGAGGCGCATGCTCCGGTCGAGGAGGCCTGCGAGCGCTAGAGGTCGTGGAACGCGATGGCCGGGTCTGCTGGCAGCCGGATGACTACGCGCAGGCTCCGCCCGGCTAAGCGGCGAGCAAACAGAACACAGCGGGCCGCTTCTGCAGCGACGGCCGCGCACCGGCAGGCAACTTTCGCCACGCTTCGACGGTGCGCATGGCGACGCACTCGCTGGCCCCCGTCAGGTCGATCGCAAGCGCAACGCGTGTCGTCGCGGCACAGCTTTGCAGGATCGCATCGAACAGCGCTTCCCCGCGATAAGGCGTCTCGATGAAGACCTGGGTTTCGCCGCTTCTGGATTCACGTTCGAGCAGTTGCAGGCGGGCACTGCGCTCGTCCTTTGCGATCGGAAGGTACCCGTGAAAGCGGAACCGCTGACCGTCTAGCCCCGACGCCATCAACGCGAGCAGGATCGCCGACGGGCCCACCAGCGGCTGGACTCGCCACCCGCGCGCGTGAGCGGCTGCAACCAGCGTCGCGCCGGGATCGGCGATTGCAGGGCATCCGGCCTCCGAAACCAGCGCGATATCGTGGCCGGCCGCCAGCGGCGCGAGCCAGGCGTCGACTTCGTCGAGCTTCGGCGCGTGGCCGATTTCGATGATCGAAAGTTCCCGCATCGGGCGCGGATGCCCGGCAAGCTTCAGGAAAGCGCGCGCCGTCTTTGCGTTCTCCGCGAGATAGTGATCGATGCGGCGCGCGGTTGTGATGACGGCCGCCGGCAGCGCGCCATCGAGCGGCCCGTCGGCAATTGGCGTTGGCAGCAGGTAGAGCGCGCCGGTCATCTCAAATGGGTGTCGAGCACTTCGATGCCCGCCACCGCGAGCATTGCAGTAAGCCTGATCAGCGGCAGCCCGATCAGCGCGGTCGGGTCATCCGATTCGACCCGTTCAACGAGCGCAATCCCAAGCGACTCGATCTTCGCTGCGCCGGCACAGTCATACGGCTGATCGGCACGCAGATAGGCGTCGAGCATTGACCGCGGCAGGCTGCGGAACCGCACGGTGGTCGGAACGCAATCGATCTGCAGCCGGTCAATCGTCGGACCGGCGACCGCAAGGGCAGTATGAAAGACGACATCGCGGCCCTGCATGCGTTCCAGCTGTGCCAGCGCCGCCGCGTGTTCGAACGGCTTGCCGAGCGCGATCCCGTCCAGTTCCGCGACCTGATCAGAGCCGATGACAACAGCGCCGGGATAGTGGCCGGCAACGTCGAGCGCCTTGGCGCGTGCGAGTCGCAGTGCGGTGGCACGCGGGACTTCGCCCGACAGCGGCGACTCGTCTACCTGTGGTGCATGCACTCGATGCGGCAGTCCAAGCCGCTCGATCAATTGCCGGCGGTAGGTTGAGGTCGACGCGAGTACGATAACCGGGCGATCCATGGCCACGCAGTGTAGCGAGCACAATATGCCGGTCGACGTCTTCGATTTGGCCGCCCGCGGCGAGCGTGTCGAGGGCGAACTCGAACTCGC
Source organism: Burkholderiaceae bacterium (assembly GCA_036732825.1). Classification (GTDB taxonomy): domain Bacteria; phylum Pseudomonadota; class Gammaproteobacteria; order Burkholderiales; family Burkholderiaceae_F; genus DAINBQ01. The sequence continues at coordinate 14,887 of DAINBQ010000004.1, read as the reverse complement.
GCGCCTGCCGCGCCTGGCCGAGTCGCTGCTCGATACGGACGGCACTTTGCGATACGTCGTGAAGGGTCTGGTCGATGGCGATGGTCATCCCGCGGCGGACCTGAGCCTGCGCGGCCGCCTGCGGCTCGAATGTCAGCGCTGCAACGCTTCGCTCGAGTTCGACCTCGAACGCGACACACGCTTTCGCTTCGTGGAGAGTGAAGCGGAACTCGAAGCCCTGCCTCTCGAGGACGACGAGACCGATGTGATCGTCGGATCGCATGCGATGGACCTCGCGGCATGGGTGGAGGATGAGGCCATCCTTTCGCTGCCGCTGGTACCGCGCCATGAAAGCTGCAGCCCCGTCGCTGGCAAGTCTCCCGACGAACCGACGACGGATCGTCCCAATCCGTTCGCGGTTCTCGCCGCGCTGAAAGGACGCGGCGCGGGTGAAAGTTCCTAGGCGCGGGGTTTCGCCTAAATCGAGGCTCGGGTACAATTTTCGTTTCCTTCCGTGGGGTTAGCCATGGCTGTCCAACAAAACAAGAAGTCGGCGTCGAAGCGGGGCTCGCATCGCGCGCACGATTTCCTGACGAATCCGCCGACTGCGATCGAACCGACGACCGGCGAAGTTCATCGCCGTCACCACATCAGCCCGACCGGCTTCTATCGCGGCAAGAAGGTCGTTCAGACCAAGAGCGACGAGTAGGCCTCGCAGCGCGCCTGATTCCGGCTCCCGCCGGCCCGCCGCCAGATTCCGCGTGGGACGATTGACTTCCTCAAGGCCGTCGCGCGTGCCTCGTTCGGAGCTGCAGTGACCGTCGGGATCGCCATCGATTGCATGGGCGGTGATCACGGCATCCCGGTCACGGTTCCTGCCGCACTTTCCTTCGCAGCCCGCCGGCCCGAGGCGCGGCTGCTGCTCGTCGGCCGCCAGCCGGAAATCGAGCAGGCGCTCGGCGGCCGGCGTCCCGCGCGCATCGAACTGGTTCATGCCGACGAAGTCGTCGAGATGAACGATGCGCCGGCACTCGCAATGCGAAGCAAGCGCAATTCGTCGATGCGCATCGCCGTCAACCTGGTCAAGGAAGGGCGGGCCGATGTCTGCGTCAGCGCCGGCAACACCGGCGCTCTGATGGCCATCGCGCGCTTCGTGCTGAAGACGCTCGACGGCATCGACCGCCCCGCGATCGCCGGTGTCATCCCGAACCAGAAGGGCGGGCTGACGACGATGCTCGATCTCGGCGCCAATGTCGACTGCGGCCCCGACCATCTGCTGCAGTTTGCGGTGCTCGGGACCGCGCTGGTCGCCGCGGTCGACGAGAAGGAGCGCCCGACGGTCGGCCTGCTCAACATCGGCGAAGAGGCGATCAAGGGCAACGAAGTCGTCAAGCAGGCGGGCGACCTGCTGCGTGCCAGTCCGCTGAACTTCTACGGCAATGTCGAGGGCAACGACATCTTCAAGGGCACGACCGACGTCGTCGTCTGCGACGGCTTTGTCGGAAACGTGGCGCTGAAAACCTCCGAGGGCCTGGCGCAGATGCTGGCCGGCTTCGTGCGCGAGGAATTCATGCGCGGTCCGCTGTCGCGGCTGCAGGCATTGGCGGCGCTGCCCGTGCTCAATCGCTTCAGGCGTCGCGTCGACTATCGGCGTCACAACGGCGCCAGCCTGCTTGGATTGCGGGGCCTGGTGCTGAAGAGTCACGGATCGGCCGACGCCGTCGCTTTCGAGAGCGCGCTCGAACGAGGCTATGAGGAGGCGCGGCACCGCGTTCTCGAGCGGACCGTGGCTGCGATGCAGCCGTTCGTCGAGCAACTCGAGCAGATGCACCGCGGTCAGTCGGCCGCAGCCGGTGCATGAGCCGTTCTTTTTCCCGAATTACGGGCACCGGTTCAGCATTGCCGGCCCGGGTGGTGAGCAACGACGAGCTGGCGCGGGACCTCGCAACGCGCGGCGTCGAGACTTCCGATGAATGGATCGTTGCACGCACCGGAATCCGGCAGCGTTATGTCGCGGAACCGGGACTGACCAGCGCCGGGCTCGGAACCCGCGCGGCGCTGGCGGCGCTCGAGTCCGCGGGGTGCAAGTCCGAAGAGATCGACCTGATCGTGGTCGCGACCTCCACGCCTGACCAGATATTTCCGAGTACTGCCTGCCTGATCCAGGCGCAGTTGAATGCGGCAGGCTGCGCGGCCTTCGACGTGCAGGCGGTCTGCAGCGGGTTCGTCTACGGCCTCGTCGTGGCCGACGCAATGATCCGGACCGGCGCGCACCGGCGCGCGCTCGTGATCGGGACCGAAGTCTTTTCCCGCATCATCGACTGGAACGACCGCACGACCTGCGTGCTGTTCGGCGACGGCGCGGGCGCAGCGGTGCTCGAGGCGGCTCACGAACCCGGACTGATCGCTGCTCAGTTGAAGGCTGACGGCACTCAGGCGGGTGTCCTGTGCACCGCGGGCCGGGTATCCAATGGGCAGATCGAGGGCCGGCCCTTCCTGACGATGGACGGCCCGGCCGTGTTCAAGCTCGCAGTCAACGTTCTTGGCGCGTCGGCGCTCGACGTGTTGCAGCAGGCCGGCATGGACGCCGAACGCCTCGACTGGCTGATCCCGCATCAGGCAAACATCCGCATCCTGAGCGCGCTTGCAAAGCGTCTCGGTGTCCCCGAGGAGCGACTGGTGATCACCGTCGATCGTCATGGCAACACGTCAGCGGCTTCAGTGCCTCTCGCGCTGGACGAAGCGGTACGCGATGGCCGCATACGGCGCGGTCAGCATCTGCTGCTGCAGGGTGTTGGCGGCGGCTTTACCTGGGGTTCGGTTCTGTTGCGGTGGTGAAATGAAAATTGCATTCGTGTTTCCGGGGCAGGGCTCGCAGTCGGTCGGAATGCTGGATTCGTTCCAGGGCGACGCCGCGGTGAATTCGGTGATCGCGCGTGCGAAGTCCGCGCTCGGCGATGACATCGGCGCGTTGATCGCGAACGGCCCGGCAGAAGACCTGAACCTGACCGTCAATACGCAGCCGGCAATGCTGGTCGCGGGCTTCGCGATCTACAGCGCCTGGCGGTCGGCCGGCGGTGCCGTTCCGCAGATCGTGGCCGGCCACAGCCTTGGCGAATACACGGCGCTCACTGCGTCCGGATCGCTTGAACTGGAGGATGCTGTGCGGCTGGTTCGCTTCCGCGCCCAGGCGATGCAGGAGGCCGTCCCGGTTGGCACGGGATCGATGGCCGCCGTTCTCGGTCTCTCCGACGACGCCGTGCGACAGGCATGCAACGAAGCAGCGCAGGGCGAAGTCGTCGAGCCGGTGAACTTCAACGCGCCAGCACAGGTAGTCATCGCCGGCCATACTGCCGCCGTGCAGCGGGCCTGTGAAGCCGCACGCAAGCTCGGCGCCAAACGCGCGATGCAGTTGCCGGTGTCAGCGCCATTCCATTCGTCACTGATGAAGCCGGCCGGAGAACGCCTGCGCGCATACTTGGCGGGAGTCCCGGTGCGGCCGCCCGCCGTGCCGGTGATCAACAACATCGACGTCGCGATCGAGTCGGAGCCGGCGCGCATCATCGATGCTCTTGCGCGCCAGGCGTCCGGTGCCGTGCGCTGGGTCGAGATCGTCCAGGCAATGGCGGCTGACGGCGTCACCCACATCTTCGAGTGCGGCCCGGGACGCGTTCTCGCCGGTTTGACCAGGCGCAACGCACCCGACGTGGAAAGCGTCGCGCTCCACGACGCCGAGTCCTTGCGGGAAGGGCTCGCGCTGGTGCGCGCAGGGTAGGAGCCGATGATGAATGTGTTCCAACCAGATTGCCTGAGCGAAGAAGTCGCACTGGTCACGGGAGCTTCGCGTGGCATCGGCCGCGCGATCGCAGAGCACCTCGCACGCGCGGGTGCGGTCGTGATCGGCACGGCGACATCCGAGAGCGGGGCGCAGTCAGTGACACATCGTTTAGCCGAACTGGGCGCGCGCGGCCGCGGCGCGGTCCTCGATGTCGGCGACGTAGCGCGCGGCGATGCGCTGATCGACGAGATCGGAAAGGAGTACGGCGAGCTTTCCATCCTTGCCAACAACGCCGGAATCACGCGCGACACGCTCGCGATGCGGATGAAGGACGAGGACTGGGCCGCCGTGATCGACACTAACTTGTCGGCCGTGTTCCGCCTGTCGCGCGCGGTGTTGCGGGGAATGATGAAGGCCAAGCACGGCCGCATCATCAACATCACGTCGGTCGTCGGCTCGAGCGGTAACGCTGGTCAGGCGAACTACGCGGCGGCCAAGGCCGGTGTCGCGGGCATGACTCGTGCACTGGCACGCGAAATCGGCAGCCGCAACATCACGGTCAACTGCGTTGCGCCGGGATTCATCGACACGGACATGACCCGCAGCCTCAACGAACAGCAGACGCAGGCGTTGCTCGCGCAGATTCCGCTCGGACGCCTCGGGCAGGCCGACGATATCGCGGCTGCGGTCGTCTTTCTCGCGTCGCCGGCGGCCTCTTACATCTCCGGTGCGACGCTGCATGTGAACGGCGGCATGTATATGAACTGAAGCCGGCGGCGCGGAGTGCTCTGTTAGAATCCGCGCGCTTTTTTGCCGGGCTGGAGCTGCGAAGCTGAGTCGAGCGCCGGTGGCGACCGCCGGTTGCCGACATCGAAACCGAGGCAGGAGGAGTCCATGGAAAACATCGAACAACGAGTCAAGAAGATCGTCGCCGAACAGCTTGGCGTGAACGAGGCCGACATCAAGAACGAATCGGCATTCGTCGAGGATCTCGGGGCGGACTCGCTCGACACCGTAGAACTCGTGATGGCGCTCGAAGACGAGTTCGAGTGCGAGATCCCGGATGAGGAAGCGGAGAAGATCCGCACCGTCCAGCAGGCCATCGACTACATCAACGCCCACCTCAAGAAGGCCTAGCGCGCAGCGCCCCGCAGGAGCATGACGGGACGACGCCGAGTAGTGGTCACGGGCCTGGGCGTCGTGAGCCCGCTGGGCAACGACGCCGCCAGTACCTGGGAAGCGATGCTGGCCGGGCGTTCAGGCATTGGCCCCATCACCCGCTTCGATGCGTCCGGGCTCGGCTGCCGGATTGCCGGCGAAGTGAAGGGCTTCGATGTGTCCGCTTACATGCCGCCGAAGGAAGCCCGCCGCATGGATACCTTCATCCATTACGGCGTGGCAGCGGCGGCGCAGGCAATCAGGGACTCGGGACTCGAGATCAGCGATGCCAACCGCGAGCGCATCGGCTGCGTGATCGGGTCGGGCATCGGGGGTCTTCCGCTGATCGAGGAAAACCACACCGAACTGATGAACCGCGGCCCGCGCCGGGTCTCGCCGTTCCTGATCCCGGGTTCGATCATCAACATGATTTCGGGATGCGTCTCGATCCAGTACGGCTTGAAAGGGCCGAACCTCGCGATCGTGACAGCGTGCACCACTGGACTGCATTCGATCGGCGAGGCCGGCCGCCTGATCGAATACGGCGACGCGGACATGATGATTGCCGGCGGGTCCGAGGCGACGATCTCGCCGCTCGGCATCGGCGGTTTCGACACGATGAAGGCACTGTCGACGCGCAACGACGACCCGAAGACTTCGAGCCGCCCGTTCGATCGGGACCGCGACGGCTTCGTGATGGGAGAGGGCGCCGGCGTCATGGTGCTCGAGGCCTACGAACACGCGAAACAGCGCGGCGCCCGGATCTACTGCGAACTGATCGGCTACGGGATGAGCGCCGACGCGTACCACATGACTCAGCCCGACATGGACGGACCGCGGCGCTGCATGCTGGCTGCATTGCGCAATGCAGGCATCAACCCTTCCCAGGTGCATTACCTGAATGCGCATGGCACCTCCACTCCGCTTGGGGACATCAACGAGACCAAAGCGATCAAGGCCGCCTTTGGAGAAGCCGCGCGCGGAATCGTCGTGAACTCGACGAAGTCGATGACGGGACACCTGCTCGGCGGCGCCGGCGGAGTCGAGGCGGTCGTGACCGCGCTTGCCATCCACCATCAGGTTTCGCCGCCGACGATCAACATCTTCAATGCCGATCCCGAATGCGATCTCGACTACTGCGCAAACACGGCGCGCGACATGCGGATCGAAATCGGATTGAAGAACTCGTTCGGTTTCGGCGGCACGAACGGCACTCTGGTCTTCAAGCGAGTCTAGGGCCGAGTGCTGCTTCCATGGACCGTGCTGCAGCCCTCCGTGCGCGAGCGGCGGTGGCGGCGCGCGGGGCAGGCGATCGCGGGTCTCGCCGCGATCGCGCTGGCAGCGGCGGCGTTCAAGGCATCGTTTGACGTCGCCTTGCTGATGCTGGCGGTCGGCGCCGCATTTGCTGGCTGGCTGGGCGGACGCCGGCGCCGCACGGAAGCGATCGAAATTGCAGTCGACGACGGCGGTGCGGTTTGTTTCCGGAACACGGAGAGTCCTCGGTTCGATGGAGCTCAGGGCCGGGTTCTGGAATGTGCCTTTGCCGCGCCCTGGTTGATAACCTTGCGGCACGGCACCATGTTGCTTCCGGTTTGGCCGGACTCGATGCCGGAAAAGGCCTTCCGCCGCCTCTGGGTGCACCTGCGATGGTCCCGCGGAGCTCGCTCCGACAGCCAGGCCCCGGCCAACGACGCCGAACGACGATGATAAGAAGCGAACGACTGCGCGGCGCTACGGTCTTACCTGCGAACTTCCGCTCATGGTTGGCGGGGTGTGGCCGGCGGCATGGGCCCGGCCATGTCTGATCGCGACATCGACCAGCAACTGGTGGAGCGGGTCCAGCGCGGCGACAAGGCCGCGTTCGACCTGCTGGTTATTAAGTACCAGCGCAAGATTTTCAGGCTGCTGTCTCGCCTGATCCGCGATCCGACCGAAATAGAGGACGTCGCCCAGGAGGCGTTCATCAAGGCCTATCGGGCGCTGCCCAATTTTCGCGGCGAAAGTGCGTTTTACACGTGGCTGTACCGCATCGCGATCAATACCGCCAAGAATTATCTGGTGTCGCTGGGGCGGCGTGCGCCCACGACAACGGAAGCCGATATCGAGGATGCGGAAACTTTTGACGACGGCGACCACCTAAGAGACCTGAACACGCCGGATTCGATGTTGCTGACGAAGCAGGTGGCCGAAGCGGTCAACCGGGCCATCGACCAGCTGCCGGAGGACCTGCGTACGGCTATTGTCCTGCGGGAACTGGAAGGGCTCAGCTATGAGGAAATCGCAGAATCGATGAGATGCCCGATAGGAACGGTACGCTCGCGCATCTTCCGGGCACGCGAGGCGATCGCGCTGGAACTTCGACCCATACTGGACACGGCACAGGACAAACGTTGGTAGGCAATGGCACGATGAAAACAACCGGAACGGACATGCCGTCAGTCGGGGACGCCGAGATGGAACGCATTTCGTCCCTGATCGACGGTGAACTCGATCGAGCCGAAACAGAGGCGCTTGTATCTTCGTTGTGTGCGGATGCAGCGCTGCTGCAGAAGTGGCGGGAACTGCACCGCGTCGGCGACGCCCTTCGCTCGACCGAGGTGGCGGTGCTCGACGATTCGGGCTTCTGCGCGAGGGTCTCGTCATTGCTTGCGGCCGAGCCGACGGTGCTCGCGCCGCGCCGTTCGCCCGGAGCGCGTTCGGTCCGGCGCTACTGGGTTCCCGGTCTGGCAGTTGCGGCCTCGGTCGCGGCCATTGGTTTTGTTGCCGTTCCGCTGCTGCGCGCGCCCGAGCCGGTCGCCGTCGCGCAGAAGGCGGCGTCGGTGCCGGCAGTTGAAACCGCAGCGGCCGAGCCGGTGCGACGCATCCCGGCGGCGATCGCAAACGTGCGCGCGCTCGATGCCTACTTCTCGGCTCACCGCGAACTGACCGGCGGCTCGGCGATGCCGCGGGCCACCGCCTATCTTCGGCCCATCGCAAGCGAGGATCGTTGATGTTGCGTGCGGCAACTGCGATCCCGCGGCCGATGCGCCCGGGCCGACTGATGGGCATGCTGATCGTGGCGACGGGAACCCTGCTGGGTGCAGCCGCCAGCAGCCAGGAATCCCGCCCACGGAGCGAAACGCCGCGCACCGACGCGCAGTGGATCCAGGCTGTGCGACTGGCAGCGCTGCGCGTCAACTACAGCGGAACGGTCGTCTATCAGGCCGGAGGCGAGATGCGATCCTCGCGGATCACGCACCTCTTCGACGGCGTGCATTCGCACGAACGAATCCAGACGCTCGACGGCAAGCCGCGCGAATTCATACGGCGCCGATCTGCCAGCAACGACGAGGTCCAGTGCCTGATCCCGGAGTCGCGCCGCGTGATCGTCGAACGGCGCAGCGTCGAGGAGTCGTTCCCGGGGCTGTCGAGCGCGTCACCCGAGGAGATACTCGAGCGGTACGTGCTGACGCTTGGTGGCATCGAGCGCGTCGCCGGCATCGAGTGCCAGCTGATGACGCTGGAACCGAAGGACAGCGCACGTTACGGCTATCGACTGTGGGTCGATCGCGCGACGGGTCTGCTGCTGAAGGCACAGACACTGAATGAGAAGCGCGAAGTCATCGAGCAGATTGCATTCAGCGACGTGCGCATCGGCGAGCGCATCGAGCGTTCGAAGCTGCGCCCGGCATGGTCGATCGAGGGCTGGTCGGTCCAGCGCAGCGAGTACCACACGGCCGATCTCGCGCAGAAGGGATGGTCCGTGCCTGTGCCGGACGGGTTTCGCAAGACGCGGGAAGTAGAGCGCCGCATCGCCGGCGCGGATGCGCTTCAGATCGTGTTCAGCGACGGATTGGCGACAGTTTCCGTTTTCATAGAGCCGAATTCCAAGGACAAGCCCGCTGCGGACGAAGTCAATCATCTGGGCCCGACCTCGGCGTATTCGCGCCGGGTGGGAGAGTCGCTCGTGACCGTCGTCGGCGAAGTCCCGCCGTCGACGGTGCGCGCAGTGGCCGCTTCGGTCGAGTTTCGCGGTTCGCGATAGTCGCGCGCCGAACATCAAGCAGAAAGAGGAAATAGCATGTTCCGCAAGTTCGTTGCTGCATTGCTAGCCCCGGTAGTGGCCATCGCGCTGCCGTTGCTGGCTCCCAGTGCTGCCGCCCAGTCGACCCAGCTTCCCGACTTCGCCGACCTGGCCGAGCGCGCGGGCCCCGCGGTCGTCGGGATTCGCACCACCGCCCGTGTCGTTGCAGGTCAGAGCGGCTTGCCGTTCCCGGACATCGACGAGAACGACCCGATGTACGAGTTTTTTCGGCGGTTCTTCCCGAATCCTCCGCAGCAGGGGCCACAGCAGGGACCACAGCAGGGGCCGCGCCAGGGTCCGCAGCAGCCGGGTCCGCGGCGCGACGTGCCGCGCGGCCTCGGTTCGGGATTCATCCTGTCGCCGGACGGTTACGTGATGACGAATGCACACGTCGTGCAGGGGGCGGATGACATCGTCGTCACGCTCAGCGACCGGCGCGAGTTCAAGGGCAAGGTGATCGGAGCGGACCGCCGCACCGACGTGGCCCTCGTGAAAATTGACGCCACCGGTCTGGCCGCGGTGAAAGTCGGCGATCCGAACAAGGTCCGGGTCGGCGAGTGGGTCGTCGCGATCGGCTCGCCGTTCGGCCTCGAGAACACCGTGACCGCCGGGATCGTCAGCGCGAAAGCGCGCGAAACGGGGGAATTCCTGCCGTTCATCCAGACCGACGTGGCGGTCAATCCCGGCAACTCGGGCGGGCCACTGCTCAACATGCGTGGTGAAGTCATCGGCATCAACTCCCAGATCTTCACGACGTCCGGCGGCTACAACGGCATCTCGTTCGCGATACCGATCGACGAGGCGATGAACGTGCAGCAGCAGCTGCGCACCTCCGGCCGCGTGATCCGGGGCCGGATCGGCGTCGGTATCGAAGGGGTTTCGCGCGAAGTGGCCGAGGCGATCGGGCTCGGCAAACCCCACGGCGCGCTGGTCAATTCGGTCGACAAGGACGGCCCGGCCCTGAAGGCCGGTGTCGAGCCGGGTGACGTCATCGTGCGCTTCGACGGCAAGCCGATCGAGCGCTCGAGCGACCTGCCGCGCATCGTCGGCGGTACGAAGCCCGGCACGACCGCCACGATGACCGTCTATCGCCGCGGAGGCCAGCGTGACCTCAAGGTGACCGTGGTCGAACTGCAGCCCGACACGCCGCGCACTGCGCGCGGATCCGAAACGCCGAAACCGAGCGGCCCGGCCAACGTGCTCGGCCTGGCGGTGTCCGATGTCTCCGCCGAGCGGCTGAAGGAACTCGGACTGCGGGGCGGCGTTCAGGTCGATAGCGCGGACGGGCTTGCTGGCGCAGCGGGTCTGCGCGCAGGCGACCTCATCACCCAGCTCAACAACGTCGACGTACCGAATGCCCGCCAGTTCAACGAGGCGGTCGCAAAGCTGGATCCGAAGAAGGACGTGGCCGTCCTCGTGCGGCGTGGGGATGCCTCGCGTTTCCTGATCATCCGACGCTGATTCGGCGTCGTTTCGGGGCGCGGGCCGCATCACGGTAAAATCCGCGGCCGTACCGGAAGTGGGGGTGTCCTGACGGTCACCCCCTTTTCTTTGGCGATTTGGCCGCGGGCCGGCCCGATCACGCCCGACTTCGGACGGTCGGCGACACGTTTCGACCGGTTCGACGCAACCCCGATGCAACACACTCGCAACTTTTCCATCATCGCGCACATCGACCACGGCAAGTCGACACTGGCGGACCGCCTGATCCAGCGGTGCGGCGGCCTGTCCGACCGCGAGATGGAGGCGCAGGTGCTGGATTCGATGGACCTCGAACGCGAGCGCGGCATCACGATCAAGGCACAGACGGCGTCGCTGGAGTACATCGCCGCGGACGGTCAGAAATACAACCTGAACCTGATCGACACACCCGGTCATGTCGATTTCTCGTACGAAGTCAGTCGCTCGCTGTCAGCCTGTGAAGGAGCGTTGCTGGTGGTCGATGCCTCGCAGGGGGTCGAGGCGCAGACGGTGGCCAACTGCTACACGGCGATCGAGCTCGGCGTCGAGGTGCTGCCGATTCTGAACAAGATGGACCTCCCCTCGGCCAACGCCGAGGAGGCGCGCGCCGAGATCGAGGACGTGATCGGAATCGACGCTCACGACGCCGTGCTGGCGAGCGCGAAGACCGGGATGGGACTCGATGAAATCCTCGAGCGCATCATCGAGCGCGTGCCGCCGCCCAGGGGCGATCCCGCCGAGCCGCTGCAGGCGCTGATCATCGACTCGTGGTTCGACAACTACGTTGGCGTGGTGATGCTGGTGCGCGTCGTCAACGGCGTGCTGAAGCCGAAGGACAAGATCCTCCTGATGGCGACCGGCGCGACCCACCTGGTGGAGCAGGTGGGGGTCTTCACGCCGAAGTCGCGCAGCCGCGAGCAGCTGTCCGCCGGCGACGTCGGCTTCGTGATCTCGGGCATCAAGGAACTGCGCGACGCGCACGTGGGCGACACGGTCACGCACACTGCAAAGCCGGCTGCGGCGCCGCTGCCGGGTTTCAAGGAAGTGAAGTCACAGGTGTTCGCCGGACTCTTCCCCGTCGAATCCAACCAGTACGAAGCGCTGCGCGATGCGCTGACGAAGCTGCAGCTGAACGACGCCTCGCTGCACTTCGAGCCCGAGGTGTCGCAGGCGCTCGGCTTCGGTTTTCGCTGCGGTTTCCTGGGCCTGCTGCACATGGACATCGTCCAGGAGCGGCTCGAACGCGAATACGACATGAACCTCATCACCACGGCTCCGTCAGTGGTGTACGAGGTGCTGCTGCGCGACGGCAGCGTGGTGGCCGTCGAGAACCCGTCGAAGATGCCCGATCCGGCGAAGATCGAGGAGATCCGCGAGCCGATCGTCGACGTGACCATTTTCGTGCCGCAGGAGTTCGTCGGCCAGGTGATCACCCTCGCCATCGGCAAGCGCGGCATCCAGACCGACCTCACGTACCACAGCCGGCACGTGATACTGAAGTACGAACTCCCGCTCGCGGAGATCGTGCTCGACTTCTTCGACAAGCTGAAGTCGGTCTCGCGCGGCTACGCGTCGATGGATTACGAGTTCAAGGAATACCGGGCCTCGGACGTCGTCAAGGTCGACATGCTGATCAACGGCGATCGGGTCGATGCGCTGTCGGTGATCGTGCACCGCGCCAACGCGACCTACCGCGGCCGCGAGGTGACGGCCAAGATGCGCAAGCTGATCCCGCGCCAGATGTACGACGTCGCGATCCAGGCCTCGATCGGGGCCAACATCATCGCGCGCGAGGACATCAAGGCGCTGCGCAAGAACGTGCTGGCGAAATGTTATGGCGGCGACATCACGCGCAAGAAGAAGCTGCTCGAAAAACAGAAGGCCGGAAAGAAACGGATGAAGCAGGTCGGAACGGTCGAGATCCCGCAGGAAGCGTTCCTGGCAATCCTGCAGGTGGAGGACAAATGAACTTCGCGTTGATCCTGTTCGTGCTGACGGTGTTCACAGGTGTGCTGTGGGCGGCCGACAAGCTCGTTTTCGCGAAGCGGAGGCGGGCCCGCGCGGCGCGCCTGCTGGCCGACTTCGACGCCCGCAACCGGGCTGCGCTCGACCGCCGCGAGCCGATCGTCGAACAGGAGCGCAGGACTCTCGAGGACGGCGCGGTGCGGCAGCCGGCGTGGCTCGAGTACACGGCGAGTTTCTTTCCGGTGATCCTGCTGGTGTTCATGTTGCGGTCGTTTCTGTTCGAACCGTTCCGGATTCCGTCCGGATCGATGATCCCGACCCTCGAGATCGGCGACCTGATCCTGGTGAACAAATTTGACTACGGGATCCGCTTGCCGGTGATCAACAGGAAAGTCATCGAACTCGGCCAGCCCAAGCGAGGCGACGTGATGGTGTTCCGGTTCCCGCTCAACCCCTCGCAGGATTACATCAAGCGGGTCGTGGGCCTGCCGGGCGACCGGATTGAATATTTCAACAAGCAGTTGACGGTCAACGGCCAGCCGGTCCCGATGCGCAAGACCGAGCCCTACTACGACGCCGACCGCATGCGGACCTATCCCCAGTTCGTGGAGCGGCTGGGCGAGGTGGAACACCGGGTTATTGTCGACGACGCCGTCCCGCCAGGGCTCGGCGGCGGATTCGGCGCTAACACCCACCCGGGCGCGTGCCAATACAGTGGGAGCGGGGTGGTCTGCCAGGTCCCGCCGGGGCACTATTTCATGATGGGGGACAATCGGGACAACAGCGAGGACAGCCGATTCTGGGGCTTTGTCCCGGATGCAAACATCGTCGGCCGTGCCTTCTTCATTTGGATGAACTTTGGCAATATCGGGCGGGTCGGCGGCTTCAATTAGCCGGTATCCTAGTAAAACATTGAAAATGCTGAAGAAAATGGAAAAACTCGCAGTGGCGCAACGGCAGCGGGGTATGAGTCTGGTGGGGCTGATCTTCGTCGGCCTGATCGTCGTGGCGCTGCTCGCCCTCGGCTTCAAGCTGGTCCCCGCCGTGGTCGAATACATCGCGATCGAGCGGGCGGTGCAGAAGATCAGGAACGAGGGCTCGACGGTCCGCGACATCCAGGCGGCGTTCGACCGGCACGCGACGATCGACGACATCACGTCGATTTCGAGCCGCGACCTGGATATCACGAAAGAGGGCGATCGCATCGTGATCAGCTACGCGTACCAGAAGAAGATCCCGATCCTCGACAACGTATCGCTCGTCATCGATTTCTCCGGCACGACGAAGGACCGGAAAAGCAGGGACGTCCCTTGACCGCCTGGCCCAGGAAGCTATCTGATGGAACTGGCGGCGCTTGAAGAGCGCCTCGGCTACAACTTCGTCCAGCACACGCTGCTCGAGCAGGCCGTCACGCACCGCAGCCATGGCTCGGTGCACAACGAACGGCTCGAATTCCTCGGCGACGCCGTCCTGAACTGCGCGATCGCGCAGCTTCTGTTCGCCAAGTACGCCCGGCTCGACGAAGGGGATCTCTCGCGTCTGCGCGCGAACCTGGTCAAGCAGCAGTCGCTGGCCGAGATCGCCGAGAAGCTGGTGCTGTCGGATTTCATGCGCCTGGGCGAGGGCGAAATGAAAAGTGGCGGCTTTCGCCGGCCGTCGATCCTGGCCGACACGATGGAAGCCATTTTCGGCGCGATCTTCGTCGACAGCGGCTTCGACGCGGCGCGCGGCGTGATCGGCAAGCTGTTCGACCCGGTGCTGAAGACGGTGGACCCGAAGACGCTCGGCAAGGACAGCAAGACGCTGCTGCAGGAATACCTGCAGGGCAAGCGGATTGCGCTGCCGGTTTACACAGTCGTCGAGACGCGCGGCGCGGCTCACAACCAGGAGTTCGAGGTTGAATGCTCGATCCCGAAGCTCGAGATCAGCGTGCGCGGCACCGGCCGCAGCCGGCGCGCGGCCGAGCAGTCGGCGGCCAAGCAGGCGTTCGAAGCGGCCCAGCAGGCGATCGCGCAGCTGGGTCGCCGGCCCCGCAAGAAGGCCGCCCCTGCAGCGGCGACCGAAGCCGCAGCCGAAGGCAAGCCCGATGCCACGATTCCGGCGGACGACAAGACCCAGACCGTCGACCAGGCTTGAAGTTTGATGGAACGCCCGGGCTTGCGACATGTGGGCATGGTCGCCGTCATCGGTCGGCCGAATGTCGGCAAGTCCACGCTGGTCAATGCGCTGGTGGGTGAGCGCGTCAGCATCACTTCGCGCAAGCCCCAGACCACGCGCGACCGGGTTCTCGGTGTGCGGACCGACGCCGACTCGCAACTGATCTTCGTGGACACTCCCGGCTTCCAGCGCCGCCACCGCAGCGCGCTGAACCGGCGCATGAACGAGCGGGTGACCTCTGCGCTGGCCGACGTTGACGCGATCGTGATGGTGATCGAGGCCGGCGGCTGGACCGCGGCCGACGCCGAAGTGCTGAACCTGCTTCC
>DAINBQ010000003.1:0-34205 GCA_036732825.1 Burkholderiaceae bacterium | reverse complement strand
CGCTCGACCGCGAACTTCATCACGCCGCCTTCCTGCTGAAGGCGCCACCCGCCGAGCTGTCGCAGAAGATCGCGCAGGTGCAGGACAACGTGAAGGCGCTGGAGAAGGAACTCGCACGGCTGAAGAGCCGGCTTGCGTCTTCGCAGGGCGATGACCTTGTCGCGCAGGCCTTCGAAGTGAAGGGCGTCAAGATCCTGGCGGCTGCGCTCGAGGGCGCCGACCCGAAGGCGCTGCGCGAGACGATGGATAAATTGAAGGACAAGCTGAAGAGCGCGGTCATCGTGCTGGGCGCGGTCGAGGGCGGGCGCGTGCAACTCGCGGCCGGCGTCACCGCCGATGCAACGGCCCGTGTCAAGGCCGGCGATCTCGTCAACTACGTCGCGCAACAGGTGGGCGGCAAGGGCGGCGGACGCGCCGACATGGCGATGGCCGGCGGTACCGATCCGGCCCGGCTCGGAGCCGCGCTCGCCAGCGTTCGCGCGTGGGCCGAACAGCGCCTGTGACCGACATCGTTATTCGCCGGGCGGAGCCGTCGGATGCCGAGGGCATCGCGCTGACGTTCCGTTCCCGACAGGCGTCCCTGGGCACACTTCAGAACCCGTATCCGTCCATTGCCCAGTGGACGGAGCGACTGAGCCGCGGCAACGCGCTCAACTACGTGCTGGTGGCGCTCGCGGACGGCGAAGTGATCGGCCATGCCGGCCTGCACGGCAATGAGAACCCGCGTCGCGCGCATGCCTGGCACGTCGGCATGAGTGTGCGGGATGACTGGCACGGTCGGGGCGTCGGCACGCGGCTCATGGAGGCGCTGATCGATCTCGCCGACAACTGGCTCGGAGCGTTGCGTATCGAACTGACAGTGTATTGCGCGAACGAGCCGGCGTTGCGGCTCTACCGCAAGTTCGGATTCCAGACCGAAGGCACGCTCCGCGCGTATTCGCTGCGCGACGGGCAGCTGACCGACACGTACGCAATGGCGCGGCTGCACCCGCGGCCGCCGGCGCTACCACCCTCCCCGGCGAGGCCGGAGTCAAAGTGAATAAGAAAGAGAGTCCGATGCTGGTCAGCAATCTCGAACTGGTTCCCGGCAAGCGCGTTACCGCGCATTTCGGGATCGTGCAAGGCAGCACCGTGCGTGCGAAGCATGTCGGCAAGGACATCTTCGCCGGCCTGAAGAACATCGTCGGCGGCGAGCTGAAGGGCTATACGGAGCTGATGCAGGAAGCGCGCGAGGAGTCGATCCAGCGCATGATCGCGGAGGCCGAGTCGATGGGCGCCAATGCGATTCTCAACGTTCGCTTCGCGACGACGTCGATCGCGGCCGGGGCGGCGGAGATCCTCGCCTACGGCAGCGCGGTGCGGCTCGAGGACATCTAGCAGCAATCCAAATGCTCGACCTGATCCAGATCGGCATCTTTCTCGCGTTGCTGGCGATCGGCTACTTCGCGGGCTCGATCGTCGAGCGGCGGCATTACGCGTCGATCCGCCAGCGCGAACGCGCATACGCCGATGTGCTGGCCTTCATGGTGCGCTTCCCGCCCGACCGCGTGACACCGCAGCGCGCGTTCCTCGTTCATGGCACCGTCGTCGTCAGTTCCGATTACTTCAAGACTTTCGTCGCCAGCCTGCGCAACCTGTTCGGCGGACGCTTCCGCTCCTACGAGACGCTGATGGAGCGCGCCCGGCGCGAGGCGCTGCTGCGGCTGAAGGCCGATGCCCGGCGCCGCGGCGCAAAGCTCGTCGTTTGCGTTCGCTTCGAAACGACGACGATATCGAGCGGCTGGGCGCCCTCGATGGAGGTGTTCGCCTATGGCACGGCGTTGATCCCGGAAGGCGAAGCCGGCGCCCAATCGAGCGGGCGTTCGCGTCTGCTCGGTGATGGCTACGCGCGTTACGCGCAGCCCGGACCGTGAAGCTCGAAAACAGGGCTCCGGCCGAGGGCATCAACGCCTCGCACGAGAACCCGCTTAAGGAACTGGCCTGGCTGCTGACCGGCAGCCTCGCCGCGGTCGTCGCGATCGTCTTCTCGATATCGCTGGCCGCACAGTGGATCGCGCCGCGCATTCCCTACAAATACGAGGCGCGTCTGGCGGCATCGCTGCCTTCGTTCACGACCGCGCCGGACACCGACCAGGGGCGCCAGGTCCAGGCTGAACTGCAGGCGCTCGCCGACCGCCTAGCCTCACGCATGCAGATGCCGGAAGGAATGATCGTGCGCGTCGGCTGGCGCGACGATCGGATCGTGAATGCCTATGCGACGCTTGGTGGGCAGATGGTCTTCTTCGGCGGCCTGCTGAAGCAACTCGGCTCGGAGGACGCGCTGGCGATGGTGATGGCGCACGAGCTGGCCCACCTGAAGTACCGCCATGCCTCAGCCGCCCTTGGCCGCGGGGTCGCCGTCGGTGTGATCCTGTCGGTGATCTCCGCGGAACTCGGACGCAACGCCGCCGGCGGGCTCCTGAACCAGGCAGGGGTCGTGACGCTGCTCTCGTTCAGCCGGGATCAGGAGCGTGCTGCCGACGAGGCGGCACTGAGCGCGATCGCGGCGGAATACGGGCACCTGGCAGGCGCCTTCGAGCTGTTCGAGGTCTTCCAGCGACAGGCGGGAGCGAAGTTCGAAGCGGCCGGCGCGGTCGAGTTCCTCCGCACGCATCCTCTCACTGCGAGCCGCCGCGCGGCGATCGAGCATTGGGCCGCCGCGAACAAGGTGCCGACGACGGGATCACCGCGGCCGCTGCCGCCCGCGATCGCCGCATTGCGCGAGGGGGCAAGGCGAAATGCCAAGGCTTCCTGACTACAGTTATTGCCCGCGCTGTGCGGGCGGGCTCGTCGTCGGCCAGCACGCGGAGCGCGATCGCGCAGCGTGCCCCGCCTGCGGCTGGGTTCACTGGGACAACCCGACGCCGGTCGTCGCGGCACTGATCGAATTCGACGGCAGGGTGCTGCTGGCGCGCAATCGCGCGTGGCCCGAGAAGATGTTCGCGCTGGTGACCGGGTTTCTCGAGCGCGACGAGACGCCGCAGCAGGCGGTTGCGCGCGAGGTACTCGAGGAAACCGGACTGCAAACCGTCGCGTCGACGCTGATCGGCGTGTATGACTTCCCTTTGCGCAACGAGCTGATCGTCGCCTATCACGTGTTGGCCGACGGCACGATCGTCCTCGGTGAGGAGCTCGCCGAGGTTCGGCTGCTCGAGCCGGCGCGCGTACGGCCGTGGCCGATCGGGACCGGCTTCGCGGTTGCCGACTGGATGCGGGCGCGGGGGCTGCCGGTAGAATTCCTGCCCTTGCCGACGAAGAACGGCTGAGCCGGACCGCAACGAGGCAGATATGCAGGAGATCCATGTCGACAGGGAGATCGACACGCGGGGACTGAACTGCCCGCTGCCGATCCTGCGGGCGAAGAAGGCGCTGGCGGACCTCGCGAGCGGCCAGGTGCTCAAGATCGTTTCGACCGACCCCGGCTCGATGCGTGACTTCAGGGCATTCTGCAAGCAGACGGGCAACGAACTGCTGTTGCAGCAGACAATCGAAAAAGACTTCGTCCACTTCCTGAAGCGTCGATGAGCACCCCTCCACCTACCACTCCAGCGGTTCGCCGGCCTTCGAGGCTGAAGCTGATGTTCTGGCTGCTGCTGGTGCCGGCCGTGCTGATCGCGCTGTACTTCACCTTTGTGCTGAGCTGGAACTACTCGGCCGGCGAACGCGCAGGCTGGGTGCAGAAGTTCAGCCGGAAGGGTTGGCTCTGCAAGACATGGGAAGGCGAGATGGCGATGGTGACGATGCCCGGCGCGATCCCGGAGAAGTTCCTGTTCACCGTGTGGGACAACCAGGTTGCCGCCTCGATCAACAAGGTGATGGGCAAGCGCGTGACGCTGCATTACGAGGAGAAGGTCGGACTGCCGACCAGCTGCTTCGGCGACACGCGCCATTTCGTGACCGGAGTCGTGCAAGTCGAAGAAATCCAGCTGACACCGGGGACCGTCGTGCCGACGCCGCGGCTGTCCCCGGACGCCGTCACGCCAGGGTCAGCGCCTGCTCCGTCGCCCACTCCTGCGCCGACTCCGACACCGGATGCGGCGCCGGCTCCAGCGCCGGCTCCGGCGCCGGACATTCCCGCGCCGCCCAGCACGCCGCCGCTGCAGGGGTACTGATCTTCAGCTGGCGGGTAGCCGCTCGAGTTGTTCGCGCACCTTTGCCAGCGTCGCACCGAAGCCTGCGAGGCGGTCCTTTTCCTGCTGGACGACAATCGCTGGGGCACGATCAACGAAACTCGCGTTGCCAAGCTTGACTTCCGCCTTGCGGATTTCGCCTTCGAGGCGCGCGATCTCCTTGCCGAGACGTTCGCGCTCGACTGCGATGTCGATCTCGATCTTCAGCATCAAGCGGAAGTCGTCGACGACCTTGACCGGTGCTGCCGCGCCCATTTCGGCGGGCGATCCCGCGACGACGACGTCGGACAGGCGTGCCAGCGTCCTCATGTACGGGGCAAAGACCGCCAGCGTGGCGGCATCCCCCTGTGCAATCAGCGGCACTTTTTCCGCCGGTGACAGGTTCATCTCGCTGCGCAGGTTGCGCAGCGCGTCGATCATGCGTTTCAGCAGCGCGACTTCGGCATCGGCGCCGGCATCGATCCTGGCGGGCTCGGATTGCGGATAGCGCTGCAGCATCACCGACGTCTGCTCTTCGGCGCCGCGTTTGCCGGCGGGCACCGACACCTTCTGCCACAGTTCCTCGGTGATGAACGGAATGACAGGATGCGCGAGCCGCAGCGCCGCCTCGAGCACGCGAACCAGCGTCCGCCGCGTGGCCCGCTGCTGTGCGGCGTTGCCGGTCTGCAGCTGGACCTTGGCGAGCTCGACGTACCAGTCGCAGTATTCGTTCCAGACGAACGAGTAGATCGCGTTGGCGACATTGTCGAGGCGGTACTCGGCGAATCCCTTCGCGACTTCCGCCTCGGTACGTTGCAGTTCGCCGATGATCCAGCGATCGACCGCTGAAAGTTCCACCGGCAGGCTGGCATCGAGTCCGGTGTCCTTGCCCTCCGTGTTCATCAGCACGAAGCGCGTCGCGTTCCACAGCTTGTTGCAGAAGTTGCGGTAGCCCTCGCAGCGCTTGAGGTCGAAATTGATGTTGCGGCCGAGCGTCGCGTAGGCCGCCATTGTGAAGCGCAGCGCGTCGGCTCCGTAGGCCGCGATGCCGTCCGGGAAGTGCCGGCGCACCTTGGCCGCGACCTTCGGCGCATCCTCGGGCCGGCGCAGTCCGGTCGTGTTCTTGCGGATCAGCGACTCGAGGTCGATGCCTTCGATGATGTCGAGCGGGTCGAGCGTGTTGCCCTCGCTCTTCGACATCTTGCGCCCTTCGGCGTCGCGGATCAGGCCGTGGATATAGACATCGCGGAACGGCACGCGGCCGGTGAAGTGGGCCGTCATCATGATCATCCGCGCGACCCAGAAAAAGATGATGTCGTAGCCGGTCACCAGCACGGTCGACGGCAGATACAAGTCGTACGCCGCGCGCGCGGCACCCTGCGCGTGCTCGACTTCGGGCCAGCCGAGCGTCGAGAACGGCACCATCGCCGACGAGTACCAGGTGTCGAGCACGTCGGGGTCGCGTGTCAGCCGCTTTCCCGCGCCCGCCTGCGCCTGCGCCTCGGCTTCGTTGCGTGCGACATAGACGCGGCCTTCGTCGTCGTACCAGGCCGGAATCTGGTGGCCCCACCACAACTGGCGCGAGATGCACCAGTCCTGGATGTTGCCCAGCCATTGCTGGTAGACGGTGTTCCACTGCTCGGGGAAGATCTTCACTTCGCCGGCTTCGACGACGTCGAGGCCCACTTGCGCGATCGAGCGACCGGCATTGCGCGTGCCCGAATTTGCAGCTTCGGGGGCCGGTTTGCTCATCGCCATGTACCACTGTTCCGAGAGCATCGGTTCGACCGCCTCGCCGGTGCGCTCGCAGCGCGGCACGACCATGCGATGCGGCTTCTCGGAAACGACGAGGCCCGCGGCGCGCAGATCCGCGAGCACCGCCTTGCGCGCGACATAGCGGTCGAGTCCGCGATACTTTTCCGGTGCGTTGTCGTTGATCGTCGCGGTCGGAGTGAAGATCGGCAGCGGCTCGAGTCCGTGCCGCTGGCCGATCGCGAAGTCGTTGAAGTCGTGCGCAGGCGTGATCTTTACCGCGCCGGTGCCGAATTCCATGTCGACGTACTCGTCGGCGATCACCGGGATCGTGCGGCCGGTCAACGGCACGCTGACCGAGCTTCCGATCAGCGCCTGATAGCGCGCATCCTTCGGGTTCACCGCGACCGCGATGTCGCCCAGCATCGTCTCGGGCCGCGTCGTCGCGACGACGACGCCCGAACTTGGGTCATGCGTGCCGTCGGCGCCCGGATACCTGAGCTCCCAGATCCGGCCGTCTTCCTCCTCGGATTCGACTTCGAGATCGGACACCGCCGTCTGCAGTTTCGGATCCCAGTTGACGAGCCGCTTGCCGCGATAGATGAGACCCTGCTCGTACAGGCGCACGAAAGTCTCGACGACGACGCGTGACAGGTTGTCGTCCATCGTGAAGTAGGTGCGGGTCCAGTCGACCGAGTCGCCGAGACGGCGCATCTGCCCGAGGATCGTTCCACCCGACGATTCCTTCCAGTCCCACACCTGCTTGATGAAGGCTTCGCGACCCATCGTGCGCCGGTCGATTCCGGCCTCCTCGAGCTGGCGCTCGACGACGATCTGCGTGGCGATCCCCGCATGGTCGATGCCGGGCAGCCACATCGTGTTGAAGCCGCGCATCCGGTGACAGCGGGTCAGCGCGTCCATGATCGTGTGATTGAACGCGTGCCCCATGTGCAGGCGGCCGGTCACGTTCGGCGGCGGCAGCTGGATCGAGAACGCGGGTCGAGTGGAGTCGAGCCCGGCGGCGAAGTAGCCGCGCTTCTCCCATTCGGGTGCCCAGCGTGCCTCGATCGTGGCGGGCTCGAAGCTCTTCGCAAGTTCGGTCGGACTGGCGGCGGTGGTCGTGGCAGTCATGTCTATGGCTGCGCCGAATTGCGGGCGCACCGTCATTCGCAGGGGGAAAGGCGGAATTTTAGGGCCTGTTCGCGTTCGGACCCTCGGTGAACGCGAAACCGCGCCCGCTGCGCTACTTCATGCCGGCGCGCTGGCGGGCGATCTCGACGGCGAGCGCACGGGCGATCGACTCGCGCACCGTTGCATCGAGCGCCGGCCTCAGCTCGCTGACCAGGCTCGTGAGTGCACGCACCAGCGTCGGCTGCAGTCGCTCCTGTATCTGGCGCTCGAGCTCGGCCGCGAGCTTCGGCTGCAGCTCGCGGTACAGGCTTTCGCGCAACTGGGTCTCGATGCGGTCCCAGTCGGGCGCAACGCTGATGGGTTCGACCGGCGGGGGTGGCAGTGGCGGCGGAGGCGGCGGAGGCGGAGGCGGCGGCGCCGGAGGCGGCGGCGTTGGCTGGGGTGGCGCGGCACGCGGCGGGGCCGGCGCGCGCGGCGGGGCCACGACCGGCGGAGGCGGCTGCGGCAGCGAAATGTCGAGGTCGAGCGACGGCAGCGTCAACCGTTCGGTCAGCACCGGGATCGTCGCATCGTCCGGCATCACCTTGCCGCCCGGCTGCGTGAGCCGCTCGAGGTCGGTTGACTTCTTATTGCTGGTCGCCATGGCCCATTTCGAACGTCGTCGGCTTGTATCCCTGCTCCTTGTAGAGCTTGAAGCGCGCGCGCGCCCGCGCACGATCTTCGTCGTCGCGCGAAACGACTTCAATCACGCGTTCGTAGCGCTCGAAGAATTGACCGAACGCCGCAGGCGCCTCGTCGTCGAGCGTCAGCAGCACGTCGCCCGCGGGCGCTGCGAGAGGATCGAGGGTCAGCAGGATCGGCGTATCGGCCGCGAGCGGTGATTCCGCATACACGTGCGGCAGGAAGTCCAGCGCCGAGAAAGTCCAGAGCGCAGCATCGAATTGTGCAAGGCGGTCTGCATTGCGCGTGTATACGACGAGGCGTTTGCCCGCCGCGCGCGCCTTGCGAGTCACCCGGCACGCATAGTGCACGCGATGGTCGACGTTGAAGTGGAAGTCGATGCGGGTCACGTCGCGTGCAAGGATGGCGAACAGGACCTAGTCTGCGCGCTCGATCAGAAGTTGCGCGAGGAGCGCCACCGGTCGGCCGGTCGCGCCCTTGGCGGGCCCGCTTTTCCAGGCCGTTCCGGCAATATCCAGGTGCGCCCACGGATACGCCTTCGTGAAGCGCGAGAGGAAACAGGCGGCGGTCACGGCGCCGGCATTGCCCGGCGTGCCGATGTTCGCCATGTCGGCGAAGTTCGACTTCAGCTGTTCCTGGTAATCGTCGTCGAGCGGCATGCGCCAGGTCGGGTCGGTCGCCTCGCGGCTCGCAGCGAGAACCTGGGCCGCGAGTTTCTCGTTGTTGGAAAACAGGCCGGAATTCACGTTGCCCAGCGCCACGACGCAAGCCCCGGTCAGCGTCGCGATGTCGATCACCGCGGCCGGCTTGAAACGCTCGCTGTAGGTCAGCGCGTCGCACAGGATGAGCCGCCCTTCGGCATCGGTATTCAGGATCTCGATCGTCTGGCCCGACATCGATGTCACGATGTCGCCGGGCTTGACCGCGGTGGACGACGGCATGTTCTCGCAGGCGGCCACGACGCCGACCACGTTCAGCTTCAGCCTGAGTTCGGCCAGCGCGCGCATCGTACCGAGCACGCTCGCCGCTCCGCACATGTCGAATTTCATCTCGTCCATCGCCGCCCCTGGCTTGATCGAGATGCCGCCGGAGTCGAACGTGATGCCCTTGCCGACCAGCACGACCGGGCCCCGATCCTTCTTCGCGTCCTTCTTCGATCCGCTGTACTTCAGCACGATCAGCCGCGGTGGCTGCGCCGAACCCTTGGCGACGGACAGGAACGAGCCCATCTTCAGCGCTTCGAGCTGCTTGCCCTCGAGCACCTCGAGGCCGAGCTTCCACTCGCGCGCCAGCGCACGCGCCTGCTCCGCAAGATAGCTCGGTGTGCAGATGTTCCCCGGTAGGTTGCCGAGTCGCTTGGTCAATTCCATGCCGTTGGCGACTGCCGTGCCCTGACGCACCGCGCGTTCAGCCGCCGCCTCGCGTTTGCCGAGCAGCAGCGTGATCTGTTCCGCTCCGCTGCCGTCCGCATCGCGTTTGCTCTTCAGCTCGTCGGTCCGGAACGCGGTTTCGCGCGCGGCGATGACGGCGCTGCGCGCCTGCCATTCGAGGTCGCGTCCCTTGACCTTCCAGTCGGCAGCGGCCAGCGCAATGTTCTTTGCGGAGAGCGATTTGACGCCGGTGCGCACCGCTTCTGCGAACGCCTTCTCGTTGAAGTCGTCCTTGCCGCCGAGGCCCACCAGCAGCACACGCGGGCTGGCGATTCCTGCGAGCCCGCGCAGCAGCAGCGTCGAGCCGCGCTTGCCAGTCATGTCCCCGCTCTTGATCGCTGCCCTGATCGCGCCACCGGCCGCGGTGTCGAGCGCCTTCGCGGTCGCGCTGAGTTCGCCGTTTGCGTGCACACCGACGACGACCGCGTCGGTCTTCAGTGTCTCGGGCCGACCGACCTTCGTGCTAAATTCCATTGAGGGTTTCCCTCTGAAAAGTCCCGCGATGAATGCGTCCGCCCCATCGACGAGACGTTCAAACAAGGCACGGTCGGGCGCTGCTCATCCCGGTCGCGCGGCGCGGCGCGAAGTATATAGCCCGGCCGGTCACGGGGCGCGCGGTTCGCGCTCAAACCGCCGATGATCTTCCGGCGCGCCATCGTCGCCGAACTCACGAGCACCGCAAGCGCCGTGTTCACGGTGCTTTTCTCCATCATTTTCTCCGTTGGCCTGGTCCGCATCCTGGGTCAGGCGGCCGGCGGGCGCGTCGACAACCAGGCGGTCTTCGAACTGATGGCGCTGACCGCGCTCACCTGGCTGCCGATCGTGTTGACGCTGACACTGTTCATTGCCGTGCTGATGACGCTGACGCGCAGCTATCGGGACTCCGAAATGGTGGTCTGGTTCACGTCGGGACAGAGCCTGCTCGCCTGGGTCGGGCCGGTGCTGCGGTTCGCCTGGCCGATCATCGCGGCGATTGCGCTGCTGGCGCTTTTCGTCATGCCGTGGTCGAACGCTCAGATCGAGGAAAGCAAGGAGCGCTTCGCCAAGCGCGACGATGTCAGCCGCGTCGCCCCCGGGCGGTTCATCGAGTCGGGCGGCGCCGACCGCGTGTTCTTCGTCGAGTCGGTCGACTTCGTGAACGGCCGGGTGCGCAATGTCTTCGTCAGCACGCGCAGCCAGGGACGCGAAGGGCTCGTCGTTGCAGCGCAGGGAGTGCTCGAGGTGGCGCCCAACGGCGACCGCTTCCTCGTGCTCGAACGCGGCCGGCGCTACGAAGGAACGCCCGGCAAGCTCGAGTACCGGACGCTCGAATTCGACCGCTACGCGATCCGGCTCGAGAGCCGACCGGACCGGCCGATCGGGGAACGGCGTGCGAAGACCATCGGCACGATGCAGCTGCTGGCCGCCCCGACGGACGTCAACCTGGGCGAGCTGATGTGGCGCTTCGGCATCCCGATCGTCGCACTGCTGGTGACACTGCTCGCGATCCCGCTCTCTTATACGAATCCACGTGTCGGCCGGTCGTTCAACCTGATCGTCGCGGTGCTGGCATTCGCCGTGTACATGAACGTGCTGAACACGGTCCAGGCCTATGTGCAGCAGGGCCGGGTCAGCTTCGGCATCGGGGCCTGGGTCGTGCACGGCCTCGTGCTGGCGGTGATCGTCGTTCTCTTCACGCGGCGCGTCTACATGCTGTACTGGTGGCCACGCTGGTTGACTCCCGCGTACTGGCGCGAGCGGGGCGCTGCATGAGGACGATCCGCCGCTATCTGTGGCAGGAGATCGCCACTGCGACGGCCTTCGTGCTGTTCGGTCTGCTGTCGCTGTTCCTGTTCTTCGACATGGTGCAGCAGCTCGACGAGGTCGGCCGGCGCGGGTTCCTGCTGCGCCATGCGTTCGGCTACGTGGCATTGACACTGCCGTCGCGCACCTACGAACTGATGCCGATCGCGGCGCTGATCGGCACGATCTACGCGCTGTCCAAGCTCGCGGCGAATTCCGAGTTCACGATCATGCGGGTCTCGGGAATGAGCACGCGGCGGCTGCTGCAGAGCCTGCTCGGTATCGGGCTGGCATTCGTTGCACTCACCTACCTGCTCGGAGAGTTCGTGTCGCCGCCGTCCGAGCAGCTGGCGCAGAAACTCAGACTCAGGGCGATCGGCTCCGCGGTCAGCGTGCGCGACTTTCGCTCCGGAGTCTGGGTGCGCGACGTGGTCAAGGATGCGGGCGGCGGGGTCGGCGCGTTCCGCTTCATCAATGTGCGCGAGGTAACGCCGGACGCCGGCACCCGCAACTGGCGCGTGTTCGAGTTCGATCGCGACTACAAGCTGCGCTCGATCATGACCGCCGAAGCGGGGCGCTACGAACCGGGCGCGGGCTGGACGCTCACCAATGTCGTCGAGACCCGCCTGCCCGAAATCACGGTGTCGGCGGCCGATCTGGCGAGCGCGCGCACCGACGTGGTCCGCAGCGAAAGCCGATCCTGGCCCTCCGATTTGAAGCCCGACATCTTCGGCGTGATGATGGTTCAGCCCGAGCGCATGTCGGGCTGGGATCTCGCGCAGTATGTGCGGCACCTGGCGGAGAATCGCCAGCAGACCGAACGCTACGAGATCGCGTTCTGGAGCAAGCTCTTCTATCCATGGGCGGTACTGGTGATGATGGCGCTCGCGCTACCGTTCGCCTACCTGCACGTGCGTGCGGGCGGCGTCAGCCTGAAGATCTTCACCGGCGTGATGATCGGCGTCGCGTTCTACGGCCTGAACAAGCTGTTCGCGCACCTCGGTCTGCTGAATACGTGGCCGCCGATCATCGTCGCCGCTTTGCCCAGCCTGGTCGTGCTCGCGCTGGCGATGAGCGCGCTGTATTGGATAGAACGCAGGTAGTTCTAGGCAACCTGGCTCGGATGCGCGACCGTGTCAGTCGTTCGCTCCGGGTCGGCTGGCACCGACCGCACCGACAGCACGCCGTCGATGGCCGCGATCATGTCGATCGCGCTTTGCGCGACCGGGCTGTCGACGTCGACCAGCGTGTAGGCCATTTCGCCTCGTGACTTGTTGACCATGTTGTGGATATTGAGCCCGGCCTTTGCCATCGCTGTGGAAATCTGCCCGAGCATGTTCGGTACGTTGGCGTTGGCGATCCCGATGCGATAGTCCGATTCGCGCGTCATCTCGACATTGGGGAAGTTGACGGCGTTGCTGATGCACCCGTTCTCGAGGAACTCGCGCACCTGTTCGACGACCATCACCGCGCAGTTTTCTTCGGCCTCGGCCGTGGACGCGCCGAGGTGCGGCAGGGCGATCGCTCCGGGCACGTTCGCCAGGGCCGGCGCGGGAAAGTCGCAGAGGTAGGCCTTGAGCCGGCCGCTGCGCAACGCCTCCACGACGGCCGCTTCGTCGACGATGGCATCGCGCGCGAAGTTGAGCAGAACGCTGCCCGGCTTCATCGCGGCGATTCGCTTCGCGTCGAGCAGCCCGCGTGTCGCCGCCAGCAGTGGCACGTGCAGCGAGATGAAGTCGGCCTGTTTCAGCAGCTCTTCGATCGAGTTGGCCTTGCGCACGCCGGAGTGCAGCCGCCAGGCGGCATCGACCGTGATCTCCGGGTCGTAGCCGACGACTTTCATGCCGAGCTTCAGCGCCGTGTCGGCGACCAGTGCGCCGATCGCGCCGAGCCCGACCACACCCAGCGTGCGGTGCGGCAGCTCGATGCCGGCGAACTGCTTCTTGCCTTCCTCGACGCGCGCCTCGAAGTCGCTCGCATCGACCGGTATCTCGGCCACGAACTTCAGGGCCGGAACCAGGTTGCGGGCGCCGATCAGCAGTGCGGCCAGCACGAGCTCCTTGACCGCATTGGCGTTCGCGCCGGGCGCGTTGAACACCGGGAGCCCGCGCTTCGACATCTCGGCCACCGGAATGTTGTTGGTGCCGGCGCCGGCCCGCCCGATCGCCTTGACGCTGGCCGGAACGGCCATCGAATGCATGTCATGCGAGCGCACCAGGATCGCGTCGGGATGATCGACCCGCTTGCCGATCACGTAACGGGCGAGCGGCAGTCGATCGAGGCCCTGTGGGGAGATGTTGTTGAGCGTGAGGATCTGGAATCGGGACATGTCGGTGACGTGAGTGGATGGCGCGGGCCTCTCGGCCGGGGAGGTTGTCAGCCGTGGCTGCGCTCGAACTCGCGCAGATAGTCGACCAGCGCCTGGACGCCTTCGATCGGCATCGCGTTGTAGATCGACGCGCGCATGCCGCCGACCGAGCGGTGCCCCTTGAGCTGCAGCAGGCCGCGCTGCTGTGCGCCCTTGAGGAAGGGAGCGTCGAGCGCTTCGTCGCGCAGCTTGAACGGCACGTTCATGCGCGAGCGATCTTCCCGCGCAACCGGGTTCGAGTAGAGGCTGCTCGCATCGATCGCGTCGTACAGCAGCTTTGCCTTTGCGATGTTCTTCTGCTCGATCGCCGCCAGGCCGCCCTGCGCGAGCAGCCATTCGAACACCATGCCGGCGATGTAGATCGCGTAGGTCGGCGGCGTGTTCAGCATCGAGTCCGCCGCGGCCTGTTCCTTCCAGTGGAAGGCCGATGGAGTGATCGGCAGCGCGCGGTCGAGCAGGTCCTTGCGAACGATGACCAGCGTCAGGCCTGCCGGACCGACATTCTTCTGTGCGCCGCCATAGATCACGCCGTATTTCGAGACGTCGATCGGCCGCGACAGGATGTGCGACGACATGTCGGCCACCAGCGGAACGCTGCCGACATCCGGAACCCAGTGGTACTCGACCCCGCCGATCGTCTCGTTCGTGCAGACATGAACGTAAGCTGATTCCGGAGTCAGCTTCCAGCTCGTGCGCGCCGGCACGTACGAATAGTTCCGCTCGGCCGCCGAGGCGGCGACGTTGACCTGTGCGTACTTCTTCGCCTCCTTGATCGACTTCTTCGACCACTCACCGGTGTCGATGAAATCGATGGTCTTCCTGTCGCCGAGCAGGTTCATCGGCACGATGGCGTTTTCGCCAATCGCGCCGCCCTGCAGAAACAGCACCTCGTAGTCGGTGCCGATCGCGAGCAGCGTGCGCAGATCGGCTTCCGCCTTTCCCGCGATCGCGATGAATTCGGGTCCGCGATGGCTCATCTCCATCACCGACATGCCGCTGCCATGCCAGTCGAGCATTTCGGCGGCGGCGCGCTGCAGGACTTCCTTCGGCAGCACCGCAGGGCCGGCGCTGAAATTGAATACGGTCATTGAGTCTCCATGAAATTCGATCTCGGCGACGGCGTGCCAGCCGGCGCCGGGGATGTCAGTCCGCGCGCACGCGTCCACTCTTGATCAGCGGCGCGTAGATCTCCGCATCGCGCCGGATCAGTTCGCTCAGCTCCTGCGGCGTCGACGGTATGACGTCGAAGCCGATCGCCTCGATGCGGGCGCGCACCTCGGGCAGTCTGAGCGCAGCGACGATGTCGCGGTTGAGCTGGTCGAGAATCGGCTGCGGGGTCCCGGCCACGGCCACCAGCGCCGCCCACGGCTGCATCTGCACCGGCGGCCCGCCCGCCTGTGGCAGCGTCGGAATCTCCGGGAAGTCCTTCAGGCGCTCGCGTGCGGCCACTGCCAGCGGCCTCAGTTTGCCGGCCTTGACCAGCGGAGCGGCCGAGTTCGTGCTGACGGTCGTGAAATCGACATCGCCGTTGACCAGCGCGTTGAACATCGACCCAGCATCGCGGAACGGGACGTGCAGGAAATCGACCTCGGCCGCGCGGGCCATCGTCTCGACCGCGAGCTGGCTCGGGTGGCCATTGCCGAGCGAGGCATAGCTGACCCGGGCCGGCTGCGCGCGCGCCTCGGCGAGCATGTCCTGCATCGTCTTGAATCGGCTTTCGGTGCGCACCCAGATGACGAACGTCGCATGGAACAGCGTCGAGATCGGCGCGAAATCCTTGTGGGGGTCATACGGAAGGTTTGAATGCAGCAGCGGGTTGGCTGACATCGAGCCGGCGTCGGCAACGAACAGCGTGTGGCCATCGGCGGCGACGCGCTTCACTTCGGCCAACGCGACGATGCCCGATGCGCCGGGGCGGTTCTCGACAAGAACCGGCTGGTTCCACACTTGCGATAGCCGCTGCGCCACCGTCCGCGCGACGATGTCGGGGCCGAATCCGACCGAGTAGGGCACGATGATCCGCACCGGCCGGTTGGGGAAGCCCTGCGCATCGGCGGCGCAAGGCGCGGCCAGCAATGCACCGGCTGCCAAAGCGGCGAGCAATCCCTGTCTCATCGGCCCCTCTGTGATCCTGTTGTCAAGTCCCAAGTCCACCAGCTGTCAAAGGCCCTCGAGTTTACTCAGGGAAGCCCAGGTGGGCCGTACTGCCGCTCCGAGCGGGCAGCAACTGCAGATCCGAACGAAGTCCGATGTCATGACCGAGGGCGAGGTCAGCATGGACGAAGTTCGACCAGCGTGTGGCACCAGCCAAGCCCATGCCAGATCTGAGCGGGCTGCAGGCTTGCCTGCTCAGCCAGTTGCCGGAACACGTCGAGCCGGTACATGCGGCTGTTGCCGTTCGCGACAGCGGCAAAGTATGGCGACGTATTGATCAGGCAATGCGCGGCGACGTCGTGGCGTTGATCGTCCCAGAAGGTATCGAGCACGAATATCGATCCGCCATCCCGGACTGCTGAAGCCGCGCGGCGCAGGATGCTCGGGATGTGCGACTCGGAGAAACAACAGACGAACTGGCTCATCCAGAACGCATCCGGCGCCGCGACGCCTTCGGGCAGCCGGCACTCCGCCTCCAGGAGGTCACATGCGTGGAAGACTGCTCGGTCCAGCAGTCCGTGTTCGCCAATGTTCGAGCGTGCGAGCGCTAACTGCTGCGGTAAGTCGCAAAGCGTAATTCGGCGGTCGGGAAAGCGCTGCATGAAGGCGATCGCAAACCTTCCCGTGTTCGCGCCGACGTCGGCGACATGAGCGAGATTTCGGGTTGCGAGTACATCGAGGGCCTCGGGAAACGCGCTGTCCGAATAGAAATAGTCGTAGTTGAACCAGCTGGTTCGCGCCGGCTCTGGCATTTCAGCCATTCCTTCGTAGAAGGTATTCCACGGGCCGAGTTCGCGCAGTCCGGCCGGCCGACCTTCTGCAAGGGCTTCCCCCAGGTGCGTGAGACTGCGATAGCAAACGTCATTGACGAAATCCATGTTGATGCGGACCAGTGGGTCGCGCTCGATGAATCGTCCCACCTCCGTGGCGCGCCACCGGACACTTGCCGGGCCAGGGTCGGTTCCCTCCTGGTCACGCTCGACGATGCCGGCGGACATCGCTGTCTCGAGCAGCACAGTGATCGCGTAGCTTGACAGCGGGTTGGAACGCTCGACGTCTTCCTGTCTCATCCAGTCCCGGGCGGCGACCAGCGTGCGCAGCAATCCCGTGCGGCGCATGACCTGCACGACCTGGAATACGACGGGGGCGAATGCAATGCGCTGTGCCGCAAAGCGAGCGTCCGTCGCTGTCAGTGGGCTATTGAATGAAGGCACTTGCACCGCGCTGAATAGCTGCATTTCCGCCAGGCAATTTATCAGGCTAACGCACGCCGACAGCTCTTTGCCGTTGCGCTGCCGAGGTAATATTCCGCGCGCTTGAGCTTTGCCGCGTGCGAGGCATCATTATCGCTTTAGCGTTGGCCGTCATCATGCTGATGCGGAGTGCAAGGCAGCAATGAAGCGTTCGAGAGGAGGCGCGAATCTCGAGCAGCAGGGTGACACCATCCTAAAGAATTACAACGGCTGAGCGCAAAACCTGGACCACGCGATCCGACGCCAGTTGATGATTTGAACTTTTCGCCCGCAAGCCTTCTGACCTTTGGCCAAGCGGGGGTCAGTGTGTGCGGGAAGGCCCATGGATGAACTAGAACGACAGATCGCGGAAGCAATCGTCGACGCGCTCGGCCTTCCCGACGTGCGGGTTGACGATCTTCGAGCCGAAACGCAGCTGTACGGAGAAGGTCTGGGCCTCGATTCCATCGACATCCTCGAAGTGGCACTTGTCGTGTCCAAACGCTATGGCTTCGAGCTGCGTTCCGACGATCCCGAAAACGAGAAGATCTTTCAGTCGCTCGGGTCGCTCGCCGAGCATGTACGTCGCCATCGCACCAAATAGTGCCCGATGATTCAGGCAGTCCTGTCCGCTGTTGCAGTCGTCGGAGCGGTGGGGCTGTTGTTCGTTGGCTGGCTCTTCGCGCGATCGCTGCGGCCGGGGACTACGCCGCTTGTATTCCGCTTCGCCGAGGCGGAGGACCCTGCGACCGCACATCAACCGCTCGCACAGCGTTACCTGCGGTGGCTCACGGCGCTGTGGGCGGTCACGTTGCTGGCTTGCGCCGTTCTCGTCGCGAGTCGCGCCGCGGGGGCGTCGGTGCTTGTCGAGTGGGTCGTTTTCGTCGCGCCGCTGGCACTCGCGGGCTCGCTCTTCTTCGGTGAGCGACTCGTGCGTCGGCAAGTGTTCGGGCTGCAGTCGGTCGGGCCCGTCGCGAGGCAGTGGCGGATCGCGTCCCGCGTCTTGAAGGAAGAGGCTACAACGCTCCTGCAAAGCGCGTTCACGAAGCCGGAGTCCGTGTTTCTCTTTCTTGATGAGCGCCGCAGGCTGATCGTCTGGCGGGACACGGATTGCTCGGTCGGCGAGTTGCAGGCCGCAGCAATCGAGCTTTCAGACTCATTGCCGCGCGGCCGGCGTGTGCTGGTGGCGTGCGAAGACCGCGCGGTGTTTCTGTGGGTGGTCCTGGCGGCCTGGGCGGCGCGTCGAACGGTTGTGATGCCTCCGCCGGACCTGAGACATGCATTGGCGGCGGCGGAAGGGGCCTGCTTCGACTGTGTTGTCACTGACAGAAGCGATCTGTCTCCGAACGCGGACTTACCCATACTGCAAGTCGGCTGCCCGGCGCTGCGACGCGCGCTTGGTGTGCGGCCGGCGACAAAGCGGCGCATCTCCCTGCGCGACTCACAGGTGGCGGTGGTCTTCTTCACCTCAGGCAGCACCGGCCAGCCCATGGCGCAGGCGAAGACATGGCGCCAGCTTGTCGATGCGGCCGACGCCATGGGGCACTTGCTGCAGATGCGCGATGCACGCCCTTTGCTCGGAGCGACTGTGGTTCACTCGCACATGTTCGGATTTGAAATGTTGATCATGCAGTCACTGAGGGGTTCGGCCAGCATCTACGGCCACCGCATCGTGTATCCAAGTGACCTGGCCTCATTCGCGGAGCTGAGCGCGCAGGAAAAGTGGTTGGTCACGACCCCCTACCACCTCGGCGTCTTCATGGATGCCAACTGCTTGCCTCCAGGGTTGCGGCGCATCGTCTCGGCGACGATGCCGCTGGACCCTGAGGTCGCAGCGGCCGTCGAGGAAGGCGCCGGAGCAGAGGTCCATGAGATCTACGGGAGTACAGAAGCCGGATGTATCGCGACCCGGCGTCCCACGCTGAGTCTCGTCTGGCGGCTGGCACTGGACCTGCAACTTGCCGTCGATGACGACGGTTCCGCGCGACTTCATGGGGCCCGTGTGGGCGGCGCACTGCAGTTGCGGGACCGAATCGCGCTGGCCGGCGACGGGTTCGAGCTTCGCGGTCGCGATACAGACCTGGTCAAGGTCGCCGGCAAACGGACGTCGCTGCAGGCACTCACCGCCGTTCTGCGCGAGATTGATGGGGTCCAGGACGGCGCGTTCATCGATGGCGCGGCCCTGGGTCAGAAGCGGCTTGCGGCCGTTGTTGTCGCCCCCGGTTTGTCGAGCGAGAAGATTCGCGAGCGGCTCGCCTCGCGCATCGACGCTGCCTTCCTGCCCCGCCCGCTCGTCCTCGTCGACGAACTGCCCCGGGACCCGAACGGGAAACTCCGACTGGATGCGCTTGTCGGGTCGGCGCTTTCGGTTGAGCGGAACCAGAACCAGTCGGTCGCGGAAGGCGCGCGCTCAAATGCCGGCTGAGGAGCTGACGGCCGGGTATCGCGTCGACCCGGCGCACCCGGCGCTGCAGGGTCACTTTCCCGGTAACCCGATCGTTCCGGCGGTCCTGCTGCTGGGTTTTGTGGCGGAAACTCTGGCGCGTGCGGGCAAACGGCTGCGGGGCGTCGAGCGTATGAAGTTTCTTCGGCCGGTGCGTCCGGGTGAAGCCCTCGACGTGACGGTTCGTCAGATCCAGAGCACGAAGGGGGCGATCGAAATAGCGATCGACGGCGAGCTTGTCGCCAAGGGTGAATGGCTCTCATAGCAGGGTTGAAGGTGGCGTACCGCGACTGGACGCGCGCGCCCGAGCGCGGAAGCCCGCGCTTGATTGCGGCCATCGTCGGGGTAGCTCGTCGCTTCCCACGCCGTTTCGTATCGCTGCTGCTCTATCCGATCGTCGCCTACTTCGTCATGTTTTCCCCAAGGCAGGGCGCAGCGTCGCGACAGTTCCTCTCGCGCGTGTGGAAACGTCAACCGCGCCTGCCGGAAGTCTTCGCGCACTACATGACGTTTGCCCGGATGGTGCTCGACCGCGTCTACTGGCTTTCCGCAACGGACCACGGTATTGCCGTTCGCGTGCACGGACTTGACGCGATCGAGGCCGCCCTGGCCGGCCGGCGCAGCGGCGTCCTCGTGCTCGGGTCCCATCTGGGCAGCTTCGAAGCTCTGCGCGGTGCGGGTAATCGGGTTTGCGGACGTCGTATCCGTCCGCTGATGTATGTCGCCAATGCGCGCAAGGTGCAGCAGGTGCTGGATGCGATCAATCCGGAATTGACGCGCGATGTCATCTTCGCCGGCCGCCCGGGCACGATGCTCGAGATTCGCGAGGCGATCGAACAAGGGGACATCGTCGGCATCCTTGCGGATCGCTCGCCCTTCGACGAGCGAACGGTCCGCGTGCCCTTCATGGGGCAACCGGCGCCGTTCCCGGCCGGAGCCTATCGGCTGGCTGCGGTGCTCGACGCGCCCCTTGTGTTTTCCTGTGCGGTCCTCGCGGGCCGGGGCTACCAGATCTTCTTCGAAAGGATGGCGGGAACCGAGCGGGGCATGTCACGCGCCGAACGCGAACAGTGGATCGTCGCGCAAGCCACGTACTTCGCTCGACATCTCGAGCGCTATGCAACGATGTATCCGCTGAACTGGTTCAACTTCTACGATTTCTGGCAGGACGACACGTCGACTACGGCAGTGAAGCCGCAACCCGCCGAGGAGCAGCCGTGAGGATCTTTGCGGGGTGCCTGAACGCACTCGCGCTGTTCCTGCCGCTGGCGGCGGGCGGACAGACACAGATCACATCCGCCGAGGTGCTGCAGCGGGTTTCACGCGAAGTCACTCCCGAAGTGCGCTTTCGCGAGGTTCGAACCACAAAGCTGCTCAAGACTTCATTGGTTTCAACCGGAATGCTTCGCTACGCCCCGCCCGATCGGCTGGAACGCGAAACGCTGCAGCCCGTGCGAGAAACCGTTGTGATCGAAGGTATGCAGGTCGCGATCGAGCGTGACGGATCCCAGACGGTCATGTCGCTTGTCAGCGGTACACCCCCGGCCGCCATGGTCCAGACACTGCGCGCGGTGCTCAGTGGCAATCTGCAGGAACTCGAGTCGCTGTATCGCACCAGCGCGCTGGGGTCGATAGAGCGCTGGACACTCCACCTTGAACCAAGATCCGCTGATACCGCTATCCGCGAAGTCCAGCTGTCCGGCAAGGGCGGGATGGTGGATGAGATCGAAGTACTGGAGCGTGGCGGGGACAAAACCGTTACTACGCTCTCGCGTTAGGTCACACGCAGATCTTGAGCCGATCCATCCGTCTCGGCCTGTGGTTCGTGCTGGCCCTCGCGCTCGGCGGCAGTGTTCCGTTCATTCGCGTGGACGCCGACCTCGGTGGGTTCGTGTCGGCGGAGCAGTCCAACTGGCAGCTCGACCTCAGTGTCGCGCTGCAAAGTGGTGCCGGGGGCCGGCTGGTGCTGATCGCACTGAACGCGCCGACCCCTAGGGCGTCCGCGGACGCGAGTCGCAAGCTGGTGGACGCGCTGCGCGCAACCGGCCTCTTTGCGACCCTGCACAACGGCGACTCCAGCCTGCTCGCAGCCGAGGTCGAGCCCCTCGTCCCGTATCGTTATCTGCTCAGCGACCGGGTCGATGAAGCGACGTTTTCCGAGAGCCATTTGCGCGCGAGCCTGCTGCAGGCCCAGGCGATGCTCGCAGACTCCCGTTCTTGGTTCGTTTCGCAGCTGCTCCCCACTGATCCGACCCTCGAGACCCTGCACCTGGCAGAACAGTGGGCCGGCAGCGCGCGCCTTCCGATGCGGCATGGCGTGTGGTTCACGAAGTCCGGGATGGAGGCACTGATCGTTGGCATGACGCGCGCCGCTGGCGATGACGCTGACGCGCAGCGTGCGGTCGAAGCGGCGGTCAGGCATGCGGCCAGTGCGGGCGGGATCGGCGTGGGGTCTGAACCTGTGCCAGTGCGGTACACAGGGCTCGGACTCCTGGCCGCCGAGGCGCGCCACTCGACACGCTCGCGCGTCGAGTGGCTGGGATGGGTCAGCGGCATTCTGGTCACCGTCATCCTGTTTTTCGGTTATCGGCGCCTGTTGCCGGTTGTGCTGTCACTGCTGCCGGTCGCGCTCGGTATCGCTGCCGGCCTGGTCGCTACCCACTGGACCTTCGGCAACGTCAATGTGCTCGCGGTCGCGTTCGCCTGCATCCTGGTTGATGAAGGGTCCGACTATGCGTCCTATCTGCTGACACAGGCGCGGCCCGGCAAGTTGCTCGGCGCGGAAGCCGCGCGCGTGTGGCCGACGCTGCGCCTCGCGATACTCACGAGCACGGCCGCATTCGCCGTTCTCCTGCTGGCTCAGTTTCGCGGCTTGCAGCAGCTTGGCCTGCTGTGTGGAGTCGGGCTGCTGGTCGCAGGCGCGGCAGCGCGCTGGCTCGTGCCCGACCTGCTCAATCCCCGCAGTGCAGTGACCTGGTCGCCGCCGCGTTTCGCTCGCGTCGCACCGAGACTGCTTGGCGGCGGCTTCCTTTCCGGCTGGCCTGGTCGCGTTGCCAACGTCGCTTTCCCGCTGGCGGCCCTGCTTGTTCTGGCGGCAGTCAAGCCGTTGTGGGAGGATGGAATCGCGTCGATCAACCCGCTTCCTCCAGAGTTGATCGCCGCCGACCGCGCGTTGCGGCGCGAGGCGGGTCTTCCGCTGGATCAGAGCGTTCTCCTGTTCGTCGGGCCGGACACCGAGTCCGTGCTGCAGGCGCAGGAAGCGTGGCATCCGGCGCTGCTCGTGTTGCAGAAGCTTGGTTCGGTGGAGAGCTTCGATTTCGCAGCGCGCTACTTTCCGAGCAGTCAGACGCAGCAGAAACGGCTGAGTGCCGTGCCGGACGAAGCTTTTCTGAAGCCGCTGCTGGAACGGGCTGCGCAGGGGACCGCATTCAATGTCGAGGCCTTCCAACCGTTCCTCGAGAGCGCGCGGCAGGCCCGGACGAAACCACTTCAACTCGAACAGTTGCCCGAGGGAATGTTTCGTCAGCGGGTCGAGAGTCTGCTGGTGAAGCTGGATGGAAGGTCGGTGGGGCTGTTGCCGATCGTGGGGCCGGCTTCAAGGGACGACCTGCTTGCGTCGGCCCGGCAGGCCGTCACCGGTCATGCGGTCACGGTGGAATGGTTCGAGCCGCGCGTGGAGCTCACGAACCTCCTGTCGGCCGTCCGCGAGCGCCTGATGTGGTTGTTGCTGGTCTGCGTGGCTGTGGTATTCGTGGTTGTCGCGCTGGACCGGCGTTCAGTCGTGCTTGGAGTGCGGGTAATGCTGCCGGTCGTCGCGTCGCTGCTGCTGACGGCCGCCGCAGTGCGGCTGGCCTTCGGGCCGCTGACCGTGTTCAACATCGTCGCGTTGATGCTCGTGCTGGGCGTCATCACGAACTATTCGCTGTTCCTGAACTCGGCGCCGGAATACTCGGACGAACAGGAGAGGCAGGAGCACACCGTGTTCTCGCTGATGATCGCGAGCGCTACCACGCTGGCGGTGTTCGGCGCGCTCGGGCTCAGCGGAATACGGGTCGTCGAGGCCGTCGGACAAACGGTCGTCGTCGGTATCATCGTGGGACTCGCATGGCTCATCGCGAAGCGCAGCAGTGGACCCGCCGGCGCAGAGCGCTAGTCGGGTGCACCTATTGGATCGGTCGTGAGAAAGGACGCTGACATCGGCGCCGCGGGCCGACTCTTCCCGTTGGCCATCGAGGCATTTACCGGAATTTGCTCCCTCGGCCGTGGCCGCTCGCAGATTGCCCAGTCGCTTTGGGCAGGGCAGTGCGGACTCGTGCCCAACTCGTTCGGTGATTCGGCGGCCGACGTGAAGGCGCACATCGGTTGTGTCGATGCGGTCGAGCAACATGCGTTGCCTGACCGGCTCGCGCGCTGGGACTGTCGCAATCACCGCCTGGCGTGGATCGCGCTGCACCAAGATGACTTTCACCTGGCCGTTGCGGCGTCAGCGCGGCGATTCGGACCGTCGCGGATCGGAGTCTTCGTGGGCACCAGTACCTCGGGGATGCTCGATACCGAGGACATGTTCCGGCATGGGCGCGAGGGTGAGCTCGAGCCGGCACGCTTCGAGTCGCGGCACAGCCTGGGTTCGGTCAGCGATTTCGTCGCGGAAACGCTCGGACTCGAGGGAGCCCGGCACTGCGTGTCGACCGCCTGTTCCTCGAGCGCGAAAGTGTTCGTCACTGCGGCGCGCTGTCTCGCGGCCGGCCTGTGCGACGCCGCGGTCGTCGGCGGTGTTGATTCGCTTTGCTATACGACTCTCTATGGTTTCGCTTCGCTGGAACTGCTCAGCGAATTGCCCGCTCGACCGTTCGCTCGCGACCGTACCGGAATGTCGATTGGCGAGGGAGCTGCATTCGCACTGCTGATTCCGGGAGGCGCTGGAAGAACGGCGTTGTTCGGAGCTGGCGAGTCAAGCGATGGTCACCATATGTCCACGCCGCACCCGGATGGGTTCGGGGCCGTGCAGGCCATGAGCGATGCGCTCGAGAGCGCCCGGTTGCAGCAGGAAGACATCGACTATGTGAATCTCCATGGAACGGGGACACGCGCCAACGACAAGGTGGAAGCCCTCGCGCTGGCCAAAGTATTCGGACGCTCGATCCCGTGCAGCTCCACGAAGGGCGCCACTGGGCACTGCCTGGGGGCTGCCGGAGCCGTCGAGGCGCTTATCTGCGATCTCGCGCTCGAGCACCAGCGACTTCCCGGCAACGTCGGCACGAGGGTCGGAGACTTCGAGGTGCCGCCCGGCCTCACAACGGTGTCCCGTGCCGTCAGTGTCACTCGCGTGCTTTCGAATTCGTTCGGCTTCGGCGGCAGCAACTGCTCGCTTGTATTCGGTTCCACAGATGCTGTTGCGGGCCGATGAGAAGGCTGACCTTTTGCGTGACGGATTGGGTCTGGTGCACGTCAGAGTCGGAACTGCACTGTGCCGGCGAATCCGTTGAGCGCGCCGGCCGACCGCTTTCAACGCTGAGTCTTCCCGCGACCGAGCGCAGGCGGTTGAATCCTCTGGCCAGTTTCGCGCTTCGCGCGGGCGAAAGGCTGGTGGGCGCTCGGACGACCGAGGAGTTGAGGTCCGTGCCCATGGTGTTCGGCAGTGCTGAAGGCGACGGCGTGGTTCTCCTCCGGCTGCTGTCCGCACTGCGCGAGCATCAGCCGGTCTCTCCGACGCAATTCCACAACTCGGTTCACAACGCCCCGACGGGTTACTGGTCGATCGGCCTGGCATCGCAAGCGGCGACGACGGCGCTGGCGGCCGGCGAGGACACGGTCGCGGTGGCGCTGGTGGAAGCCGGACTGCAGGCCGTCATTCGACGGGGCCCAGTGGTGATGCTCGCGGCCAGCCGAGCCTTCCCGCCGGAATTGAGGCCGGCCCGACCGGACGTGCATGACTTCGCGCTCGCTGCGTGGTGCGAGCCGGCGGAGAATCGGACCGGCTGGCAGTGCGAGGTATCTCGCTCGTCGATGAGCAGCGCTGCGGAACCGGGTTCGATCGAGGCCGCAATGAGGGCGCGGGGAGTGCAAGGTCTGGTCGGTAGCCGCGCTGTCCGCCATCTCGCGGCCGCCCTTGAAATCACTCAGGTGACGCGGTGAACGCAAGGCTGAACCGACTGCAGATCGAGCGTCTGCTGCCGCAGAAGGGTTCGATGTGCCTCATCGATGCGGTACTGGAGCTGACTACGGACGGGATCACCTGCACGGCAGATGCCTTGCGCGAGGGAAACCCGCTGCGGGACGACCACGGGGTGTCGGTCGTGCACAGCATCGAGTACGGAGCACAGGCCGCGGCACTGCATCGTCTCACGGCCGATCAGGAACGCGGGAAGGTGTCCGCGGGGTTGCTGCTCCAGGCAAGGGATGTGAGTTTTCTCATCGAGTACATCGATCGTTTGCCTCAGCCTCTGTTGGTATCGGCGCGCTGTGCAATGGCTTCCTCGGAAACGGCCCGTTATGTCTACGAGATCCGCGCGGGAGAGATTCTGGCCTCCAGAGGTGAACTCACACTGAGACTGATGTGAACCGATGACGGCCAGGATTGCATTGGTAACGGGGGCGAGCGGGGCCATCGGGGCTGCGATTGCGCGAGCGTTGGCGGCGCAGGGCTTGCACGTCATTGCGCACGCCAACCGCAACGCCGCTGCGGTGGAGCAGTTATGCGATCAGATCCGGGCGGACGGCGCGAGCGCTGCGTGGGTGAGCTTTGACGTGACCGACGCCGCGGCCTGCGAGCGGGCCATTGCAGAGGTGCTGCGGCAGGCGCCGATACAGGTGCTCGTCAACTGTGCCGGAGTGCACGACGATGCCCCGCTCGCAGGCATGTCGCAGGAGAAGTGGTCGCGGGTCATCCGGGTCAACCTGGATGGTTTTTTCAATGTGACCCGGCCCGCACTGCTGCCGATGATTCGCAGCCGCGACGGCCGCATCGTCAACGTGTCGTCGGTTGCCGCACTCCGTGGCAATGCCGGGCAGGTGAACTATGCGGCTGCGAAGGCAGGCCTTATCGGCGCCACGCGAGCGCTTGCGCTCGAGGTTGCGACCCGAGGCATCACGGTGAATGCAGTGGCCCCCGGCATCATCGTCAGCGACATGACGGCCGGAACCTTCAGCGTCGAGCGGATCAAGCAGCTCGTGCCGATGGGGCGCGCGGGAGCGCCGGAGGATGTGGCAGCTTGCGTGGCGTTTCTGTGCAGCGATTCGGCGCGCTACATCACCGGGCAGGTCATCGCGATCGACGGCGGACTGACGTGAGGCAGCGCTGAAGACGGCACTGGTCATCCCGGCCTACAACGAAGGCGGCATGCTTGGCGGGCTGGTTCGCTCGGTGCTTCAGCAGGAACCACGCTGCATCGATCAGGTGATCGTCGTTGATGATGGATCGTCGGACAACTCTCAGGCTGAGGTGCCGATCGACGCGCGCGTGCGGCGAGTTCAACATTCCCGCAACGAAGGCAAGGCCCGGGCGCTGATCGACGGCATGCAGATCGCGCTGGATCTCGGCGCGCAGCGCATCGTGACGATGGATGGCGACGGCCAGCATCGACCGGAAGACATTCCGCGTCTGCTCAAGGCTGCCGAGCGCAGACCCCGGTCGATCATCATCGGTGCTCGCCTTGCCGACCGGGACAGCATTCCGGGCGCAAGGTATCGAGCTAACCGGTTCGCGAATTTCTGGATTGCCTGGGCATCGGGATATCCGGTCAACGACAGTCAGTCGGGATTCCGCGCTTACCCTGCCGAGGTGCTGCGAGCCGTGCTGCCAAGTCTCGCCGCGAAGTATCCCTCGCGCGCGGGCAGCCGGCGGAAGGGCTTTGTGTTCGAGAGCGAAGTACTGATCGAAAGCGGGCGGTTGCACTTCGGAACAGTCGCGGTTGGCGTTCCGGCGCTCTACGGGACCGCTCGAGCAAGTCACTTTCGTCCGGTCGCTGACATCGCGCAGATCGCGATCATGATCGCCGGGCACTTGCTGCGCGGTGGGCTCTACCCGCGCGGGCTGTGGCAAAGCCTGACGCAGCGGGATCGGGAATCCGCGGATTAGTCGAGCCGGCGGGAATTGTTCCCGCTCAGCTGCGGGCGCTCCTTTCGTTCGCCATACGTGTCAGCTGCACTGACCGGTGTACCCGCAAGCGGTGCAGAACTCGCAGCCGTCGCGCTTGATCATCGCGGCCGCACCGCAGCCCGGGCAGACTTTACCCTTGACCGGCGCGGTCTCGTGCTGGATGACCTTCACTGCATCGGGCAGCGCGAGGATGCCGGCCGACTCGATCGCGCGGCCTTCATCATCGAGGATGCCGAGCACCTTGTAACGGTTCAGCAGCAGTGTCGCGATGTATGCGACTGTGCTCGGGTAAAGCGTCGAGCGCTCCTCGCCGGGCACCGGCGCCCAGAACTCGCCGTTCTGTTCGCCGAAGTTGAGCAGCTTCTTCAGCTTCAGTCCGATCCAGTTGGCGTCGACGACGCGCATGTCGAGCGAGATCAGCTTGCACAGGCCGTCGAGTACCTTCGGATATTCGCCGGCGAGCCAGATCGAATAGGGCCGCCGGCTGCCGTCGGGCAGGTGCAACTCCTTGACGCCAAGCACGAAATCGTCACCGGTGTTGGCGTTCGAAATGTCGACGGTCCAGCTCATCGTGCCGAGCGGCCCGGCCTTCGGTTCCTTCTTCGAGAACAGCGCATTCAACACCGGCGTCGGGTGATGGTCTTCCTTGAACACGCCGAGTTGCTCGCAGCGCCAGCGCACGATGTTCGCAAAGGCCGAGACAACGCCGCTCTGCCACTGGCGGTCCCCGGTCGGCGGC
This sequence comes from Burkholderiaceae bacterium, assembly GCA_036732825.1. Taxonomy (GTDB): domain Bacteria; phylum Pseudomonadota; class Gammaproteobacteria; order Burkholderiales; family Burkholderiaceae_F; genus DAINBQ01. The sequence continues at coordinate 6,247 of DAINBQ010000003.1, read as the reverse complement.
ATCGGGATCGCAAAGCCCTGCTCGTCGCGCGCGCGCGCCAGCGAGTCGAGCTTCATCTTCAGCCAGGCGCGATCCTCGCTGCGCATGTCCATCGACAGCGCCTTCGCGATGGCGCCGAGGCCGCGCGGCTGCTCGGCGCCGTTGACCCACACTTCGAACGGCACCGCCGGATCGCCGACCTGGCCGATGAAGATCGCGAACGACTCGCGGCGCTCCGGGATCTCAACCATGTAGGTCCAGGCGAGGTTGCCCTCGGACAGGTCGGGGCGGCCCGGCCACTTCAAACTGGCGAGCGCAGGCTGCGGCGCGGAGTCGAGGCGCACCCGGCGGTCCGGGTCGTCCTTCAGGTCCTGCGGTGCCGGGTCGTGCCCCTGCGCCGGCTCCTTCCTGATCTCGAGCACCGAACCGATCACGTTGTTCGGCCGGTAGGTCGTGATGCCCTTGAGCCCCGCCTTCCACGCCTCCAGGTAGAGCCCCTTGAAATCCTCGAACGGGTAATCCTCGGGGACATTGACGGTCTTGCTGATCGCTGCGTCGACATAGGGCTGCACGGCGGCGATCATCTGCATGTGGTCGCGCGCGGACATCTCGAGCGCACTGACGAAGGCTGGCGGCAGCTTGTCCTCGTCGCCGCCCATCCGCTTGAAGAGCCGGAACGCGTAGTCCTCGACCGTGTACTCCTGCTTGGTTCCGTCCGGCATGCGCTTCTTGCGCACGTAGGTCCACGAGAACGTCGGCTCGATTCCGCCGGACGCGTTGCCAGCGAACGCCAGCGAGATCGTCCCGGTCGGTGCAATCGACAGCAGGTGCGAGTTGCGGATGCCGTGCTTGCGGATCTCCGCCTTCAGTTTGTCAGGCAGGCGCGACGCGCAGTGCGGTGCCGCGAGGAACTTCTCCGCATCGAACAGCGGGAAGCGGCCCTTTTCCGAGGCGTACTCGACCGAGGCCTCGTAGGCGGCGTCGCGCATCGTGCGCGCGATGTCCGCCGCGAAACGGCGCGCCGGTTCGCTGTCGTAGCGCAGGCTGAGCATCGTCAGCGTATTGCCGAGCCCTGTGAATCCGAGGCCCACGCGGCGCTTGTTCGCCGCTTCGCTGGCCTGCTCGGATAGCGGCCACAGCGTCGCATCGAGCACGTTGTCGAGCGCGCGGATCGACACCTTGGTCACTGCGCGGAACCGCTCCCAGTCGAACGAGCCCGATTCGGCGAACGGATCGTTGACGAAGCGCGTCAGGTTGATCGAGCCGAGGCAGCAGCAGCCGTACGGCGGAAGTGGTTGCTCCCCGCAAGGGTTGGTCGCCGCGATCGTCTCGCAATACGCGAGGTTGTTGTCCGCGTTGACGCGGTCGACGAAGATCACGCCGGGTTCGGCATGGCTGTACGTCGAGCGCATGATCTGGTCGAACAGTTCGCGCGCCTTCGCCTTGCGGTAGACCCAGAGCCCGTCGGCGCCCTGGTAGGTGGAGTCCTGGTCGAAGGGTTCGGCCGCATGCACGAGCTCGATGTCGGTGTCGGATTCGACCGCCTGCATGAAGGCGTCGGTGACTGCGACCGACATGTTGAAGTTCGGCAGCGAGCCGTCGTGCTTCGCGTTGATGAACTCCTCGATGTCCGGATGATCGCAGCGCATCATCCCCATCTGCGCGCCGCGCCGGGCCCCGGCCGACTCGAGCGTCTCGCAACTCTTGTCGAACACGCGCATGTAGGAGATCGGCCCGCTCGCGCGCGAATGCGTGCCGTGGACCAGCGCCCCCTTCGGGCGGATCGGGGAGAAGTCGTAGCCGACACCGCCGCCGCGCCGCATCGTCTCCGCGGCCTGGCTGAGCGCCAGATAGATCGATGGCACACCATTTTTCACGCCGCTGATCGCGTCACCGACCGGCTGCACGAAGCAGTTGATCAGCGTCGCGGCGATGCCGGTGCCCGCGGCCGAGTTGACGCGGCCGCCGGGGATGAAACCGTCGACCATCGCGTCGTAGAAGCGCTTTTCCCAAATCTCGCGCAGCTCCGGCTTTTCCACCTGCGCCAGGCCACTGGCCACGCGCCGCCGCACTTCGTCGACCGTCTTCTCGTCGCCCTTTGCATATTTCTCCAGCAGGACGTCGATCGAGATCGGTTGTTCGTCGAGCAGCAGTTGCGCCTTGTCCAGTTTCATCGTTGCCTCAGGTGGGAGCCGCGCGTTCTGATCGAGGTCTGGTTGTTGTGCGCTGCGGCTTCGAGTCGATTATAGGCAGGCCAAACCGCGAACCGTTCGCCAGCAGCACCTTTCGCGCCGGCGCAAGAGAGGTACTCAGCGAACGCTGCTTCCATATTATGGTTTTGCATATAATTCGGTTCGCTTATAACCAACCGATCTCTTCGGAGGCCCGCGTGAATCTGCAACAGTTCCGGTTCCTGCGCGAAGCCGCTCGCCACAAGTTCAGTCTGACCGAGGCCGCGCGCGCGCTGCACACCTCGCAACCCGGCATCTCGAAAGCGATCATCGATCTCGAAGAAGAGCTCGGCGTGCCCATCCTCGCGCGCCACGGCAAGCGGGTGAAAGGGTTGACCGCGCCGGGGCAGGTCGTGCTCGAGGCGGCCGAGCGAATCATGCTTGACGTCGACAACCTGAAGAAGCTCGCGCGCGACTATGCGGGCAGTCCGGAGGGAACGCTGCGCATCGCCACCACGCACACGCAGGCGAGATACGTGCTGCCGGACGTCGTGCGCACCTTTGCGCAGAAGTTTCCGCAGGTGCGGCTCAAGCTGCTGCAGGCCAATCCGCCGCAGATCGTCTCGATGCTGCTGCACGGACAGGCCGACGTCGGCGTGGCCACCGAGTCGCTGGCCGATGCGGCGGGGGTGCTGTCGATCCCCGTCTACGACTGGCAGCACGTCGCAGTCGTGAAGCCCGAGCATCCGCTGGCGAAGCTGGTGACGACACCGGGCAAGCTGACGTTGAAGGACCTCGCGCGCAATCCGCTGATCACGTACGAACACCTGTTCGCGGGCCGCTCGAAGATCGACGACGCTTTCGCCGCGGCCGGAATCGAGCCGTCGATCGTGCTGGAGGCGATCGACGCCGATGTGATCAAGACCTATGTGCAACTCGGCATGGGCGTCGGCATCGTCGCCGGCGTTGCGGTCGATCCGCAGCGTGACGGGTTGGTCGGTCTGCCTTGCGGGCACCTGTTCGGCCGCAACGTGACGCGGCTGGCGGTGAAGGAGGGGGCCTATCTGCGCGGCTTCGTCTATTCGTTCATAGAACTCCTCGTGCCGGGCTGGGACAAGCGCCGCATCGAGGAGGCGTTTCGCGCATGAAGGTCGCGGTCGTCGGCGCCGGCTCGATCGGCGCCGTCCTTGGCGCCAAGCTGGCCGCCGCCGGACACGAGGTCGTGCTCATCGCGCGCGGTGCGCATCTCGCCGCAATCCGGTCGAACGGCCTCACGCTGGTCGACCATGTCGACCAGCACTCCGGCAGCTATCGATTGCCTGCGAGCGAGTCGCCGGCCGATTTCGGACCGCAGGACCTGGTCATCATCGGTCTGAAGGCGCACGCGATCGCGGCGATGCTGCCGCGCATGCAGCCGCTCGTAAGCGCGGCAACGGCTGTGGTGCCGGCGATCAACGGCCTGCCCTGGTGGTATTTCCATCGAGCCGGCGGCGCGCTCGAGGGGACCTCGCTCCGGTCGCTCGACCCGGACGGCACGATGTTCGCCGCGCTCGATCCGGATCGCATCCTCGGTTGCGTCGTGCATGTCGCGGCCGAAGTGCGTGCGCCAGGCGAGGTTCATCACACGAGCGGTCGGCGCCTGATCCTCGGCGAGCCCGCAGGCCCGGTCAGCGCGCGGTTGCAGACGGTGTGCTCCGCGCTCGATGCTGCGGGGTTCGAGGCGGTCCGATCGGCGAATATCCGGCTCGATGTCTGGACCAAGCTGATCGGCAACCTCTCGTTCAACCCGATCGCGGCCCTGACCGGGTACCTGATGAACCAGATCGTCGCCGACGCAGGCCTGCTCGACGTGATCCGGGAAATGATCGTCGAGGGCATGGCAGTCGCCCGCCACTACGGCATTCAGGTGCCGATGACGCCCGACCAGCGGATCGACATCGCGCGCCAGCTCGGCGCGGCGAAGATATCGATGCTGCAGGATCTCGAACAGCGGCGCCGACTCGAGCTCGACGCGATCGTCGGCAGTGTGATCGAATTGGCCGACAAGGCCGCCATCCCGGTGCCGACGATCCGCCACGTGCATGCGCTGGCGGCCGCCCGGGCCCGGGCGCTCGGAATCGGATAGGCGAACGATTCAAAACGCGGAGCAGCGAACATGGCGAAAGAAACAGTCGGATTCATCGGGCTTGGCAACATGGGCCGCGCGATGGTCGAACACCTGATGGAAGCTGGCTACGCGTTGCGTGTGCACGCGCGCCGCGCCGAGGTGATGCAGCCCTTTGCTGCGCGCGGCGCGGTTGCCTGCGCGAGCCCGGCGGAAGCAGCGCAGGGTGCGCAGTTCGTATTCACGAACGTCACGTCGACGCCCGACGTCGAGCAGGTGCTGTTCGGCCCCGGCGGTGTCGTCGAGACCGCGGTGCCGGGGACCATCGTCATTGATCACGGCACGATCTCGGCCGTCGCAACGCGCGGATTCGCGCAACGCCTGGCCGAGCAGGGCATCGAGATGCTCGATTGCCCGGTGTCTGGCGGCGCGCGCGGGGCGCAGGCCGCCACGCTGTCGATCATGGTCGGGGGGCGGCCCGAGGTGCTCGAGCGGGCGCGGCCGCTGCTCGAGAAACTGGGGAAGACGATCACCCATTGCGGCGGCCATGGCGCGGGGCAGGTCGTCAAGGCCTGCAACCAGATCGTTCAGGTGGTCAATATCGAGGGCATCGCCGAGGCGATGCTGTTCGCGCGGGCCAACGGCGTCGAGCCGGCGACGATGCTGGCTGCGATCTCGGCCGGTTTCGCCGGCAGCAAGATGCTCGACCTGATGGGGCCCAAGATGGCGGGGCGTGATTTTGCGGCCGGCATCGAGGCGCGGCTGCATCACAAGGACTACGGGCTGATCGTCGAGATGGCGCGCGAGACGGGGCTTGCGATGCCGGCCGTGGCAGCAGTTGCGCAGCAGCTCAATGCGCTGGTGGGCAACGGGTGGGGAACGCAGGACACCAGCTCGCTGCTCAAGGTACTCGAGGCCACCAGCGGGCGCTCGAGTTAGCGGAATATCTAGCGAAACAGCTCCATCGCGGCCGCGAACAGCGGCGAGTCCGGATCGGCGAGCTGATCGATCACCGTCAGGTGATTGCAGGCGGGCATCGGCACGTCACGCACGAAATTCTGCTTCCACGTCTTGCCGATCAGCGCGTTCTGCCGCCGGAACTCGCCCGATTCCAGCGCGCCGACCGCGGTGACGAGCGGCGCTCGCGTCGCCGGCGGAAGATGGATGGGCGACAGCGCACGCGCGCGCCGGGCATCGAGCCGGAGATCAACGTTGACGAATGGCGCGTGCACCAGCGGTTCGAGGTCGTAGAGACCGCTGATCGCGAGGCCGCCCTTGACGAGATCGACCGGAAGTTCCGCGGCATATACCGGCCACAGCGCGGCCATCATCATCACCGTCAGGTGGGCACCGGCCGAGTGGCCGGCGACCACGATGCGTTCCGGGTCGAATCCCAGCCGGTCGGCATTGCGGTACAGCCAGGCGACCGCCGTGAGCTGCTGGCGCACGATGTCTTCGACGGCCGTGTTCGGCGCGAGGCCGTAGTTCAGCAGCGCGACCGCGACGTGTCGCTGCACGAAGGGCGGTGCGAGCCATGAGAAGTCGGACTTGTCGAGCGAGCGCCAGTAGCCGCCATGGATGAAGACGAAAAGCGGCGCCGAATCCTGGCGGGCGGGAAAGAGATCGAGGCGCTCACCGGCGGAATCGCCGTAGGGCAGGTCGAGCAGCCCGGCGCGCAGCCGCCGCGTCGCCGCCGCCTGGTCGGCCCAGCGCGCAAAGATCTGCGGGTGGTCCGGGATCGCCGCGCGTACGTTGTATTCGCGCTCGTAGAACTCGACGTCTTGTTTCATGTTCACCGCTGTTTCGTGCGAGTTTAGCGGGCGGAGGGGCGGGACCCGGACGGCGTGCCGCATTTGAACGCCGGTGTGGCCGGCCGTATAATTCGCGTCCTCGTCGCTGCGGTCGCAACAAGGCATTCGGCTGCGACGGATTCAAGACCGGGGAAGTAGCTCAGCTGGGAGAGCGCTGCGTTCGCAATGCAGAGGTCGGGAGT
>DAINBQ010000002.1:0-36364 GCA_036732825.1 Burkholderiaceae bacterium | reverse complement strand
GTGGCGGTCACCGACAGCAGGTAATGCTGGCCACGCTCGTCGGGCTGCAGATGCACGGCAGGCGACACCGGAAAGTGACGAGACTGGCGCGACATGCGGCCCTTCACCGGCGGCGGCAGCTCGTGCTGGCGCGCGATCCACTCGGCGAGCTCGTGTTCGACCTGGCTCAGCAACTCGCGGTAATGCGGCGACCGTCCATGATCGGTCACGAGAAAGGTATCGAGCGCGTAGCCGTGCCGCGTCGTGTGAATCCGGGCGTCGAGAATGCTCAGGTTGCGGCTGTCGAAATAGCCGCAGACGCGCGCGAACAGGTCCTTCTGGTCCTTCACGTAGATCAGGACTTCTGCGCCTTCGCCGATACGCGCCAGGCGCGCGCGCACGATCGGCTGCTCGGTGCGCACCCGCGTGTAGAGCGAGCGCGTGTGCCAGGCGATGTCCTGGGCACTGTGACGCAGGAAGTAGACGACGTCGAACTGTTCCCACAGCTCTTCGCGCGCGCTGTCCGGAAGACCGTAGAGGCGCAGTATCTTCAGCGCCTCCTGCTTGCGGCCTTCCAGCACGGCGCTGCTCGAGACGCTGCCGCCGCCGAGCAGCGCCCGGGTTGCGCGAAACAGATCTTCGAGCAGCTTGCCTTTCCATGCGTTCCAGACGCGCGGGCTGGTGCCACGGATGTCGGCAACGGTCAGCAGGTAGAGCGCGATCAGCCTGCGTTCGGTCCGGACGAGGTCGGCAAAACGGCGCACGACCGCTTCATCGGCCAGGTCCTGCTTCTGCGCGACCAGCGACATCGAGAGATGGTGCGCGACCAGGAACTCGACGAGCTCGGTATCCGCGCGGTCGAGGCCGTGCTCGCGGCAGAAGCGGCGTGCGTCGCGGCTTCCAAGCTCGCTGTGGTCGCCGCCGCGGCCCTTCGCGATGTCGTGGAAAAGCGCGGCGATGTACAGCAGCCAGGGCTTCTCGAAGTCGACCATCAGCTGGCTGCACAACGGGTACTCGTGCGCGTGTTCGGCCAGCATGAAGCGGCGCAGATTGCGCAGCACCTGCAGGATGTGCTGGTCGACCGTGTAGACGTGAAACAGGTCGTGCTGCATCTGCCCGACGATGCGGCGGAACACGGGCATGTAGCGCCCCAGCACCGACAGCTGGTTCATGCGCCGCAGTTCATGCAGCACGCCGCGCGGCTGCTGCATCAGCGAGAGGAAGGTCGCCCGGTTTACCGGATCGCGGCGGTAGCGAGCGTCGATCCGGACGCGCGCGTGCCACAGCGCGCGCATCAGCCGCGCCGACATTCCCTTCAGTTCCGCACGCTGGGCCATGACCAGGAAAGCCCGGAGGATGCCGTTCGGATCGCGCTCGAATGCCTGCTCGTCGTCGATGTCGAGCAACTCGTTGCGCGCGACGAAGGTGGAGTCGATCGCCTGGCCAGGCTCCGATTCGGGCGCGTAGAGGTGCGCGAACAGCCGGTGCTCGATGTTCTGCAGCAGGATCGTGTTCATCTGCGCGACGACCTTGGCCGAGCGGTAGTAGTGCTGCATCAGCACTTCGCTGGCGCGCCGGTTGGCGGTCGCGTGCAGGCCACTCATCTGCGCGACCTGGTTCTGGACGTCGAATACCAGCCGATCCTCGCGGCGGTTGGTCACGAGGTGCAGACGTACCCGGATCTCTCTCAGTGTCCGTTCGCTCGAGCGGATGATGCGGGCCTCGGGCGGCGTGATGAACCCGCGCCGGGCCAGTTCGGACCAGGTCGCGCCGTAGCCGCCGGCGCGCGCGATCCACAACACGACGTGCAGGTCGCGCAGGCCGCCGGGGCTTTCCTTGACGTTGGGTTCGAGCGTGTACGGTGCCTCGTTGTATTTCGTGTGGCGCTGCTGCTGCTCGAGCACCTTGGCCCGGAAGTAGGCCTCGCGGTCCAGCGCGCCGACGACGGCGCGCGCGAACGACTCGTAGCGCGATCGCGAGCCGGCAATCAGCCGCGACTCGAGCATCGACGTGAGCACCGTCACGTCGCGCGCCGCCTCTTCGTGACACTCGTCGATCGTGCGCACGCTGTGCCCGAGCGCGAGGCCGAGATCCCAGAGCAGGCCGATCAGGTTCTCGATCGTTGCCCGGTCCTCGGCCGTCGGCGGCTGCCGCAGCAGGATCAGTACGTCGACATCCGAGTGCGGAAACAGCTCGCCGCGGCCATAGCCGCCTACCGCAATCAGCGTCGCGCGGCGCGTGATTCCAGTCGCTTCCGCGACCTCCCGCAGAAGGCGGTCGACCGCGCGCGCGAGCCCCCGCAGCAGGCTGTCGACCGGACCTCCGGCCTTGAACCGGTCAATGATGGCTGTGCGTTCCTGGCGCAGCCGGTCGCGCAGCTTGAACGCAACATCGTTCATCACCGGAGTCGCTTCGCGGGGGACGGCAAGCGTGCCGCCGGGTGCCTGCGACATCAGGCGGCGGCGGGCTCCGTCGCCGCGGCGCCGGACTGTCCGGCATTGACAAACGCCGGCACCGGTGGCGCGCCTGCCGAAAGCGTCATCACTTCGTAGCCGATATCCGTGACGAGCACCGTGTGCTCCCACTGGGCCGACAGCGAATGATCCTTGGTCACGATCGTCCAGCCATCGGCGAGTTCCTTGATCTCCCGGCGTCCCGCGTTGATCATCGGCTCGACCGTGAAGGTCATTCCTGCCTGGAGCGATTCCAGCGTGCCGGGCTTGCCGTAATGCAGGATCTGCGGCTCCTCGTGGAACTTGCGGCCGATTCCGTGCCCGCAGAATTCGCGGACGACGCTGTAGCCGTGCTTTTCCGCGTGCGTCTGGATTGCATGGCCGATGTCGCCGATCGTCGCGCTCGGACGGACCTGCTGGATGCCGAGCCACATGCAGTCGTAGGTCACCTCGCACAGCCTGCGAGCCGCGATCGAGGGTTCGCCGACGAAGTACATGCGGCTGGTGTCACCGTGGTACCCGTCCTTGATGACCGTCACGTCGATGTTGACCACGTCGCCCGCCTTCAGGACGCGGTCCCCCGGGATGCCGTGGCAGACCTGGTGGTTGACCGACGTGCAGATCGCCTTCGGAAACGGCCGGTAGCCCGGCGGCGCGTAGTTCAGCGGGGCCGGAACGGTGCCCTGTGCCTCGACCATGTACTGGTGGCACAGTCGGTCAAGCTCGCCGGTGGTGACGCCCGGCCTGACGTGCGGCGCGATGAAATCGAGCACTTCTGCCGCGAGCCGCCCGGCCAGACGCATGCCTTCGATGTCCTGCGGGTTCTTGATCACGATCGGCATGGCGGCGGGGGCTTTCCAAGCTTGAGCGGCGGGCGGGAAGGTGGATATAATATCGGGCTGTCTCGATGCTTGAAAATCAAGAAGTTAGTTGAATTTCGTGCGCCGGCGCCGAATGGGCCCCAACGCACGATCTTGAGGCGAGATGCTGCAAGCCAAGATCCCGCGAAGCGGGATGTAGCGAAGCAGGATGCAAGTCCGCCCGGCTCGCGACGGAAATCGCGCGCAGCGCCACCAAGGTGCGGTCCGAAGCTGCTCATTGCAGTCAATGGCAGCCAAGGTCCGCCTCGGCGCATGCGCAGGACCCAACCTTGGAGAGGAAAGCCATGTCAGTCACTATGCGCCAGATGCTGGAGGCCGGCGTTCACTTCGGCCACCAGACGCGATTCTGGAACCCGAAGATGGCACCGTACATCTTCGGTCACCGCAACAAGATCCACATCATCAATCTCGAGCGCACGCTCGAGCAGTTCCAGGCCGCGACCAAGTTCGTGCGCCAGCTGGCTGCCAATCGCGGGACGATCCTGTTCGTCGGCACCAAGCGCCAGGCACGCGACACGATCGTCGAGGAGGCCAAGCGGTGCGGCATGCCATTCGTCGACCAGCGCTGGCTCGGCGGCATGCTCACGAACTTCAAGACCGTCAAGGTATCGATCAAGCGGCTGAAGGAGATGGAGCAGATCGTTGCCGACAACGGCACCGAGCGCATGACGAAGAAGGAAGCGCTCGACTTCGCACGCGAGGTCGAGAAGCTCAACAAGTCGATCGGCGGCATCAAGGACATGAACGCGCTGCCCGATGCGCTGTTCGTCATCGACGTGGGCTATCACAAGATCGCGGTGCAGGAAGCCGCCAAGCTCGGCATTCCGGTCGTCGCGATCGTCGATACCAATCACTCGCCGGAGGGCATCGCCTACGTGATCCCGGGCAACGACGATTCAAGCCGCGCGGTGCGGCTGTACGCCCGCGGCATTGCCGATGCGGCGCTCGAGGGCAAGGCGGCGGCGCTGCAGGGAGTCGTGCAGGCAGCCACCGGCGACGAGGAATTCGTCGAAGTCAGCGAAGAGCAGGAGTAGCCGCCCGCGGGCGGCGGCGGCGAGAAAGGGGCGCAAGCCCCTTTTTCGTACCGAGCAGATCAATCGAGCAGGAGCACTGAATGGCGGAAATCACGGCAGCAATGGTGAAGGAACTGCGCGACAAGACCGACGCGCCGATGATGGAATGCAAGAAGGCGCTGGCCGAGGCCGGCGGCGACCTGGCGAAGGCCGAAGAGATCCTGCGCGTCAAGCTGGGCAACAAGGCGACGAAGGCCGCCTCGCGCGTGGCGGCCGAGGGCATCGTCGCGGTCGACATCGACGCCGCCGGCCAGATTGGCGCGATCGTCGAGGTCAACTCGGAGACCGACTTCGTCGCTAAGAACGATGACTTCGTCCGGTTCGCGAAGGACCTCGCGGCGCTGGTCGCGGCGCGCAAGCCGGCTGACGTCGCGGCGCTGTCCGCGCTGCCGCTCGGCGCAGGCACCGTAGAGACCACGCGTACCGGGCTCATCGGCAGGATTGGCGAGAACATGGCAATCCGCCGCTTCGCTCGCCTGGAGGCCAAAGGTCGTCTGGCGAGTTACGTCCACGGCGGCAGCAAGATCGGCGTACTGGTTGACCTCAGCGGGGGCGACGCGGAACTGGCGAAGGACGTCGCGATGCACATCGCGGCCAGCAAGCCCAAGTCGCTCGATGCCTCCGGCGTGCCGGCCGCGCTGCTCGATACCGAGCGCCGCATCGCGATCGAGAAGGCGCGCGAGGCGGGCAAGCCAGAGGCGATGCTCGACAAGATCGCCGAGGGCACCGTGCAGAAGTTCCTGAAGGAGGTCACGCTGCTGGGCCAGGTCTTCGTGAAGGCGGAAGACGGCAAGCAGACGATCGAGCAGCTGCTGAAAGCCAGGGGTGCGCAGGTCAACGACTTCGTGCTCTACGTTGTCGGCGAAGGCATCGAGAAGAAGCAGTCGGATTTCGCGGCCGAAGTGGCCGCGGTGGCCGCGGCACGCGGCTGACCTGAAACCGGGAGGCCGCATGTCGGCAGGCGACAAGGCAGCGTACCGAAGGGTGCTGCTGAAGCTGTCGGGCGAGGCGCTGATGGGCGAGGACGCGTTCGGGATCAACCGGACGACGGTCGAGGCGATGGTCGCCGACATTGGCGCCGTCGTGAAGCTCGGTGTCGAGGTCGCGATCGTCATCGGAGGCGGCAATATCTTCCGCGGAGTTGCGCTCGGCGCCGAAGGCATGGACCGCGCAACCGCCGACTACATGGGCATGATGGCGACGATCATGAACGCGATGGCGCTGCAGGATGCGATGCGGCGGGCCGGAATCGAGGCCCGCGTGCAGTCGGCGCTCAACATCGAGCAGGTGGTCGAGCCCTACATCCGGCCCAAGGCGCTGCGCTACCTCGAGGAAGGCAAGGTCGTCATCTTCGCGGCGGGCACCGGCAACCCGTTCTTCACGACCGACACCGCCGCCGCGCTGCGGGGTTCCGAAGTCGGCGCCGAGGTCGTGCTGAAGGCAACGAAGGTCGACGGCGTGTATTCGGCGGATCCGAACAAGGACAAGAAGGCGACCCGCTACACGACGATCACCTTCGACGAGGCACTGGCGCGCAACCTGCAGATCATGGACGCGACGGCGTTCGCGTTGTGTCGCGACCAGCACCTGCCGATCAAGGTTTTCAACATTTCGAAGGCGGGCGCGCTGAAGCGGGTGGTCATGGGCGAGGACGAAGGGACGCTGGTTCACGTTTGACGCGGCTGAGGAGACGCTGATGAGCATTGCAGAAATCCAGAAATCGACCGAACAGAAGATGCAGAAGTCGGTGGAAGCGCTCAAGCACGACTACGCCAAGATCCGCACCGGCCGCGCGCATGTCGGCCTGCTGGATCACATCCAGGTCGACTACTACGGCACGATGGTCCCGCTGTCGCAGGTATCCCAGGTGGGACTGGGCGACGCGCGCACGATCACCGTGCAGCCCTGGGAAAAGAAGATGGTGCCGGTGGTCGAGAAGGCGATCCGCGACTCCGATCTCGGACTGAACCCGGCCACCAGCGGTGACATCGTCCGTGTTCCGATGCCTCCGCTCACCGAGCAGCGGCGCAAGGAACTCGTCAAGGTCGTCAAGCACGAAGGCGAAAACGCCAAGGTCGCCGTGCGCAACCTGCGGCGCGACGCCAACCACCATGTGAAGGAAATGCTGAAGGCGAAGCAGATCTCGGAGGACGACGACCGGCGTGCCGAGGATGCGATCCAGAAGCTGACCGATCGCTACGTCGGCGAGATCGACAAGCTGATCGCGGAAAAGGAAAAAGAGGTGATGACCGTCTGAGCGACGGTCACGTCGGCCCGCCGTGCGCAACGAACCTGCATCGAGCCGGCCCGCGGCCGTGCGCATGCCGCGGCATGTTGCCATCATCATGGACGGCAACGGCCGGTGGGCGGTCGCGCGCGGCAAGCCGCGCGTTTCGGGGCATCACCGCGGAGTCGAAGCGGTGCGCGACACATTGCGGGCCTGCGGCGAGCGGGGGATCGAGTACCTGACGCTGTTCGCGTTCAGTTCGGAGAACTGGCGGCGACCCGCCGACGAGGTGTCGACGCTGATGAAGCTCTTCGTCTATGCGCTGCAGCGCGAGGTCGACCGGCTGATCGAGCTCGGAGTCCGCATGCGGGTCGTTGGGGATCTGTCGGCGTTCGACGCCGAGTTGCGCCGGCTCATCGTCGAGTCGGAGCGTCGGACTGCCGCGAACAGCAAGCTGAATCTGACGATTTGCGCCAACTACGGGGGCCGGTGGGACATCGCGCAGGCTGCGAGCCGTGCCGCGGAGTCGCAACGGGCGCGCGGTGCAGAGCGCATCGCGCTCGGCGAGAAGGACGTGGAGTCCAACCTCGCGCTGGCGTTCGCGCCGGAGCCCGACCTGCTGATCCGCACGGGCGGTGAAAAGCGCATCAGCAACTTCATGCTGTGGCAGCTCGCTTACGCGGAACTCTACTTCTGCGACGTCCTGTGGCCCGACTTCGATGAGGCTGAGCTGGATCGGGCAATCGAGTGGTACTCGAGTCGCCAGCGCCGTTTCGGCATGACGGGCGAACAGGTCGCAACGCCGCCGGTCGCGGATGCGGCCTGATCCGGCGCGTCGACCAGGGATCGCCGCGTGCTGAAGAAGCGAGTCATCACGGCTGTCATCCTGCTGGCGATCCTGGGCGGCGCGCTGGCATGGTCGCCGACAGTGTTCGCGCTGCTTGCGACGCTCGCGATCGTCGCGGCGGCCGCGGAATGGCTGCAGCTCGTCGGATGGGGTCGAGCGACCGCGTTGACGATCGCGTTCACGTTCGGCGTGCTGCTGGCCGGTTCGCTGCACTTTGCAGGCGGCCCGGTCATGAGCGCGGTGTTGCCGGTCGCGTTGCTCGCGACGATCATCTGGCTCGGCATCGCCGGCCTCCTGATGCAGGCAGATGCATTGGCAGTCCGGCTGCCGCGCGCGGCTGCGACGGTGCTCGCGCTCCTGCTGCTCGGCGCGGCTTGGATCGCGCTCGTGCACTTCCTGCTGCAAGGGGCTGCAATGCTGCTTTCCGTGTTCGTGATCGTCTGGGTCGCCGACACCGCCGCATACTTCGCCGGACGTGCGTTCGGCCGGACGAAGCTGGCGCCCCACATCAGCCCCGGCAAGACATGGGCCGGCGTCTATGGCGCGATCGGGGCGGTGCTGGTCGTCGCAATCGCGGCATGGCGCTTGCTGCCGACTGCAGCAATCTTCACGAATCGATTGCTTGATGAATTTGTCCTGCCGGTCGCGGTCATCCTGATCATGGTGTTGGTCGCGATGTCTATCTTCGGCGACCTCTACGAAAGCCTGCTCAAGCGCCAGGCCGGCGTGAAGGACAGCAGCCATCTGCTGCCGGGGCACGGCGGCGTCTACGATCGTATCGATGCGCTCGTGCCGGTTCTGCCGCTCGCGGCGCTGATCGACGGATTGGCCCGATGATGCAGAGCATCACGATCCTCGGCGCAACGGGCTCGATCGGACTGTCCGCGCTCGATGTCATCGCGCGCCACCCGCAGCGCTACCGGATCCACGCACTGACCGCGCAGAGCAGCGTCGAAGCGCTGGCCGACCTCGCTGCGCGCTTCAAGCCGGCAATCGCAGTCATTGCCGATCCCGCGCTGGAAAGCCAGCTGCGCGAGGCGCTGCGCAGCCGGGGCGCGACCAGTGTCGCGCGCGCGGGGCGTGCAGCGCTGGTCGAGGTTGCACAGTCCGCCGAGGTCGACACCGTGCTGGCTGCCATCGTCGGCGCGGCAGGGCTGGTGCCGACGCTTGCGGCCGCCGAGGCCGGCAAGCGGCTGCTTCTCGCGAACAAGGAAGCCGTCGTCTGCGCTGGCGCGCTGCTGGTCGCCGCGGTGCAGCGTGGCGGCGGCGAGTTGCTGCCGGTCGATTCGGAGCACAACGCGATCCACCAGTGCCTGGCCGGGGTGCGTGAGGCGGAACGCCGTGGTGCGCGGCTCGTGTTGACCGCGTCGGGAGGTCCGTTCCGTACCCGTGACGATCTGGAAACGGTAACGCCGGACGAAGCCTGTGCGCATCCGAACTGGGTGATGGGGCGCAAGATATCGGTGGACTCCGCGACGTTGATGAACAAGGGACTCGAGGTCATCGAGGCAAGCTGGCTGTTCGGCATGCCGGCAGAACGCATCGAAGTCGTCATCCATCCGCAAAGCGTGATCCACTCGATGGTCGAGTTCGCGGACGGTTCGGTCCTGGCCCAGATGGGCAGTCCCGACATGCGCACGCCGCTGGCCTATGCACTGGCATGGCCCGAGAGGATCGTGAGCGGGGCGCGCCGGCTCGACTTCACGCAACTGGGCGCGCTGACATTCGAGGCGCCCGATCGCCGGCGCTTTCCCTGCCTGGACTATGCCTACCAGGCCCTGCTGCGCGGCAATGCCGCCCCGACCGTGTTGAACGCAGCGAACGAGGTTGCTGTCCAAGCCTTCCTGGATGGCCGGTTGCGCTTCACCGAGATCGCGCCCACGATCGAACGTGTGCTTGCCGCCTGTGACCCGGCGGCGCCACGGAGCGTCGAAGACGTCCTCGAAATCGACCGCGAGGCGCGCGAGCGCGCGCTCGACTGCACTGCCCTTAGAGCCTAGGGAACGATGAATTTCCTGACGACCGTTGCCGCGTTCCTCGTCACGCTCGGCGTGCTGATCGTGATCCACGAATACGGCCATTACTGGGTCGCGAAGAAATGCGGCGTCAAGGTGCTGCGTTTCTCGATCGGATTCGGCCGCCCGCTGGCGCGCTGGGTACGTGGGGAAGATCGCACCGAGTGGGTGCTCGCGGCCCTGCCTCTCGGTGGCTACGTTCGCATGCTCGACGAGCGTGATCCGGATTGCGGCGTGATCAGCGCGCGCGACCTGCCGCGCGCATTCAACCGGCAACCGGTCGCCAAGCGCATCGCGATTGTTCTTGCAGGACCGGTCGCCAATCTGCTGCTGGCTGTTGCCGTGTACTGGGTGCTCAACGTTGTCGGTGTCTTCGAACCGAAGGCGATGTTGGGATCGCCCCCGGCGGCGACGGCGGCCGCACGCGCCGGCGTTCTGGCGGGCGATACGGTCGTCGAAGTCGACGGTGACGCGGTTCGTTCGCTGAACGAGCTGCGCTGGCTGCTGCTCCAGCGCGTCGTCGGGGAGCGCCCGATCGCGCTTGAAGTCGACGGGCTTGACGGCCGTCGACGCTCCCTGACGCTGGATCCGGCGCGCCTGAATGCCGATGATCTCGACGGCGATGTGATCGGCAGACTGGGTGTCATTGCCTACAGCGGCCCGCCGCGCGTCGGTCGCGTCGCCGACGACAGCGCGGCACTGCGCGCGGGGCTGCGCGTCGGCGACCGCATCGTTGCCGTCGAGGGCCAACCGATCACTTCGGCGCGACAACTGATCGATCGCATCCGCTCCTCCGCGGAGAGGCCGATCGAGCTGCACATCGAGCGCGAAGGATCCGAGCTCCGAATCGAAGTCACGCCTGCGCGCGTGACCGACGACAGCGGAAATTCGTTCGGCCGCATGGGTGCCGAACTGAATGACCGGCCGGCGCTGGTGAAGGTGCAGTACGGCCCCTTCGAGAGCATCGGGCTCGCGGTCGGCAAGACAGCCGATACCGCGCTGTTCTCGCTGAAGATGCTCGGCAAGATGATCACGGGCCAGGCATCGTGGAAAAACCTGTCGGGACCGGTGACGATCGCAGACTACGCAGGGCAGACAGCGCGCGTCGGACTCGCTTCGTTCCTCGGTTTTCTCGCTCTTGTATCGATCAGCCTCGCGGTGCTGAACCTGCTGCCCATTCCGATGCTCGATGGAGGGCACTTACTGTATTATCTG
Organism: Burkholderiaceae bacterium; assembly: GCA_036732825.1. Classification (GTDB taxonomy): domain Bacteria; phylum Pseudomonadota; class Gammaproteobacteria; order Burkholderiales; family Burkholderiaceae_F; genus DAINBQ01. Next base: position 25,674 of record DAINBQ010000002.1, on the reverse strand, counting down.
ATCGAGATTTTCAAGGGCAGCCCGCCCGCAGACTGGGTCGTGGAGTGGGGGCAGCGTGCAGGCATCGCGCTGCTCGGACTGCTGACCGTGCTGGCGCTATACAACGACTTCATTCGGCTGCTTTCCTGATCCCTGCACATCGCTTCGTGACTGGAACTGGAAGTTGAATCGCCGCGTGTCCTCCCGGCGCAGCGTGCCTGCAACCCTGCGCCGCGTCGCGGCGGCCGTGCTCGCCGCCTATTGCGTTACCGCCGCCGGCCAGGAGTTCGTCGTGCGGGACATCCGGGTCGAAGGCATCCAGCGCACCGAAGCCGGCACCGTTTTCAGTTACCTGCCGATACGGGTCGGCGATCGCTTCGAACCTGAACGCGGTACCCAGGCGATCCGCGCGCTCTATGCGAGCGGCCTGTTCAAGGACGTCAGGCTCGAGGTCGACGGCGACGTTCTCGTCGTCGTCGTGGAGGAGAGGCCGGCCATATCGGCCGTGGATCTGTCCGGAGTCAAGGAATTCGACAAGGACCAGGTGCTGAAGTCGCTGCGCGACGTCGGCCTGGCCGAGGGTCGCATCTTCGACCGCTCGCTGCTTGAGCGGGCCGAGCAGGAGTTGCGCCGCCAGTACCTGTCGCGCGGCCTCTACGGCGTCGAGGTCAAGACGACGGTGACGCCGATCGAACGCAATCGCGTCAATGTGTCGATGGCCGTCAGCGAGGGCGACATATCGCGCATACGGTCGATCACTTTCACCGGCAACAATGTCTACCGCGACTCGGTGCTGCGCGACCAGATGGAGCTTTCGACTCCGAACTGGCTGTCCTGGTACACGAAGCGCGACCAGTATTCGCGCCAGAAGCTGTCGGCCGACCTCGAGACGCTGCGCTCCTACTATCTGAATCGCGGCTACCTCGACTTCAGGATCGAGTCGGTGCAGGTTTCGATCAGTCCCGACAAGCGCGACATTTTCGTGACGGTCCACGTCTCCGAAGGCGAGCGCTATACGGTGTCGGGCGTCAAGCTGTCGGGCGAGATGCTCGGGCTGGAGGAAGAGCTGCAGCCGCTGATCGACGTGAAGGCGGGCGACGTGTTCAGCGCCGAGAGACTGAACGCGATTGCCAAGCGCGTCACGGACCGGATGAGCACGCTCGGCTACGCATTTGCCACGGCCAATCCGGTGCCGGAAGCCGACAAGGACAAGCGCCAGGTGGCGTTCACGATCATCGTCGATCCCGGCCGGCGCGTTTACGTGCGGCGCGTGAACATCGCCGGCAACTCGCGCACTCGCGACGAAGTGATACGGCGCGAGGTTCGCCAGTTCGAGTCCGCCTGGTACGACTCGGACCGTGTTCGGCTGTCACGCGACCGTATCGACCGCCTCGGCTTCTTCGAGTCGGTGAACATCGAGACGCCGGCGGTGCCGTCGGCCCCCGATCAGGTCGACGTCAATGTCACGGTGAAGGAGCGCGCAACCGGCAACATCCAGCTCGGCGCCGGCTACTCGAGCTCGGAAGGACTGGTGCTGACCGCCGGGCTGTCGCAGCAGAACCTGTTCGGTTCCGGCAACGCACTGTCGCTCGAGATCAACACCAGCCAGGCCAATCGCATCATCGCGATCACGCATGTCGACCCGTACGTGACGACGGAGGGTATCAGCCGGTCCGTCGAAGTGTTCAGCCGAACTTCGGACCTCGCGGAGCTCGGCCTTTCAAGCGTCGGCTATTCGACGCACGGCGCCGGCATCGTTTACGGCGTGCCGTTCACCGAGTTCGATCGCATCTACTTCGGCCTGCGGTGGGAAAACACGACGATCGACCTGACGGCGTTTTCGCCGCAGCGCTACGTCGAATACGTGAATGCATTCGGCGACTCATCCGATGCACTTGCGGCAACGGTCGGCTGGTCGCGCGACAACCGGGACAACCTGCTCGTCCCCTCGCGCGGCAACTACCAGCGCGCATTCGGCGAATGGGCATTGCCGGTGCTCGACCTGCAGTACTACCGGCTGAGCTACCAGTACCAGCAGTTCTGGCCAGTCCTGCCCAGGCTCACGCTGGCTTTCAACTCCGAGGTCGGGTACGGCGATGGCTACAGTGGAGACCCGTATCCGTTCTTCAAGAATTTCTACGTCGGCGGCATCGGCAGCGTGCGCGGCTACGAGAGCGGCAGCCTCGGGCCGCGTGACCTGGACGGCAATCCGCTCGGCGGCAACCGGCGGTTGAACTTCTCGGTCGAGGCACTGGCTCCGCTGCCGGGTGCAGACCGCTCGCTGCGCGCGCTGGCATTCTTCGACGGCGGCCAGGTGTGGGGCCAGAACGTGTTCTGCCCGGATGGCAGTCCGCCGGTCATCGTCGGCACCGTCGGATTCTGCTCATCGACCGGCAATCTGATCTACCGGAACCAGAAGATCGACCTCGGTGACCTGCGCTATTCGGTGGGCGTCGGCATTGCATGGATTTCCCCGCTGGGTCCGCTCAAGCTTTCCTACGCGTATCCGATCAACAAGAAACCGGAAGATCGCATCCAGCGCTTCCAGTTCCAGATAGGAACGGGATTCTGATGTGGCAAAATCGCACGGTTCCAAGGAGGTGCGCACGATGACCAACAAGTGGCTTGTCCGGCTCGGGGCGACCTTCGCTGCCATGCTGATGGCTTCGGCGCCGCTTGCCGCGCAGGATCTCAAGGTCGGTGTCGTGAATTCGGACCGCATCCTGCGCGACTCGATCCCGGCGCGGGCCGCGATGCAGAAGCTGGAAGCCGAGTTCGCCAAGCGCGACAAGGAACTGCAGGAAATCGGCGTGCGCCTGAAATCGTCCGTCGAGCGATTCGAGAAGGACGGCCCGGTCATGACCGAGACCGATCGCGCGCGCCGTCAGCGCGAGCTTGCCGAGATGGACCGCGAGTTCCAGCGCAAGCAGCGCGAGTTCCGCGAGGACTTCAACCAGCGCCGCAACGAGGAACTGCAGGGACTGCTCGAGCGGACGAATCGCATCATCCGGCAGATCGCAGAGCAGGAGAAGTACGACCTGATCCTTCAGGAAGCGGTCTACTTCAATCCCCGCATCGACATCACGGAGAAGATCCTGCGGGCCCTGAACAACGGCGCCAAGTAACACGCATGGCCGCGGACGGTCTGTCGCTTTCCGAGCTGACAGCCGCGGTTGAGCAACGCACCGGTGGCCGCCTCGCGGCGACCGTGATCGGATCCCCTGCAACGCGCGTCAGCGGGCTCGCGCCACTCGCGAAAGCGGGAGCGCAGGACCTTTCATTCCTCGCGAATCCGCGTTATCGCCCGCAGGCGCTCTCAAGTCGCGCAGCGGCCATCGTCGTCGGTCCGGCCGATCGCGATGCGTTGATAACGAAGAAGAGCGCGCTGCCTCCGCTCGTCGTCGTCGATCAGCCCTACGCCTGGTTCGCGCATGCTGCGCAACTTCTTCATCCTGCGGCGGAGGTCGCGCCCGGAATCGCGATTGGCGCGCACGTCGCCGCCGGCGCGCGCGTCGATCCCTCGGCCTGCATCGAGTCGGGCGCCAGTGTGGGCGATGGCGCGGAGATCGGCGCCCGCGTCTGGGTCGGAACCGGCGCCGTCGTGGGCGCGCGTGCGTTGATCGGAGTGGACTCACGTCTGTACCCGCGCTCCGTCGTGCTCGACGATTGCCGCATCGGTGCGCGCTGCATCGTGCACAGCGGGGCGGTCATCGGCGCCGACGGATTCGGCTTTGCGCCGCTCGACGGCCGCTGGATCAAGATTCCGCAGGTCGGGGCCGTCGTCGTCGGCGACGACGTGGAAATCGGCGCCAACACGACGATCGACCGCGGCACGATGGGCGACACGGTCATCGAGGACGGCGTGAAGCTCGACAACCAGATCCAGGTCGGACACAACTGCATGATCGGCGCGCACACGGTGATTGCCGGGTGTGTTGGGATCGCAGGCAGCGCGCATATCGGGCGCGGCTGCCAGATCGGCGGCGCGGCGATGATCGCAGGCCATCTCTCGATCGCCGACGGGAGTGCGATCGGGCCCGGGACGCTGGTCGCGAGCTCCATCACCGAACCCGGTCATTACACCGGGTTCTTCCCGATGATGAAGAACCGCGACTGGCAGCGCGCGGCGGCAATCATTCGGCAACTTGATGAGATGCGCGACCGGCTGCGCAAGCTGGAATCGGAGCGGGACGGAGGAAATCAATGAGCAGCATCGACATCCACAAGATCCTGCAGACCCTGCCGCACCGATACCCGATCATCCTGGTCGATCGCGTGCTCGAGATCGAGCCGGGCGCGCGGATCGTCGCGCTGAAGAACGTCTCGATCAACGAGCCGTACTTCATGGGCCATTTCCCGGGCTACCCCGTGATGCCCGGCGTGCTGATCATCGAGGCGATGGCGCAGGCCGCCGCGATCCTGACCTACATGACGCTCGGCGCGAAACACGGCGACGGAACACTCTTCTACTTCGCCGGAATCGATGCGGCGCGTTTCAAGCGGCCCGTGATGCCCGGCGACCAGTTGCGGCTCGAAGTCGAGATGGGACGCGTCAAGCGCGGCGTCGGCAAGTTCACCGGGCGCGCGCTGGTCGAAGGGCAGGTCGCGGCCGAGACCGAAATGATGTGCGCGCACCGCAACCTCAACGAGGAGCGCTAGATGGCTCGGATCCACCCGACGGCGCTCGTGGATCCGGGAGCCGAGCTCGCCGCGGATGTCGAGATCGGGCCGTATTGCGTCGTCGGTCCGAAGACGAGGATCGGCGCCGGCACCGTGCTCGCCTCGCACGTTGTCGTCGCCGGCCGCACGACGATCGGTCGCCGGAACCGATTCGCTGCATTCTGCGCGATCGGAGGCGTGCCGCAGGACAAGAAGTATGCCGGCGAGGACACTGAACTCGTGATCGGCGACGACAACACGGTGCGCGAGTCCTGCACGATCAGCATCGGCACTGCGCAGGGCGGCGGGGTCACGCGGATCGGGTCCGACAACTGGATCATGGCGACTGTCCATATCGCACACGATTGCGCGATCGGCGACCATACGATCCTCGCGAATGTCGTCACTCTGGCGGGACATGTCACCATCGGCGACTGGGCCGTTCTGGGTGGACTGTCCGGCGTGCACCAGTTCTGTTCGGTCGGGCCGCACGCGATGGCCGGCGGCGGGTCGGTGATCCTGCGCGACATCCCGCCTTACGTGATCTGCAACGGCAATCCGGCGGCGCCGCACGGCATCAACAGCGAAGGCCTGAAGCGCCGCGGGTTCGATCCGGAGACGGTCAACCTGCTGCGCCGTGCCTACAAGACCCTGTACCGGGACGGACTCACGGTTGCCGAGGCCGTGGCGGAACTCGAGCGGATGGCGGTCGAGCATCCCGGCGCGGCGGTCGCGATCCGGGACCTGAAGGACTTCGTCCAGAACTCGCAGCGCGGCATCATCCGTTGATGCACGGCTCGCGCAGCATCGTGTTCGTCGCCGGCGAGGCGTCGGGCGATCTGCTCGCCGCGCAGGTCGTGCGGGAGCTGAAACAGCGTGAACCCGGGTTGAACTGCTGCGGAGTCGGCGGCGATCGAATGATTGCCGAAGGCTTCGATGCCTGGGTCCACGTGCGCGAGCTTTCGGTGCGCGGCTATGTGGAGGTGCTGCGGCACCTGCCGCGACTGCTTCGCCTGCGGCGGGAACTGCACGGGCGCACGGCGGCGCTGCATCCCGCCGCCTTCGTAGGCATCGACGCACCGGACTTCAACCTCGGCCTGGAGGAGAAGTTGCGCGCCGGCGGAATCCGCACCGTGCACTTCATCAGCCCGTCGATCTGGGCCTGGCGACGGGAACGGCTGGCGCAGATCGCGCGCGCAGTCGACCGCATGCTGCTGGTCTTTCCGTTCGAACAGAAGATCTACGATGAAGCCGGGATCCGGGCGAGTTATGTCGGCCATCCGCTGGCCGGCATGATCCCGCTGGCGCCTGACGCGCCGGCAGCCCGCCGGCGCCTCGGCATTGCCGAAGAGGGCATGGTCGTGGCGGTCTTGCCCGGGTCACGTCCGGACGAAGTCCGCTATCTCGGCCCGACCTTCGTGGCCGCAATGGCCGAACTCGCCCGCGGGCGGACCGGATTGCGCTTCGTACTGCCGGTCGCGGATCCCGGACTGCGCGCGGACATTGAGGCCATGTTGGCTGCGCACGCGGGACTCCCGGCCCGCGTGACGCTGACCACGGGCCGCTCGCACGACTGTCTCGAAGCCAGCGATGTCGTGCTCGTTGCCAGCGGCACCGCGACGCTCGAAGCGGCGCTCTTCAAGCGCCCGATGGTGATCTCGTACCGGATGCCCTGGCTCTCGGCGCTGATCATGCGGCGCAAGGGCTACATTCCCTACGCAGGTCTGCCCAATATCCTTGCCGGAGAATTCGTCGTGCCCGAGCTGTTGCAGGAAGCCGCGACACCCACTGCACTCGCTCATGCGGTCGGCGAGTTCCTGGACGACGCTGCGCTGCGCGATCGAACGGTCGCCCGCTTCACCGAGATGCACGTCGCGCTGAAACGCGACACCGCGCGCCTCGCGGCCGACGCGATACTCGAGGTCGCCGCGCGATGAGCCGGAGGCCGTCAACGCCCGACCTCTTCGAACAGGCGGCGCTCGCCGTTGGTCGCATTTGCGGAATCGATGAAGCCGGTCGCGGCCCGCTCGCCGGGCCGGTGGTCGCCGCGGCAGTGATCCTCGGTCCGGGCCGGCGGATCAATGGCCTGCGCGATTCGAAGCAACTGACGGCGGCCCGCCGTGAACAGCTCGCGGATCGCATTCGCGCGCGCGCCGTCGCATGGGCGGTTGCCGAGGCCAGCGTCGAGGAAATCGATGCACTCAACATCCTGCAGGCGACGCTGCTTGCGATGGGACGCGCAGTGCAGGGGCTCGCTGTCACGCCCGACTATGCACTGATCGACGGAAACCAGATGCCGCGGCTGCCGATGCCGGGACGTGCGATCGTTTCCGGGGACGCGCTCGAACCGGCGATCTCGGCCGCTTCGATCCTGGCCAAGACCGTGCGCGATGCGCTGATGCGCGCGTTCGACCGCGAGCATCCGGGCTACGGCTTCGCGCAGCACATGGGCTACGCGACGCCAGAACATCTCGACTGCCTGCAGCGACTGGGCCCCTGTGTGCTGCACCGTCGCAGTTTCGCGCCGGTACGCGGACTGATCCGGAGGCCCGCCGATGATCATCACTTCGCCTGAGAATCCGACAGTTCGCCGCCTCAAGCGCCTTTCGGGCTCGGCGCGTGACTGCCGCACGCTGGGCCGGACCTTGATCGAAGGCGCGCACCTGCTGCAGGCCGCACAGTTGTCGAAGGCCGTGCTGCATACGCTGGTACTGCGCGCCGGCGACACGCCCGCTGAAGCTCTGGCGCTTGCCGATCAGGCGCGCGCCTTACCGGGCGTCAAGACGGTGGAACTCGCGCCTGCGCTGTACCGCGCGATCAGCCCGGTCGAGCACGGGAGCGGCGTGCTCGCGGAAATCGGGATTCCGCGCGCGTTGCTGCCGGATCGGATCGACGAGGATTCGGTCTACCTCGACGGAGTGCAGGATCCGGGCAACGTCGGCACGTTGCTGCGGACCGCGGCGGCAGCCGGGGTGCGGCAGGTGCTCGCCGGTCCCGGCTGCGCCTACCTGTGGTCACCCAGGGTGCTGCGCGCGGGCATGGGTGCACATTTCGTGCTTGGGCTGCACGAGGAGGTGTTGCCCGAGGTGATCGGTCGCGTGTTCGCGGGGACCGTCCTGGCCGCTGACGCAGCCGGCGGGGACGACCTTTACTCCGAGGGCTGGGAGCGCGCGCCGACGCTCTGGATGTTCGGTGCCGAAGGGCAGGGCCTCGGACCCGCGACGCTCGCTCTCGCACAGCGCCGACTTCGCATCCCCATCGACGAGCGAGTCGAGTCGCTGAATGTCGCCGCCGCGGCGGCGGTCTGCCTGTTCGAGCAACACCGCCGCAGACTGGCGGGGCCGCCAACCGGGTCTGGCCGCTGGCCGAACTCCAGTTAGTAGGAACGTCTTTCGAGCCGGACTTCCTGCATGATCGTCGCCGCGATCTCCTCGATCGATTTGGTCGTCGAAGAGAGCCAGCGGATTCCTTCGCGTCGCATCATGCGTTCGGCAGCCTCGACCTCGTAGCGGCAGTTTTCCGGCGAGGCGTAGCGGCTGTTGGGACGCCGCTCGTGACGCACTTCGGCCAGCCGTTCCGGGCTGATCGACAAGCCGAAGATCTTCGGCTTGTGCTGAGGAAGCGCGCTCGGTAGTTGCCCGCGCTCGAAGTCCTCGGGGATCAGCGGATAGTTGGCGGCCTTCACGCCGTATTGCATGGCCAGGTAGAGGCTCGTCGGCGTCTTGCCGGATCGCGACACGCCAACCAGGATGACGTCGGCCTTTTCCAGTCCGCGGGCCGACTGGCCGTCGTCATGCGCAAGCGTGAAGTTGATGGCCTCGATGCGGTTCTTGTAGTCCTCGGAGTTGACCGCGATGTTGTGCGAACGGCCGATCGTGTGCGTCGACTGCAGTCCCAGCTCGCGCTCGAGCGGCTCGACGAAAGTCTCGAACATCTCGACGAAGAAAGCGTCTGTGCCGGCGCGCAGCGTGGCAGCGACCGCCGGGTTGACGAGCGTCGAGAACACCACGGCACGCTTGCCGTCCCGCGCTCCGGCCTCGTTGATGCGAACCGCCGCCTCGCGGGCCTTGTCGGCCGAGTCGATGAACGGCAGCCGCTGCGGCCGGAAGCGCAGGTTCTCGAACTGCGTCAGCACGCTGTGACCGAGTGTCTCGGCCGTGATGCCGGTTCCGTCCGATACGAAGAAGACGGTGCGGTCGTAGGAAGTGGTGAGGCGATCGGGCATGCAGGCTCACGTTGATGCGGCGCACGATCGAACGAAGTGCGACCGGTAAAATGCCGCCGATTCTGTCACACGAAGCTCGATCAGGAGAGCGCATGCAGCGCGGCAAGTACGTCGTACCGTTTTCCCAGCTCCGGATGAGCGATGTCGAATCGGTCGGCGGCAAGAACGCATCGCTGGGCGAGATGCTGAGCCAGCTGTCTCAAGCCGGCATCAACGTCCCGGACGGGTTTGCGACCACGGCGGAGGCTTTTCGCGCCTTTCTCGACGCGGGACAACTGAGGGAGCGCATCTCAAAGCGGCTGGCGACGCTCGATGTCGACGATGTGCGGGCGCTGACCGAAGCCGGTCGCGAGATCCGCGAATGGATCGTTTCCTGTCCGTTCCCGCCTGATTTCGAGGCGGAAATTAGAATAATATTTCAAGAGCTTACGCACGGATCTTCAAGTGAAACATCATTCGCTGTCCGCTCCAGCGCGACGGCCGAGGACATGCCGGACGCGTCGTTCGCCGGACAGCAGGAGACCTTCCTGAACGTGTCCGGGCTCGACGCGGTTGTGCATCGCATCCGGGAGGTGTTCGCCTCGCTCTACAACGACCGCGCGATCGCGTACCGCGTGCACAAGGGCTACGCGCAAGGCGAGGTGGCGCTTTCGGCGGGTGTGCAGCGCATGGTGCGCAGCGACCGAGGGGCGGCGGGTGTCATGTTCACGATGGACACCGAGTCGGGATTCCGGGACGTCGTCTTCATCACGTCGAGCTATGGCCTGGGCGAGACCGTCGTGCAGGGGGCCGTCAACCCCGACGAGTTCTACGTGCACAAGCCGATGCTGGCGGCTGGCAAGTTCCCGATCATCCGCCGCAGCCTGGGCTCGAAACTGATCAAGATGGAGTTCGATCCCGCGGCCGCGAACGGACGGACCGTGCGGACGGTCGACGTCCCGGAGACCGAGCGCCACTCGTTTTCGCTCACCGATGCCGACGTGCTCGAGCTCGCCCGCTACGCGGTGACGATCGAGCAGCACTATGGCCGGCCGATGGACATCGAGTGGGGCAAGGACGGCGTCGACGGCGGCATCTACATCCTGCAGGCGCGCCCCGAGACGGTGAAATCGCAGGCCGGCAACGAGAAGCAGCAGCGCTTCCGCCTGAAGGGCAAGGGCGCAATCCTGGCTTCCGGCCGGGCGATCGGCCAGAAGATCGGGATCGGGCCGGTTCGCATCATCCAGGACGTACGCGAGATGGATCGCGTGCAACCGGGCGACGTGCTCGTGACGGACATGACGGATCCCAACTGGGAGCCCGTGATGAAGCGCGCATCGGCCATCGTCACGAATCGCGGCGGCCGCACCTGTCATGCGGCCATCATCGCGCGCGAACTCGGCATCCCGGCCGTCGTCGGCTGCGGCACGGCGACCGAGGACCTGGTCGAAGGCGCTGTCGTCACGGTCTGCTGCGCGGAAGGCGATACCGGCAACATCTACGCCGGCGCGCTCGAAATGGAAGTCGAGTCGGTGATGCACGGCGAGATGCCGAAGATACCGGTGAAGATCATGATGAACGTCGGCAATCCGCACCTGGCGTTCGACTTCCAGTCCTTGCCGAACGCCGGCGTCGGGCTCGCGCGACTCGAGTTCATCATCAACAACAACATCGGCGTGCACCCGAAAGCGGTGCTCGACTATCCGAATCTCGATCCGGAGCTCAAGCACGCCGTCGAGCGGCTTTCCGCCGGTTACCGCAGCCCACGCGCGTTCTTCGAGGCCAGGCTGGCGGAAGGCATCGCGACGATCGCGGCTGCGTTCTGGCCCAAGCCGGTGATCGTCCGCATGTCGGACTTCAAGAGCAACGAATACAAGAAGCTGATCGGGGGCACCCGCTACGAGCCCGACGAGGAGAACCCGATGCTCGGCTTTCGTGGCGCCGCGCGCTACATCGCGGATTCGTTCCGCGAGTGCTTCCGCATGGAAGCGGCCGCGCTGAAGAGGGTTCGCGAGGAAATGGGGCTCACGAACGTCCAGATCATGGTGCCGTTCGTGCGCACGCTGACCGAGGCGCGGCGCGTCACCGAATTGCTTGCGGAGCATGGCCTGTCGCGCGACAGCGGCAAGGCCGCCGACGGCAGCGGCGGCCTGCGCCTGATCATGATGTGCGAGGTGCCTTCCAATGCGATTCTCGCCGACCGCTTCCTCGATTATTTCGACGGTTTCTCGATCGGTTCGAACGACCTGACGCAGCTGACGCTCGGGCTCGACCGCGACTCGGGGCTGGTTGCCGAGGGCTTCGACGAGCGCGACCCCGCGGTCACGGCACTGATTGCGCAGGCGATCTCCGCGTGCCGCGCGCGCGGCAAGTACATCGGCATCTGCGGCCAGGGGCCATCGGACCACGCGGACTTCGCGGAATGGCTGATGGAGCAGGGCATCGAGTCGATTTCGCTGAATCCGGACACCGTCGTGGAAACCTGGCAGCGGCTCGCCCGTTCTGCTTGAATAGCGGCCGTCGCGAGAAGCGTCCAACCGGGAGTGAGTGATGGAGGGGTACGTCTGGTGGTTCGTCATCGGCTTCGGCCTGCTGGTCGCCGAACTGCTGACGGGGACCTTCTACCTGCTGGTGATCGCAGTGGCGCTCGGTGCCGCCGGCCTCGGTGCGCTGGCCGGTGCGTCGCTGGCGCTCCAGCTCGTGATCGCCGCAGCGATCGGACTGGGCGGGTCGATGTGGCTGCGCTCGACCCGGTTCGGCCGGCGCCTGCACGAGCGCGCGGACGATCGGGTGCAGCACATGGATATCGGCCAGACCCTGCGCGTCGACGCCTGGACGCCGGGTCGTACGGCGCGCGCGCAGTACCGCGGTGCGACCTGGGACGTCGAGCTCGCACCGGGCGAACTGCCGGCCGCCGGTGACTTCGTGATCCGCGAGATCCAGGCCAACCGCCTCATCGTCGCCGCGAAGCCGCGGTAGGAGATCCATTCATGTTCACCTATGTCGACGGCGTTGCGATCATCGCGATCGTCGTTCTGGTCGTCGCGATCACGTTCGTCGTGAAGGCGGTCAAGGTCGTGCCGCAGCAGAGCGCCTGGGTGGTCGAGCGGCTCGGCAAGTTCCACGCGACGCTGCAGCCCGGCCTCAACATCGTCATCCCTTTCATCGATCGCGCGGCCTACAAGCACAGCCTGAAGGAGGTTCCGCTCGATACGCCGAGCCAGGTCTGCATCACGAAGGACAACACGCAGCTGCAGGTGGACGGCGTGCTGTATTTCCAGGTCACCGATCCGCAGCGGGCCTCGTACGGCGCCAGCAACTACATCCTCGCGATCACGCAGCTGGCGCAGACGACGCTGCGTTCGGTGATCGGCAAGCTCGAGCTCGACAAGACCTTCGAGGAGCGCGAGTTCATCAACCACAGCGTCGTCTCCGCTATCGACGAAGCGGCGATGAACTGGGGCGTCAAGGTCCTGCGCTATGAAATCAAGGACATCACTCCACCGAATGCGATCCTGCACGCGATGCAGGCGCAGATCACCGCCGAGCGCGAGAAGCGCGCGCTGATCGCATCGTCCGAAGGGCGCAAGCAGGAGCAGATCAACATCGCGACCGGCGCGCGCGAGGCCGAAATCGCGCGATCCGAGGGCGAGAAGCAGGCGCAGATCAACATCGCGCAGGGCGAAGCCGGCGCGGTACTCGCGGTTGCGGAGGCCACGGCGCGCGCGATCCAGATGGTCGCGGAATCCGTCCGCCAGCCGGGCGGGATGGAGGCAGTGAACCTGCGGGTGGCGGATCGCTACGTCGACGCGTTCGGCAACCTCGCGAAGACGAACAACACGCTGATCGTTCCGGCCAATCTGGCGGACGTCGCGAGCCTGATCGCCGCGGCAATGTCGGTCATCAAGAGCCAGCAGGTGCAGAAGGCCTAGGTCCCTCGCTACAAGTGATAGTCCATCGCGAGCCGTGACTGCAGGTCGCGGGCGATACGGAACGCCTCCTTCAGCGATCTTCGGTCGAGCTGATTGAGCGTGTCCGGGTCGATCCGGTTCGATCCGTCGTGGGCAGCAAAGGTGTCGGAAGTCGCCTGGTGCGCGAGCCGGATGCGCTGGATCAGGAAGAACGCAGCCAGCATCGACCGGGTTTCATCCGTCGGCAGCGCGCCGGCGGATCCGGCCCCGCGCAGGCGGTCTGCAGTGTTCGTCTGCGGCAACCCGTGGGCCAGTGAATAGACGCGCGCCGCATCGACGAAGGGCCGCACGCCGTACATCTTCAGGTTGATCGTGCCCGGTGTGTTGGGTGCATCCTCGGTGATGAAGTCGCGCCAGCGACCCAGCGGAGGCTTTACCTGGAGCGCGTTCTCTGCCATCAGGCGCAGGAAGTTCGGCCGCTTGCGCGTGACTTCGAGGAACCATCGGCGCAGGTCCGACGCCAGTCGAGCGTCACCGTACAGCGCGCGGAAATCGAAACATATCGCGGCATCTAGCAGCGCCTTCGGGTCCGAGTTGGCGAGCCAGCCTTCGAGCTTGGCCTTCCATTCCGCCATCGACAGGCACAGCTCCGGGTTGGATGCCATCACGTTGCCCTTGCACAGCGGAAAGCCGCAGGCATCGAGCGCCTCGTTGACTTCGCGCGCAAACGGCAAAAGCAGCTCGCGCACCCGTGCCGGCGCACGGTCGTCGTGGGCAACGAATACCAGCCCGTTGTCCTGATCGGTGGCGAAAGTCTGTTCGAGCCGACCCTCGCTGCCGAACGCAAGCCAGCACCAGCCGATACGCTCCCAGCTGTGACGCTTGCGCACCAGCTCTATGATCCGTTCGGAGATGCGGTCGTTCAACACGGAAACGAACAACGTCAACTGCTCTGCCGCGACTCCCTGTTCGAGCAGTATCCGCGTCAGCTGCCGCACCCGTCCGGCGAGGCCGGCCAATGTATCGACGTCGCGTGCCAGCCGGGTCTCCATCGTCAGCTCGCCCAGGCCGAGGCGCTGCAGCGAAAACAGATCACGCTCCGAAATCACGCCGACAAGCTGATCGTCTCGATTGACCAGCACGTGGCGGATGCCGTGCTGGATCATCAGCAATGCAGCTTCGTACGAGGGCGTGTGGTCGGGCAGAGACAGCGGGTCGCTTGACATGACGTCGGTCACTGGCGCATCGAGCTGCAGCTGCAGTGTTGCCCGCAACAGGTCGCGTTCGGTGAAGATCCCGATCGGGCGGTTCCGGCCGTCGAGAACGACGATCGCACCGACATTTTCATCGTGCATCCGCTGAACGGCTGTGCGAACCGTATCTTTTTCGTTGCAGACCAGTGGCGCGCCGCGGATGAGGCTGCGCAGCGGCTGTGCCAGTGTTCGCTGCTCGCCGGCAAGTCGGCGGTCGGGCTTGCCAATCGGAGTCGGGAAGTGCTCTGCCATGGCGGCGTTCCGGTTCAGTACTGAAGGCGCGCAAGGTAGCTTGCGCGAGACGCCTCGAGCGCCTGCGCCAGAGTGACGATGCCACGTTCGGCAAGCAGTGGCAGCAGACGCAGGAACACTTCGGCTGTCACCAGTGCATCGCCGAGCGCGGTGTGCCGCCCGATCACGCGGACACCGACACGTTCGGCAATCGTATCCAGATCGTGATTGTCCAGGCTCGGGTGCACGACCGCCGAAAGCAGAAGCGTGTCGAGCACCGGCTGACCGAAGTGCACTCCGGCGGCGGCTTCCTTCAGTTCGAGGAAACGCATGTCGAACGCGGCGTTGTGAGCCACCAGCACCGTATCCTCGCAGAAGCGATGGAACCGCGGCAGCACCTGTTCGATCGGCGGCTCATTGAGCAACTGGCGCGCCTCGATTCCGTGCACGGCAACTGACTCGCGGCTGATCGACCGGCGCGGGTTGACCAGTTGCTCGAACACTTCCTGCTTCAGCAAACGGCCGTTGACAATGCGAACCGCACCCATCGAGATTATCTCGTCGCCGGCCGACGGCTCCAGTCCCGTGGTTTCCGTATCGAATATCGTGTACGAAAGCTCCGACAGCTTGCGTTCAGCCAGCGCACCGGCCGTATCGATACGGTCGAACAAATCGAAGTCATAGAACTCCGGCCGGCTTTCCGCGGTGCTTGTCTTGTAGGCCAACGCCGCCGCAGCCTCTCCGCGCGGCAGCAGGAAGCGGAAGCGCGAGATTTGGCGGATCTTGTCGACCTGCAGCCACGCCTCGGCGCCGTGGCGCTCGAGCACGTCACGCAGCGAGAGCGGTGTTTCCTCGGCTCCGATCCGCATTGGTTCGCCTTCCCACAGCGACAGTGCTTCGCTGCTGACGATTGCGCCCGTCCAGATCAGATCGACCTCGGCAAAGCCGCCGCCGCTGCTGGCGCGCAGCTGAAAACCGTGGATCGGGTAGTCGCCAGCGAGGCGTGCCGCCAGGAAGGTCATCGCCTGCACGATCGCATAACTGTCTACGCGCAACCACAGTTCCGAGTCGGCTTCCTCGATTGAGGTCGGCAGCTGCAGTACATCGCTGATGCGCCGCTGCACAACTGCCAGCAAGTCGACCGCGCGCATGTCGTCCAGCGTCAGGCTGCCCTTCAGTGCATCGGCATACTCGCGCAGCGCGGTGTTCAGCCGGTCAGTCAGGATCCGCGACTCGGCAACGGCGATTTCAACGAATTGTTTGCGCTGGTCGGCCGGCATGTCCGGATACCCGGCGAGGTTCTCTGCCGCTGCGCGCAGGTTGGCCGCAGGCGCACGCGTGCCGGTCGCCAGCGACTGCAATAGCCGCAGGCGTTGAGCTTCGCGGCCGACCATGCCGCTCACGTCATCGAAGGTAAATACCATGCCGGCTACAAGCCCCTCCGCTCCGAGGAACGGCGCCACCTGCACGCGGAGCAGAGCGCCATTGGCAACCGAGACGACAAAACGCGCGTGCGGCCGATCTACGTGATCGAGCTGCTGCTGAATCAAGTCCAATGCATGCGCGACCTGATTGCGGTCGAGCAACGCGAGTACCGAACGGCCGAGGCCGAGCGGTTTGTAATCGCCGCGCGGTGCGCTGCCGACGAACGGTGCCAGCAACGCTGCGGCGCGCGAGTTGTAGAGCAGGATGCGCCCGTCGGCGTTGCACACCAGCACGCCCTGCGAAAGCTCCGACATCAGAGCTGCGAAGCGGTCACGCTCTTCCTCGACGCGCGCCCGCGCGTCGGCGCTGCGCTGATCGAGATCCTGCTCGACGCGGTGGTAGGCGTCGGCCAACTGGTTGATTGCAGAGGCGACGTCGGCCAGTTCCGGCGCGTCCGCCGCAGCCACGCGAAAGCCGTGCTCGGCGGCCAGCACGCTGCGCGACTGCTCGGCGAGCTGGCGTGCCGCATGCGGATAACGGCGAAACAGCCAGTGTGCCGCCATGCCGGCGACCACGAGCAGGATGGTCGTACCAAAGGACAACAGGGGCGCGGATTCGCTTGCCAAAGCGCTGAGAATTGGTCTGCGTTCGGTGTCCGTCGCGAGATAAAGCAGTAACGCCCCGGTAGCGAGCACCAGGAGCACGCCGCCGCAGGCGATCAGTACCCAGAGCCAGACGCCGCGCAAGAATCTCATTGGCTCGGCGTTCCGCCCGGTTCGAACAGCCGGTTGATCGTGGACACCAGTTCCTGCGTGGAAAATGGCTTGGTGATGTAAAGGTCGGCGCCGAGCGACAGGCCCTTGCTGACTTCGGCCTCGCTGCCTTTGGCCGACAGCATCACGATTTTGATCTGCGCCAGGTCGGGTCGTTCCCGCATTCTCTGGCAGACCTCGAAACCGCTCTTGATCGGCATCATGACGTCCATGAGGACGACATCCGGCCGGTAGGTTTC
This sequence comes from Burkholderiaceae bacterium, assembly GCA_036732825.1. Classification (GTDB taxonomy): domain Bacteria; phylum Pseudomonadota; class Gammaproteobacteria; order Burkholderiales; family Burkholderiaceae_F; genus DAINBQ01. The sequence continues at coordinate 9,000 of DAINBQ010000002.1, read as the reverse complement.
GACCTGCTCCAGCGCCTCGGCGCCGTTCGCCGCCAGCCGTACGTCATAGCCGCTCCGCTTGAGCAGGAATTCGAGTGCGGTGACGATGTTCGGCTCATCATCAACGATGAGCACCTTGCGCGTCGTTTCGCTCATGACTACCCCTGATGGTCTGGTATCAACACATTACGCAGTGTTGTCGCGGACGCCTGCTTCACACCGACGGCCGGGCGTCAGGCGGGCGCGAGAGTCGATGCCGGCGCCAGCGGCAGCGTGAAAGCAAAGCATGCGCCGGCGCCCGGTTCGCTTTCAACCCAGATGCGGCCGCCGAAGTATTCGACGATCTGGCGGCTGATATTCAGCCCCAGACCCGTTCCCGGCGGCTTGGCGACCAGAGTGTCGCCCCCCTGCCAGAACTTGTCGAAGATGAGTGCCTGATCCTCGCGGCGCACACCAGGCCCGTTGTCGCGCACGTCGATGCGCACCTCGCCGTCGAGCACGCGCAACGTCACCTCGACCCGGCCGCGGCCCTCCGGACTGAATTTCAATGCATTGGACAGCAGGTTCATCAAGACCTGGATCAGGCGGTCGACATCGACCTGCACCGGCGGCGTGTGCTCGGGCAGTCGAGCCTCGAGCTGAACGCCCTTTTCCTTGAATACCTGGCTCATCCGGGCCAGGCTGTCGGCCACGACCTCGCGCACGTCGACCCGCGTCATTTGCCATTCAGCGCGGCCGGAAGCGATCTTCGCCAGGTCAAGCACCTGGTTGATCAGCCGCGTCAGCCGCTCGGTTTCGCGGGTGATGATGCCGAGAAACTCCATGCGCTGGTCAAGATCCACCTTCGGGTTGGCCAACAGTATCTCGGAGAACGCGCGGATCGAGGTCAGCGGCGTGCGCAGTTCATGTGTCACCGTGGAAATGAAGTCGTCCTTCAGGCGGTCGAGTTCCTTCAGTCGTTCGTTGGCCGCGCGCAGTTCGGCGGTGGCCAATTCCAGTTCCCGCGACTTCTGCTCCAGCCGGTGGCTGTAGACGACCACCTGCGACGCTTCGTCGAGGATCGCGCTTACCTCTTCCAGCGTCAGTGCCTCTTCCTTGACCGCGGAGGCGATCATGATGCGGGCCGAAGCCGCGCCTATTGCGCCGGCCAGTTGGGTCTCGACGTAGTGAACGAACTCGGCGTCCGCCATCAGTTCATCGTTGGGCCAGGAAAGTCCACGCGCCCGCGCGTAGTCGGCAAACGCGGTGTCAGCCGCGGTGACGCCGATGAACCGAGCCAGCACCGCATACAGATCGCGTGCCGAGGCCGTGCCGCGCCAGAAGCGCGCTCCGCCGGCCTCGTGCCGGAACACGTCGACGAACACGCTTGCCTGCCGGCGCTCGACGGCCGACTGCGTGCCGGCCATTGAAACGCCCACATACAGTCCGATGTTGGCGATCATGCTCCAGATCATCGCGTGCGTGATCTGGTCCAGCCCCGTGAGCCCGAACAAGGCGAGCGGCTTTAGCAGTTCGATGCTGAACGGGCCGTGTTCCAGAAAGGAGATCGGCAACCAGCCGGAGCGTGAGAGCGCGGGCAGCAGCAGCGTATACAGCCACACGCCAAACCCTGCGATCAGACCGGCGAGTGCACCACGCCGTGTTGCGCCCCGCCAGTAGATGCCACCGATGATGGCCGGGGCGAATTGCGCGACCGCTGCGAACGAGATCAGCCCGATCGACACCAGCGCATAGGCCTCGCCGGCCAGGCGGAAGTACAGATACCCGAGCAGCAGCACCAGCACGATCACGCCGCGCCGGATGCCAAGGATCAGGGTGGTCAGGTCGGGCCTCGCGGCCAGGCGCAGCTGCCGCATGCGCAGCAGCACGGGCATCAGCAGGTCGTTGCAGACCATCGTCGATAACGCGATCGTCTCGACGATCACCATGCCGGTGGCCGCAGATAGCCCGCCGATGAACACCAGCAGCGCCAACAGTTCCTGATGCTCGGCCATCGGCAAGGTCAGCACGAAGGTGTCGGCATCGACGTTGCCTGCCGGAAAGTGCAACCGGCCGCCGAAGGCGATCGGCAGCACGAAGATGTTGATCGCCAGCATGTAGGCGGGGAACACCCAGATCGCCTTCTTCAGGTGTCTTTCGTCGATGTTCTCGATGACCGCGACCTGGAACTGGCGTGGCAGGAACATGATCGCCAGCATCGACAGAATGGTCAGCCAGACCCAGCTCGCATAGCCGCCGGCCACGACTTCCAGCGGAGTGAGCAACTGAGCGATCCTCGGAACCGCCGCGGCGCGCGCAAACACGTCGCCAAAGCCGTCGTAAATTCCCCAGGTCACGAAAGCACCGACGGCGACGAACGCGAGCAGCTTGACCAGGGATTCGAATGCGATCGCAGCCACCATCCCCGGATGGTGTTCGGCGGCGTCCAGATGGCGCGTGCCGAATGCGATCGTGAACAGTGCCAGGATCAGAGCCACCCACAGTGCCGTGTCCTGCAACAGGGGTGCCGCGCCCAGCTTGGCTGGCATCACGATCTCCGGGTACTGCACCAAGATCGTGAAACTGTTGGAGATCGCTTTCAATTGCAGGGAGATGTAGGGCACGATGCCGACCACCGCGATGATCGTGACCACGCCGCCCAGCAGCGCGCTCTTGCCGTAACGCGAAGCGACGAAATCCGCCAGCGACGTGATGCGGTTCTGCTTGGAGATGCGCAGGATCTTGCGCAGCACCAGCCACCAGAGCGCGATCATCAGCGTCGGGCCGATGTAGATCGGCAGGAAGCCGACGCCGTCGCTCGCGGCACGGCCGACACTGCCGTAAAACGTCCACGCCGTCGCGTACACGGCCAGCGACAGGCTGTAAATGTAGGGGCTGGCTATGACCGGGCGGCCGCTGTCGGCCCGCTGGTCGGCGTAATAGGCGATCGCGAAAAGGAGCCCCAGGTAGGCGAACGAAGTGGCGATGATGAACCCGCCCTGGAGCATGCTGTGCGCCCGGAACCTATCTCAAAATCCGCGGTGGTCGCGGCGGCGTTGCATTGGGTGCAGGCTAGGCGCGGCTAGGGGACCATTGCTCAATGCAAAGACCGGAGCCGCAACAACGCCACGCGCCCTCACTTGCGACATGAGCGACCCCGCCCCGCAGGGTTGCGAAGCTGAGCACGCGCTACGCGCGTGCGCTTCTTGGGAGGTTTCCGACGACGCAGCGGCTCTGCCGCTGCGGTGGCGGGCGTCTGCGTTGTTGGCCGGCTCGGCCGTAGGCCAAGCTACGGTCCTTCGCCAACCGCCTAGCATCCGCCCGCCTCTCTTCGCAACGCGATGCATCGTGGACTCTGAGACAGGTTCTAGTCTTCGCGTTCGACCGCGTGAGCCATCAGCACAATCAGCACCGTCCAGGCGCCGAAGATCCATGCGTACAGCACCGGAATGCCGAGAAAGTCGGCAGGGCGGTTGAACAGCGCCAGGATCGGATAGTTAAACAGCAGACAGCCCAGCATGCATAGCGCGACCAGCCGCGCGGTTCGACGTCCCGACTTCGGCATCTTGGCTCCCTGGCACCGTACGAGGCGCACCGCCAAGTGCAGGCGGGGCGGGCGGCGTGATATGTAACTACGGTAAGTGGTGCCGCTCGGCGTTGTCAAACCTTTTGCGGCGCGAACAAGCGTCGACTTGATCCCTGCAATAGCCATTGCAGCTCGCGTCTTCAGTCCTCATGGCGCTCTGCCGCTCTCACCCAATGCGCTGGGTACACTGGGTACCGCGCGGCAGCGAATCCGAGGAGGTCGAGATGACGAAGCAGTCAATCGCAAAAGTCCTCCTGGCCGCTGTGCTTCCGGTCGCGGCCCAGATCGTCACGGGGACAGCCGCAGCAGCGGACGCGGGTGGGGTCGCAGCGGCAGGAAAGGACTTTCTCGTCGTGTTCTCACTCGGTCCCGGATGGATCGCCGGCAGGCCGCCCGGTGAGCAGCCGAGCTTTCGCGAGCATGGCCAGAACCTCGAGCGCCTGCGCGACGCCGGCCGCATCGTGCTCGGCGCGCGGTATTCCGACAAGGGAATGATCGTGTTGCGCGCCGAATCGGAAGCGGCGGCGCGCGCCGAACTCGAGGCCGACCCTGGCGTACGGTCCGGCATCTTCACCTTCGATCTGAACGAGCTGCGCGTCTTCTACGACGGCTTCCTCGGCAGACAGCGGCCCTGACCGCGCGCGGTCAGCGACTGCGCGACTTCAGCAACCGGTTCTGCTGCCGCTTCCAGTCCTTGTCGGCTTCCGAGGCGCGCTTCTCGAACTGCCGCTTGCCCTTCGCGAGGCCGACCTCCAGCTTCACGCGGCCCTTGCTGTAGTGAAGGTCGAGTGGTACCAGCGCGTATCCCGCGCGCTCCACCTTGCCGATCAGCTTGCGAATCTCGTTCGAATGCATCAGCAGCTTGCGTGTTCGCGTCGCTTCGGGCGTGATATGCGTCGACGCAGTCGGCAGCGGACTGACATGGGCATTGAGCAGGAAGAGTTCGCCATTGCGGATCACGACATATGCTTCGCCCAGCTGCACGTGGCCGGCACGGATTGCCTTCACTTCCCAGCCTTCGAGCACCAGCCCGGCCTCGTACCGCTCCTCGATGAAGTAGTCATGCTGCGCCTTCTTGTTCTGAACGATGGCCACTGCGGTCGTGCCTGCCTGAATAGAATCCCCGAACATTCGAGTGTATCTCCGGCTCGCCATGCCACGCGTCGATCGCTCCGTCTACGTCCACTACAGCGCCGAACAGATGTTCGATCTGGTCGCCGACGTCGAGGCGTATCCGGCGTTCCTGCCGTGGTGCGAGGGATCGCGCGTGATCGCGGATCACGAGGGCGGGGTCGATGCGAGCATCGACATCGCCTATCTGGGCATCCGCACGCGGTTCACGACGCGCAACGACCATCGTTATCCGGAGCAGATCCGGATCAGTCTCGTCGAAGGACCGTTCCGTGCGCTGACCGGCCACTGGCATTTCCTCCCGCTGCGGCCAGGCGCGTGCAAGGTTCACCTGTCGCTGCACTACGAGTTCGCAAGCGGATGGCTCGGACGGGCGGTCGCACCGGTGTTCGATGCGATCGCGAACTCGATGGTCGACTCGTTCGCCGAACGCGCCGAGCAACTCTATGGCCCCAACTGAAGTCCTGGTGACGGTCGCCTACTGCGCGCCTGGCGCCGAGGACATCGTCGAGGTGCGACTGGCCTCCGGCGCGACCGTTCGCGATGCGATCGATGCGTCGGGGCTGCTCACGCGCCGCCCCGAGCTCGGCGCGGTGCCGGATGCCGGCATTTGGGGCCGGCCGTGTTCGCTACAGGAAGAGGTGCGCGACGCGGACCGGGTCGAAATCTACCGGCCGCTGAAGGTCGAGCCGAAGGAGGCCCGCCGCATCCGCGCGAAGATCAAGCGCAAAAGGGCAGGCCGGTGAGGATGAGCTAGCTGCAGAACGACTGAACCATCTTGCGCGTGCGTTCGATCTCCGCCTTGCGCTGGGTGTCGTCGAGGTACTCGCGGTTGCCGGATGCATCGGTACGAACGATCCGCTGGCCGTCTTCAAGACCCTTCAGATAGCCGCGGGCCCGTTCGCATTCTGCCGCCTTTGCAGCGCTCTTCTGCTGTTCTTCCTGTTCCTTGCGTTCGTTATCGGCGCGCTCCTGCTGGCGTTTGCGGAACTCCATCTCCTGTTCCGCGACGGTCTTCGGACCGCTTGCCGCCTGAGCCTTCTCGGCCGGCGCCTTCGACGCCTCCGTTGGGCTGGCCGGCGCAGGTGCAGGGGCCAGCACGGGATTGGCTGGCTGCCGCACGATCTGCGAAGGCTTCACGTCGGCCGGTGGCGAGCGATCGGAATAAACGGTGCGTCCGTTGCTGTCCTTCCAGACCCACTGGGCCGCGGCCGGCAGCGCCGTCAGTGCGCCCAGCGCGATCGCCACCGCCAACGTCCGTCGAACCGCCTGTAATTCAGCGCGCATACGTCCTCCTTCGCCGCCCATTGTCCGACGCTTTTCCGGCACCCGGCAAGACTTCAGTCGCCTGAACAGGCATGCAGTTCGGTGCCAAATAGTCGTCCGAACGGTCGCGTATACTCCGCTTTTGCGTCATGAGGACAACTATGCGGTTGGTTCAGAAGGCGCTGACCTTCGATGACGTGCTGCTCGTCCCCGCCTACTCGGCGGTCCTTCCCCGCGACGTACAGCTCTCCACAAAGCTCTCCCGCAACATCTCCCTGAATATCCCGCTGGTCTCGGCGGCGATGGATACCGTGACCGAGGCCCGCCTCGCGATCGCACTCGCGCAGGAGGGCGGCATCGGGATCATCCACAAGAACATCACGCCGAAAGAGCAGGCCGCGCAGGTCATCAAGGTCAAGCGTCATGAGGCCGGCGTGCTGCGCGACCCCATCACCGTCACGCAGGACATGACGGTGCGTGACGCGATCGAACTGCAGCGTGCACACAAGATCTCGGGACTGCCGGTGGTCGAGGGCAAGCGCATCGTCGGCATCGTGACCAACCGCGACCTGCGATTCGAGACCCGCTACGACGCTCCGATCCGCGACATCATGACGCCGCGCGCGCGCCTGGTCACGGTTCCCGAGGGCGCCAGTCTCGAAGAAGCGAAGGCGCTGATGCACAAGCACCGGCTGGAGCGCGTGGCCGTGATCAACGGCGACGATGAACTGCGCGGACTGGTCACCGTCAAGGACATCACGAAAGCCACCGAGCACCCGCTGGCCGCCAAGGACGCGCTCGGCAAGCTGCGCGTCGGCGGCGCGATCAGCACCGGGCCCGACTCCGACGAGCGGGCCGAATTGATGGTCAAGGCTGGCGTCGATGTGCTGATCGTCGATACCGCGCACGGCCATCACCAGGGCGTGCTGAATCGGGTGAAATGGGTCAAGAAGAACTTCCCGGACGTCGACGTCATCGGCGGCAATGTCGCGACCGCCGAGGCGGCGCGCGCACTGGTCGATGCCGGTGCTGATGGCGTCAAGGTCGGCATCGGGCCCGGCTCGATCTGCACGACGCGGATCGTGGCCGGCGTGGGCGTGCCGCAGATCACCGCGGTGTCGAACGTCGCGCAGTCCCTGGCCGGCACCGGCGTTCCGCTCATCGCCGATGGCGGAATCCGCTATTCGGGCGACGTTTCAAAGGCGCTCGCAGCGGGCGCGTATTCGGTGATGATGGGTGGCATGTTCGCCGGCACGGAGGAGGCCCCGGGCGAAGTGATCCTGTACCAGGGCCGTTCATACAAGAGCTATCGCGGCATGGGCAGCCTGGGCGCGATGACGGAAGGATCCGCCGAGCGCTACTTCCAGGACAACGACGCCAACGTCGACAAGTACGTCCCCGAAGGGATCGAAGGCATGGTCCCGTACAAGGGAAGTGTGCTGGCAATCATCTACCAGATGACGGGCGGCTTGCGGTCCAGCATGGGCTATTGCGGCTGCAATTCGATCGACGAAATGCGGACCAAGGCGCAGTTCGTCGAGATCACGACTGCCGGAATGCGCGAATCGCACGTGCACGACGTGCGAATCACGAAGGAAGCACCGAACTACCGGCTGGAGGACTGACTGGAGTGCGGCTGACTTGCACGGCAGCGATCCGCTCCGTTCTTGAGCCATTCCCTGGCAGCACTTCGACCACCTGCCGGCGCGCCGGCCGCACCCGATGACGAAACACGACCGCATCCTGATCCTCGACTTCGGTTCGCAGGTCACGCAGCTGATCGCCCGGCGCGTGCGCGAAGCGGGTGTCTACAGCGAGATCCACCCGGCCGATGTCAGTGACGATTTCGTGCGCGACTTTGCGCCCAAGGGCGTGATCCTCTCGGGCAGCCACATGTCGGCGTATGAGGAATCGACCGACAAGGCACCGCCGGCCGTCTTCGAACTGGGGGTGCCGGTGCTCGGCATCTGCTACGGCATGCAGACGATGGCGCACCAGCTCGGCGGCAAGGTCGAGGGCGGCCACGCGCGCGAGTTCGGCTACGCGGAGGTGAGGGCGCGCGGACACACGAAGCTGCTGGCAGGCATAGAGGACGAGCGCACGGCCGAAGGACACGGCCTGCTGAAGGTCTGGATGAGCCACGGCGACAAAGTCGTCGAGATGCCGCCGGGCTTCGCGCTGATGGCGTCGAGCGAGTCCTGCCCGATCGCCGGCATGGCCGACGAACGCCGGCGTTACTACGCGGTGCAGTTCCATCCCGAAGTCACGCATACGCCGCAGGGACAGGCGATCCTGAGCCGGTTCGTGCTCGAGATCTGCGGTGCGCGGGCCGACTGGGTGATGGGCGACTACGCCGGCGAGGCAGTCGAGAAGATCCGCTCGCAGGTCGGCGCCGAAGAGGTGATCCTTGGACTGTCCGGCGGCGTCGACTCTTCGGTGGCGGCCGCGCTGATTCACCGCGCGATCGGCAGCCAGCTCACCTGCGTGTTCGTCGACACCGGGCTGCTGCGGCTCGACGAAGGCCGGCAGGTGGTCGACACGTTCGACAAGCACCTGGGCATGAAGCTGCTGCACATCGATGCCACTGCGCGCTTCATGAACGCGCTCGCCGGCGTCACGGACCCCGAGGAGAAACGCCGCATCATCGGCCGCGAGTTCGTGCACGTGTTCCAGGAAGAAGCCGCGAAGCTGCCGAATGCGAAGTGGCTGGCGCAGGGGACGATCTATCCGGACGTCATCGAATCGGCCGGTGCGAAGACCAAGAAGGCGATGACGATCAAGAGTCATCACAACGTCGGCGGCCTGCCCGAAACGCTGCACCTGAAGCTGCTCGAGCCGCTGCGGGAACTCTTCAAGGACGAGGTGCGCAGCCTGGGGCTCGCTCTCGGCCTGCCGCGCGACATGGTGTTCCGGCATCCGTTCCCCGGCCCGGGTCTCGGCGTGCGCATCCTCGGCGAGGTGAAGCAGTCCTACGCGGACCTGCTGCGCCGGGCCGATGCGATCTTCATCGAGGAACTGCGTGCGGCCGGCTGGTACGACCGCACCAGCCAGGCCTTCGC
>DAINBQ010000001.1:26131-42761 GCA_036732825.1 Burkholderiaceae bacterium | reverse complement strand
ATCGGCACCTTCACCAAGCTCAGCCTCAAGAACCAGGTCGACGACCTGCTTCAGCAGTTCCGTGACTACTATCAGGGCAGGGCCAAGATCACGATGGCGCAGCTGCGCCGCTCCTACGACATCTTGTTGATGAAGGTGCTTTCGCTGCTCCAGGATGCCGACCAGAAGCTCGCCTCGGCGATCGTTTCCTCGCGCGAAGCGATCTGGGGCATGCTTGCAGATCCGAAGAAGTTCGCCACTCTCGATGTCTGATGCCGCGGGATCCATGAAAACTCGCACTGCAGGTTTCGCCCAGTCGCTGCTTGTGGCGGCACTCTTTGCCGGACCGTCGTTCGCTGTCGACGATGAGGCGCTGAAAAAGGACATGACGTCCGTCATCGCGTTGCAGGGATTGCCTTGCGGACAGGTCGTCGCCGTCAAGGTGAATGCAGAGAACGACTACGCGTGTGTGTGCAAGGACGGTAACAAGTACCGCGTTTACATCAATGCGGCGGGGCGGGTCGTCGTGGAGAAGCAGAAGTAGCGGTCTGCGCGACGCTTCCGGTCTGCCCGGAGCCTCTCACTCCAAGTTGCCTCTTCAGGTGGACGCCCAGGGCAGACCGCCCAGCGCGTTGCCGCTGAGACAAACGCGTCTCTCCACCGGACCAAATCGTCACAGCTCCTGCTGCGCCGGCGGTCGCGGGGCGTAACACGCTGAGCGGGACAAATTCATCACGCCCTGCGCGCCGGCTGCTCGGTCGGCGCCTGAACAAACAAGCACTTGCGATTGCAAAAACGCTGGCATCGACCTTGCAGAGGTGGTCCGGCGTGAGCGGCTTCGGACACGATGAACGACGTCTCCGATCTGATGCGTGTCGTGCACACGCTGGTGGCTTACCTGCTTGCGCATCCTCAAGCGAGCGACACCGCTGAAGGGATCGCGCGCTGGTGGCTGCGTGCGGATGTGCCGGTGAACGCGACGCTGCTTCAGCAGGCGCTCGACTGGATGGAAGGGCAGGGGTTGATCGAGAGTGTGGTTGCGGGTGACGGCCGCGTGCGCTGGCGGCGCAGCGAAGATGCTGCCGGCTTCGAGCGGGCGGTCGCCGAGCTTGGCCTGCCGCCGGGCCGCCGGGAGCACTGATGGCGAATGTCTTTGCGCTGCATGCCCTGGCGGATGGACTGGCGCGCTATCTCGATCGCGCGTTTCCCTCTGATCTGCGCGCCACTCATCCGTGCAGCTTCGAGTCGGTGGGGTCGGGCAGCCTGGTTCGCGAACGGCCCGACGGCGCAGGCAGTCGCATCACGCTCTGGCCGTACCGGCTGCTGATCAACGAGCACCAGCGCAACCGCCAGTTTCCGGCGGGGCCGGGTCGAATCAACCAGCCGTTGCCGCTCGACGTCCATCTGATGCTCACGGTCTGGGCGGACGCGCCGGGTGATGAGCTCGTGCTCTTCGCGTGGGCGATGCGCGAGCTGTACCTGTTGCCGGTCATCGATCGCTCGCTGCTGACAACGGTCGACGCCGGCTTTGACGACGGCGACCAGATCCAGCTCGCTCCGACCGAGATGACGGTCGAGGACATGATGCGCATCTGGGATGCGGTGACGCCGTCGTACCGGTTGTCGGCGCCATTCGTCGCGCGTGTCGTGCAGCTCGATGTCGAGCACGACGAAGGCCGCAATGTCGTCGCGCAGCGCCTGCGATTCACGGACGAGGTCCCTGCATGATCGTCGAGGACGTCGAGTTCCGCGTCTGGGCCGCGCTGCGGCCGGTCGATGCAGTCTCACGCCGTCCGCTCGACGCGCCGTTGCGCGTGCACGGAACCGGGCAGCGCTGGCTCCGCAACCTGAGCGGCCTGCTCGTGCTGCACGAATTCACTGAGCCGGCGGCCCGTCGCGCGGAGTTCGAGGAATACGAAGCGACGTTTCCGGCGCCGACTACGGTCGCGCCGGCAGTGACAATCCGTACGACGCTGGAGGATCCGCGCGGGCGCTACCTGGCACGCACCGTCACGTTCGGACTTCCGCGTTCCGATGCGGGAGGATCGCCGCCGCTCTTCGATCCGATCGACGTGCGGATGTATCCGGCGCCTTCTGCGCCGCTCGCCGCGCCGTGGTCGGTGGTGCGGGTGCGTGTCGAGCGCGGTGGTGCCGCGGCCGCTGGCTGCGTGATCACCGTGCATGAGGTCGGAGATGAAACCAGGGTGCTCGGCCGCGGGCAGAGCGACGCGCGCGGGGAGGCAGTGGTCGCCGTTCCGGGTGTGCCGCTGTTCATTCCAAGCGGCGGAGCGAATGCCTTCGTGCGCGAGCGCGACGCGGAAGTCACCGCGGTCTTCGAGCCGGCTGCGAGCAGTCCGCCTGATACCGACGCCCTCGCACTCGCGAGCGGCGCGGGTTTCGTCAGAACCGTCGTCACTGTCGTCATCGCCAGCGGCCGCACGACGCCGCTCACCATCAACTTGCCATAGAACCTGTCTGAGAGCGGACTCGATTCCCGTGAAGGAGGTGCACCGTGCCTGAATACCTAGCCCCCGGCGTCTATGTCGAGGAAACGAGTTTCCGGGCCAAGTCGATCGAAGGCGTGGGAACCAGCACGACTGCCTTCGTCGGCCCGACCCGCAAGGGACCCGTGGCCACATTGACCGAGATCCCCGAGCTGCTGACAAGCTTCGCGGACTTCGAGCGGCTGTACGGCGGGCTCGCGGACCTGCGCTTCGGCGCCGCCGATCCCGGCACCGCGACGACCAACTTCCTCGCGCATGCGGTCCGCGCGTATTTCAACGAGGGTGGTTCGCGGCTGTACATCGCGCGTACCTACACAGCGAGGTCCGCGGCAGCTCCGGCCGATCAGCCGGCACAAGGCTTCGCAAGCAGCGCCAACCTCGCGACCGGAGCCGGAAACGTCGTGCAGTTCTCAGCGCGCTTCGCGGGCGAGTGCGGCAACGGCGTCGTGCGCGTGCGAGAGGTGGAATCGCCAGCCCCCGCCACCGCGCGCCGCGCCGCTCCGGTCGGCAGCCTGATCCGCACGGGCGCTGGCGCCGGCATCCAGTTCTGGCAAAAGGTCGACACAGGCTTCCAGGAAGTTAACGCCGGGGGCAACGTCGGCGGTGTCGCGGCCGACACGGCGCCGGCGAATCCGGTGTTGCTCACACTTTCGGTGCTGGCGACCGATGGCGACGGCAACGACATGGCGCTCGACGACCTGGGCTACGCGCCGAACCATCCGCGCTACGTCGGCGATGTCCTGCGTGCAACACCGCAGCGCCGCGCCGAGCAGCTCGAGAACATGGTCGCGCTGACGGTTGCCAACGTTGCGCCGTTCGCACTGCGCGCGACGCTGCAGACCGCTGGCGCCGCCGGCGCCGACCCGCAGCCGGAAGCACTCGGCGGGGTCAACTGGATGCGAGTGCGGCTCACCGGCGGAAACGACGGCGTGCAGGCGATCGTCGGCACCGACGCCGCGACGGCGACCAACGAACGGGGCTACGAACTGGCGCTGGCCGCACTGGCGCGCCTCGAGGACATCAGCATCGTCGCAGCGCCGGGCGCATCGGCCTACGCGACGAATGCCAACGACGCAATCATGCGCAGCCTGATCACGCACGCGGAAGGGCGTCGCCGCTATCGCATCGCGGTGCTCGACACCGCCGAGCGGCTGACTCCGGGCGAGGCACGCGAGGCCCGGGCGCGCATCGATTCACGCTACGCGGCGCTGTATTACCCGTGGGTTGTCATCGCGAACCCGAACGCGCGCCCGGGCAACGACCTGGTCGCGAAGGAGATCGCATTGCCGCCGTCGGGGTTCATCTGCGGCATCTATGCGCGCAACGACATCGAGCGCGGCGTGCACAAGGCGCCTGCCAACGAAGTCGTGCGCAGCGCGCTGCGCTTCGAACGCGAAATCAGCTTCGGCGAACAGGAAATGCTGAATCCGCTCGGCGTCAACTGTCTGCGCTATTTCGCCGGCCGCGGCTACCGCGTCTGGGGCGCGCGCACCGCGAGTTCGGATCCCGAGTGGAAGTACGTGAACATCCGGCGCTACTTCAATTACCTCGAGGCATCGATCGACCGCAGCACGCAGTGGGCGGTGTTCGAGCCGAATGGCGAACGCCTGTGGGCCAACATCCGGACGACCGTCGAGGACTTTCTCTACAACGAGTGGGTCAACGGGCGTCTGCTGGGCTCGACGATCGAGCAGGCCTTCTTCGTCCGCTGCGACCGCTCGACGATGACACAGAACGACCTCGACAACGGACGGCTCGTCTGTCTGATCGGCGTCGCGGCGCTGAAACCCGCCGAATTCGTGATCTTCCGCATCGGGCAGAAGACCGCCGATGCGCGTGAATGACTGATCTCCGAGGAGCCCATCCATGGCCACAAGGACCCATCCCTACGGCGCCTTCAACTTCCTCGTCAACATCGACGGGGGCGAGACCTTCGGCGGTTTCTCCGACGTCTCGGGCCTCGGTACCGACATCACGATCGCCGAATACCGCAACGGCAACGAGAAGGAAAACCACGTGCGCAAGGTGCCTGGAATCCACAAGGTGGGCGATGTCACGCTGAAGCGCGGCGTCATCGACTCCAAGTCGTTGTGGGACTGGATCAAGGAGACGCGCACGACCGGTGTCGGCGCGCAGAAGAACGTCGTCATCACGCTGCTCGATGAGGCGCAGAGTGCGGTCCAGAGCTGGAAGCTGCGCGGCGTCGTGCCGATGAAATACACGGGCCCCACGCTGGCCGCCAAGGGCGGCGGCGACGTCGCGATGGAGGAACTGGTGCTGTCCGCCGAGGGCATCGAGATCGAGTCGTGACCCGGATCGACGGCGGAGGAACGCAACAGTGTTCGGACTGAGCTTCGAGGAGCGCGTCGCGGCGCCGGCGGCCCTGGAACCGCGCGCCGACATCGCGCTTTTCGTCGGCTGGTGTGCGTGGCGGCCCGAAGCGCGGGTCGACCGCGAACTCGCACGCTGGTTCGAAGCCCGGTTTGCCGTGTCGGTGCCGATCGGCGCGCCACTTCCGTTCGACCAGCCGCTGCCGTTCGACGCCTGGGCGCAGTTCGACGCGGCAGCCGACTGGCGCAATCGGCCGGTTTCCGCCGGCGGCAGCGAGCGAGCCGATGCCTCGCTCGGGATTGCAGTGCGCGATTTCTTCGCCAATGGCGGCCGACGCTGCTATGTCGTTGCACTCGACGCGCCTTGGCCGATGCTTCAACTGCTCGATGACGCCGGACGAGAAAACCGCTTCGAGCAGCTGCTGCCGGCGTTCATCGACCGCGAACGCAGCGGATGGCGCGGACTGGCGCATGCGAAGGCGCTCGACGACGTCGCGCAGCTGCTGATACCCGACCTTCCGGAACTTGCGGCCGCGCAGCGCGACACCGTGGCGCCGTCGCGCGACGCGGTCGATCCCCCCGAAGTTTTTGTCGAATGTGCGCCGCGCGTCGCCCCGCGCGTCGGCGACCCCGGCGTGCTGCGTGTCGCGGTCCCGCGCTGTGACGACGAGGACTACGCGCGCTGGCGGCGCTACGCGGGGCGCATCAACCAGTTCCTGGCACAGCATCGGCGTGACTGCTGCGCGCTGCTGGCGTTGCCGCTTCCGGCGCGCAGCGCGCGCATCGGCCGCGACGCGCGCGCTGCGCTGGATGGGCTCGACGCCAGCTTCGTCCAGGTCGCTTACCCGTGGTTCAAACAGGTCGCGCCGCCGCGTACCGCGCAGGGCCTGGTCGCGCCTGACGGCGCGCTGGGCGGGATGGTCGCCGCAAGCGCGCTCGCAGGGGGCGCATTCCGCACTATCGCAGGCCGGGCACCGCTGGGCGTCTACGACGTCGAGCCGCTGCCGCCGGCGCGAGAACTGCAGACGCCCTCGCCAGAGGCCGACGCCGGGGCGTGGACAGCTCGACTTTCACTCTTCGCGCCGCGCATCGATCGCATCGAGCTGCTCTCGGATCGCACGCTGTCGAACCGCAGCGGTTGGCGCAATGCGCCGGCCGGGCGCCTGATGGGTCAGTTGCTCAGACTGGCGCGGCGCACCGGCGAGGCCTTTTCGTTCGAGGCGGCGGGTGACGCACTCTTTGCGCGCATCCGCAGCCGCTTCGAGGATCTGCTGACGGCGCTGTGGCAGCGCGGCGCGCTGCGCGGCGAACGGCCGGGCGAGGCCTTCACAGTGCGCTGCGACCGCGCGCTGATGTCGCAGAACGATCTGGACAACGGCCGCGTCATCTGCGCAGTCGAGTTCGCACCGGCGTTCTCCGTCGAGCGCCTGCGGGTCGAACTCTGGCTCGGCGAATCCGGATCGGTCGCGTGGCGCGAGACCGCAGAGATACCGGAGACGACCACATGAGCAGTGATCCCTCCGCCGCGACCGGCCCGCCGCTGCACGTCTTCAATTTCGATGTGAGTTTCTTCGAAGCCGATCTCTCGCGCTCGGCCGGCGGCGACCCGCTGCCACTGGTGCAGGGGGCGTTTGCCGAGGTTTCGGGACTCGAGTCGACGATGGAAGCCAAGAGCATCCGCGAAGGGGGACTGAACGGCTTCGCGCACCAGCGCCCCGGACCGGTCACGCACGCCACCGTCGTGCTGCGGCGAGGCGTCACGCGCGCGCGCGACCTGGCGCTCGCATTCGACGCGCTGGCCGGCGGCGGCTACGCGAAGCGGCTCGACGTCGTCATCGCGCTGCGCGACGGCACCGCCCGGCCGGTCATGCAGTTCAAGCTGCGACGCGCGCTCCCGGTCAAGTTCAAGGCCGCCGACCTGAATGCGCGCGCCACCGAGGTCGGGATCGAGGAGTTGCACCTCGTGCATGAAGGCATGGAGCAGTCCGCATGAACGCAGTGAAACTCACGAAGGCACGGCTGGTCCCGCAGGGCGCGGATCCGATCGAGGTCCAGTTCAACCCGGTGTCGCTGGTCTACGAAGTCTCGAACAGTCTCGACCAGCAGAACCGCGACGCGACGCGGCGGCAGATCGTCACGCAGAGCAATGCACGGCTCTCGGTCGAGCTGCAGTTCGACTCGACGCCGACCGGCGAATCGGTGCGCGAGCAGACGCTTCCGATCAAGCGCCTGCTGCGGCCCGACGAAGCCGACACGCGGGCGAGGCTGGACATCGTTCCTCCGGTCGTCCGTTTCGAGTGGGGGACATTCCTGTTCTCCGGCCTGATCGAGTCGTATCGGGAAACGCTCGACTTCTTTTCGCCGGAAGGTGTGCCGCTGCGGGCCCAGGTCAGCCTCGCGATGACGCAGCAGACACGCGCGACCGAGCCGGCGCGTACCGGCGGTGGACGGCGCACGCCGGCGTCGACTCCGGCCGTGATCGGGCAATGCACGCCGCAGGGCGTCGACGGCGCCGCCGGCGTGGCCGGTCGCCTGTTCGGCGCCGGGATGGCGGCGGGCCAGGCGCTCGGCTTGGCGCGCGGAATTGCGGCGGCAAACGGCGAATCGAGCCTGCGACGTTCGGATCAGCGCGCGCTTGCGGTTCCGGACCAGGGCGGAAGTCCTCCGGCCAGGCCGGGCGGCGGCCGCAGCGGTGGCGGCGGCACGCAGGCCGATGTCGGCCAGCATGTGCCGCTCTCGCAATTCATGCAGTTGTTCGACTAGTCGAACGGGGAGACACGATGCCGGTGACGATCGATGAACTGCTGGTCGATGTGACGCCGCCGACCGCAGCCGCGCCGTCGGAGACGGCAGCGGCGATCAACGAAGCCGCGCGCGTGCGCGAACTCGATGCGCTGCTGGCAGAGCGCGCCCGCGTCTGGGCGCGGCTGCTCGCTGACTAGGTCGAAACGGGACGCCGACGTGGGTGCGAACGAGATTCCAGTCAGCGTCGCGGCGGTCTACACCGCGCGGCCGACGATATCGATCAACGGCCAGCCGCCGGAGCGACTGGCGATCGGACTGATGTCGATGGTCGCGACCGAAAGCATCGATGGCCTCGCGGCCCTCGAATTGCGACTGGGAAACTGGGCCAGCCACGAGAGTGGCGCCGGGCTCGCGTTCGACGCCGGCAGCGACGTCGCGCTCGGGGCCGCCATCACGGTCGACGCCGGTCCTCTCGGAGCGCAGGAGCGGATCTTCGATGGTCGCATCAGCGGCCTCGAGGCCATCGCCGGCGAGCGCGAACCGCCGGCTCTGATCGTGCGTGCCGAGGACAAGCTCGTCGCAGCGCGGCTGGCGCGCCGCACGCGAATCTACACCGACGTCTCGCTGGCCGACCTGGTGCAGCAGATCGGCCGGGAACTCGGTCTGAACGTCGACGCGCGCGACCTGCCGCGAGTCAGCGGAGTGTTCGCGCAATTCAACGAGAGCGACCTGGCGTTCCTGCGGCGCGTGCTAGCGCGCCACGACTGTGCGCTGCGTATCGACGGTCAGTCACTGCGCGTGTCTTCGCGCATAGCGGCCGGAGCAACGATCGATCTTGCGCTCGGCAGCCAGCTCAGGCGCGTGCACGTCGCGGCCGACCTTGCGCATCAGTGCACCGAGATCACGGCGTCGGGCTGGGATGCGAGCCAGGGTTCGCATTTCACCGGACGCGCCACCGGAACGCAGCTCGGCGCCGGGCGCGGCGTCAGCGGCGCGCAGTTGCTCGAGCGCGGCTTCGGCGAGCGCGTCGAGCATCTCGGCGCATTGGCCTGCGTCGATGCTGCCGAGGCCGATGCGTTGACGCGGGCGGCGTTCGACCAGCGGGCGCGCCGCTTCGTCACCGCGCGCGGCTCCGCGGAAGGCAACCCGCGATTGCGTGCCGGGACCATCGTCGCATTGAGCGGGCTTGGCGCGCGTTTCGACAACAGCTACGAAGTCCTCGAATGCAGCCATCGCTTCGACCTGCAGGCGGGCTACCAGACCGATTTCGCGGCCAGCAGTGCGTACCTGGCCGCGGCCTGAGACAGATCGACACTGACCACGATGGAACCTGTTCCTCCGTTCACCCAGCAACTGGCGCTCGCGGCCGGCCTCGGCGTTCAGCTCGCGCAGGTCGTGTCGCTCGACGATCCGGAGCGGCTCAATCGCGTCAAGGTGCGACTGGCCGCGGTCAGCGGAACGACGAACCAGGAGGGAGAGGTCTGGGCGCGCGTGGCAACGCTTTTCGCCGGCAGCGACCGCGGAGCCTTCTGGATGCCCGACGTCGACGACGAGGTCGTCGTCGTCTTCGTGCAGGGTGATTCCCGCATGCCGATCGTGCTCGGTGGGCTGTGGAACGGTTCCAGCCGTCCGCCGGAGACGCTTGCAGCGGCCAACAACCTGAAAGTCGTCCGGTCGCGCAACGGCAACCGCATCGTGCTCGACGACAGCAGCGGGCAGGAGAAGGTCATCATCGAAACGCCGGCCGGCAACCGCATCACGCTTTTCGACGGCGGCGGCAGCGCGGTGACGATCGAGGACATGCACGGCAACACGACGACGATGGCCGGCGGCGGCGTGACCGTACGGACCAGCTCGAAGGTGACGATCGAAGCGTCGCAGGTCGAAGTCACGGCATCGATGGTCCAGGTCAATGCGGCGATGTCGCGTTTTTCAGGCGTGGTCCAGTGCGACACGCTGATCACGAACTCGGTGATCTCGGCGAGTTACACGCCGGGCGCCGGAAACATCTGGTGAGCGATGGACGGCGAGCGACCCCATCATGCGATCGCGCTCGGCGGACCTGCGCGAGGCGACGGCCCGGATGCGCCCGCATTGCTCGCGTTCGATGAATCCGATTTTTTGCGCGCGCTCGACGAACTGCTCCTGTCCGCGTCCTGGCCGGCGCGTGGCTGGCCGCAGCAACTCGCGAACCGTTCGCTCGGCGCGGCGGGCGGCGCGGTCCGCCTGTTCCAGCCTGTTCATCGTCGCTTCAGCCTCGCGCTGCTTGATGCGCACTGCCTGGGATTCGGCGAGCCGCGCCTGGACCCGCGCAGGATAGTCGGCAGCGGCCTCGTGCTGCGGCGATTCATCGGCCCGGACAATCCCGGCTCGGACGACCTGGCGAATCCTCGGCATTGGCAGGGCTGGATGGGCTCCGAGTCCGACGCGCAGGGCTGGGTTACGTTCGCGAGCCGGTCCGCGCTGGAAGCCGATCCCGAAGCGACGCAGGGCGTTGCGGCCCGCACCGGCTCGGCTGCAGTCGATGCACTGCTGGCAGCGCGCAATCAGCGAACCAAGGCGGTCGAACGCACGGTGCCGCTCTGGGTGGCGAAACCGGAACTTGCGCAGGCGACCGGCCGCACGCTGCTGTTTGGCCTGATTCCGACCGCGAGCCCGGCGCAGCAGCGTGCTCAGGCGTCCGAAGTGCAAGCAGAAGTCGCGATCCTGCGCGCGCGCGGCTCGGCGCCGCGCCAGGCCTTCATCGATCATCTCTCGCCCTGGCTGAAGGTCGGCGTGGCCAAGGCGCCCCCGCGCGCCGGTGGCACCTTCGATCGCTCGTGGCTGACGCAGACGCGCATTCCGGATGACGAGGACGAGTTCATCGCCTTCATCGAGCAGCTCGCGTACGAGTTCGATGCCTTCCGTGCCGGCGCGGGGCGCTGGCGCCCGCGGCTGGCTGCGCTGCGCATGTGGCGATTCAATCCGGCGCGGCTCGGCGTCTGGAAGTACGACCGCATCGATCCGGTCGCCTTCCTCGCCGCCTGTGCGCGCGTGGTCCGCAACGACCTGGGCGCCGCCGCCGCGGTGACGATGCCGCATCTGATCGGCCCGGCGCCGCAGTCCTTCGATCCCGCGCCGCCACCGCCCGCCGCAGTGCTGCTCGAGGCGTTGACCGACGAGGCTCTGGCGAGCGTCGAGACGATCGCCGTCGCGCAACCGCTTCCACGCGGCCCTTACGAAGAAGAGGACGCGCGTTACGCGGTGCGCGCTTTCGTGCGTGTCAAAGGCGATGATCCGCGCTCAGGGACAGAATGCCCGCCGCGGCTCGTCTGGAGTGCGCCGTCGCGGCTCTTCACGATCGCGCCGTGGTTCGAGTCGACCGGGCGTCCGCCGCCGCCGATCGCGCTGCCGAAGCTCGATCGTGCCTCGCTCGCGCGACTGAAGCCGAGCACGTCGTTCATGCTGCCGCCCGAGATCCGGCGGCTGGTCAATCCGAACGGCGCGCAGGCCATGCTCGCCGGCAATCCGCGCCGATCAAGCTTCGGGATCGACTGGGTGCTGCAGGTGTCGATGCCGATCATGACCGTGTGCGCGTTGGTTTCGATGACGGTTGTGCTGACGCTGCTCGACTTCGTGTTCCGCTGGATTCCGTTCGCGCAGATCCTGATTCCGCGCATTCGCCGCTGATCGGTCCGACCATGCCGCGCTCCCCATCCTTGATTGCTCCCGCCATCGGCTGGCCGCTGCTGCCGCAGCCGGACGAAAACGGCCGCATCGACTGGCCGACGCTCGAGGCGAGCGTATCCGGGCAGTTGAAGGTCATCCTCGCCACGCGGCCCGGCGAACTGCTGGGCCACCCGGACTACGGCGCCGGCCTGCAGGAGTTCCTGCACGAACCGAACACGCTTGCAACGCGCGCCCGCATCCAGGCGCGCATCGAGGACGCGATCCGGCGCCTCGAACCGCGCGTCGTTCTCGATGCGATCGAGGTCTTCGACGACACCGATGCGGCCGCGGCTGAACTCGGGCGCGTTCGCATCGAGATTCATTACCGACTGCGCCGGACCGGTGTCGCACGCACGACCGGACTGACGCTGGCGCTGGCGGGAGCCTGAGATGCCTCTTCCCGTGCCGAACCTCGACGATCGCGGCTTCGACGACCTTGTCGCCGACCTGGTGGCGCGTATTCCCGCACATACGCCCGAGTGGACGCATGTGCGCGAGGGCGACCCCGGGCGAACGCTGATCGAACTCTTCGCTTTCCTCGGCGACACGCTGCTGTTCCGCGTCAACCAGATCCCAGAAAAGCAACGGCGCGCCTTCCTGAATCTGCTCGGCATGCCGCGGCGGGCCGCGCAGCCGGCGCGGGGACTGATTGCGCTCGCGCTGCCCGACGAAGTCCGCAGCGCAGTCGATCTGCGCTCGCGTGCCGTGGTCACAAAGCCGTTGCCGTTCGAAACGATCGACGAGGTGAGCATCGCGCCGGTCACCGGCGAGGTCTACCTGAAACGGCGCCTGAGCGACATTGAGCGTCGCGCGCTCGACCAGACGCTTGGCCAGCTGCAGCAGCTCTATGGTCCGCAGCCGATCGAGCCGTATGTCGCTGACCGCCTGTACGCCGATGGAATCGCCGACGAGACCGGTGTGGATGTCGTGGCGGACAGCGTCGATGGATGTGCATGGATCGCGCTGCTGGCGCCGGTGGCGCGCGGTGGCGAGGATCAGGACGCCATCGTCGCGGCCGCGCGCGCGCAGCTGGCCCGCAACGATGCCGGCGAGCCGCGGCTGCTGAACGTCGGCGTGATGCCGGTCAACACGCTGCCGGACGATCAGCAGGTCGCCGAACCGCGCGGGGCGATCACCCTGCTGTGGGAACTGTCGCGCAGCGGCGCCGACGGTGCGACCGGCTTCGCGGCACTGGCAGTCGCGCGCGATCCGACACTCGGCACGCGCAAGTCGGGTGCTGTGCGCCTCGTGCCACCGGGAGAGGCGCTGATCGGCGTCGGTACCGATGCGCGCGCGGCGAACGAACGCAGCGGCGTTGGTGCCGAGCCGCCGCGGCTCGACGATCCGCAGCGCCAGGCGCGCCTTGTCGCATGGCTGCGTGTGCGTCCCGATCCGGCCGCGGGCCGGGTGAACTCGCTGAAACTTGCATGGCTTGGCGTGCATGCGGTGACGGTCGAGCAGATGAGCACGCTCGCCAACGCGATCGTTGGCGATGCTGACGGCACGGCCGACGCGCGCGTCGAACTGCCGGTCGGCGATGTCGACGGCGAGTCACTGCAGATCGACCTGGCCGAAGACGGCTCGACCTGGGAACGCTGGCACCGCGTCGACGATCTGGCGACGCTGTCGCCGCGCACGGGGCGCGACGCGAAGGTTTTCGAACTCGACGCCCAGACGGGCACGCTGCGCTTCGGCGATGGCGTACGCGGACGCGTTCCGGCGCTCGGTGCGCGCGTGCGGGCGACGCAGCTGCGGGCCGGGGGTGGCAGCCAGGGCAACCTGCCGGCCGGCACGCTGAAGGAGATCACCGGGCAGGACATCCGCGCCGGCCGCAGCGTGCCCAAGCTGAAGGTGATTCAGCCGGCGGCCCTGCGCGGTGGTGCGGATGCGGAAACCGTCGAGGCGGCCGAGGGTCGCATTACGGGATTCCTGCGGCATCGCGAACGCGCAGTCACTGCAGACGATTACCGCGTGCTCGCGCAGCAGACGCCGGCAGTCGCGGTCGGGCGCGTCGAAGTGCTGCCGCGCTTCAAGCCGCAGACACGTCAGTTCGAGATTCCGGGCGTCGTCAGCGTGATGGTGCTGCCGGCGCGCGATGCAGTGAGCGCGCCCAACCCGCGCGCCGACCGGCCCCTGATCGAGTCCGTTCACGCGCACCTGGATGCGCGCCGTCCGCTGGCGACCGAGCTCTACGTAATCGGCTGCGAATACGTACCGCTCGCGGTATCGGTCGCGGTCGGCCTGCGCAGCGATGCTCCGATCGACGAGACGCTTGCCGCGGTGCGCGCGGCGATCGCGCGGCTGCTGTGGCCGCTCGCGCCGGGCGGACACGATGGCCAGGGATGGGCGCTCGGGCGCTCAGTCATCGATCGCGAACTCGAAGTCGAGGCCGCCCGCGTCGCTGGCGTCGCCACGGTCGCCGGTGTCAACCTCTTTGCGCGCGCGGTCGACGGCTGGCGCCTGTTGCCGCGCGGAGCCAACGGGACGCAGTCGCTGGCGCTCGCCGCGTGGCAGTTGCCGGAACTGCTGCAGGTCGAAGCGACAGTCGGCGACCAGGTGCCCGCAGAAATCGGTGCGGAGCCCGCGGAACCGGGCGGCGGCCGCCGCGTGCGCGTCGCGATTCCCGTCGTGCCCGAGGTGTGCTGATGGACGCCAACGGCCTGCGGTTCTGGATGTGGTCGGAACGGCACGATTACGCGCTGCTCGACGACTGCAGCTACGACGCGGGCCAGCGCCTGTTGACGCTCGAACGCGAGCGCGAGTTGCCGGTCGAGGAGGGACGCGCGGGCCAGGCCGAACAG
Source organism: Burkholderiaceae bacterium (assembly GCA_036732825.1). Taxonomy (GTDB): domain Bacteria; phylum Pseudomonadota; class Gammaproteobacteria; order Burkholderiales; family Burkholderiaceae_F; genus DAINBQ01. The sequence continues at coordinate 28,694 of DAINBQ010000001.1, read as the reverse complement.
CGGCTGGGCGAACTGCCTTGGCTGCGCGACGCGCAGGGCACGCTCGCGCGCTGGGATGTGACCGATCGCGTGCTGCGCGGCTTCGGCGTGATGGAAGGTTCCGTGCCAGTGCCGGGAACCGGTGCCGTGCAGTCGCCGAACGATCTGGCGATCGATGCCGACCAGGTCGTGCTGCTCGCATTCGATGCGTTCGTCGACATAGTCGACCTGCGCGAGCGCTTCGAGCCGCTGCGTCTCGAGGCACCGCTGATCGCCGGCGGCGAGACCTTCGTGACGTCAAAGATCGCATGCGATGGCCTCGGCAACCGGTGGCTTCTCGATCGCCGCCATCGCCTCGTCGCACGCATTCGCGGTCGCCCCTGGCGCACGCGGGCCTTCGTCGACTTCGATCCGGACACGTTCAGGCCGGCGCCCGAGAATCCGGACGCGCCGCGGATCGAGGTGATCGGGCTCGAACTGCCGTCCGACGTCGACTTCGTTCTGATCGCAGCGAGCCGGGCAGGTCGGGTGCTGCTGGCAGGGTGGGGGCCTGACGGTCGATTGTCGATCCATCCGATCGAGGTCGAGGCCGATCGCCATGTGCTTGGCGCGGCGCGCGAGCTCGAGGGCGCTGATCACGGCCACTCGATGAAGTGGCTCGACGAGACGCAGATCGCGGTTCGCGCCGGGGCGCTCGACGAAGCACTTGCTTATGCGGTCGATTCGCCGGACCGGCCGCTGCAGGTCGTCGGCGCGCGCTATCCGCTGCGGCGCGCGCAGCCGGGGCCCTTCGTGCAGTCGCAGGACTGGCCACCGAACTATCCCTGCGAGCCCGAAGCGCTGCCCGATGATTACCCGCGCATCCAGAGCCGGCCGCTGGTGCCCCTCTCGTGGCGCGCCGCGCGCAGCGAGGGCCGCGCGAGCGGGCGTGTCATCGATGGCGGAGCGTTCGGCATGACCTGGCACCGCATGTACGTCGAGGCCGCGGTGCCGGCCGGATGCGGAGTCGTCGTCGAGCTCGCTGCGCTCGACGAAGACATCGTGCCGGTCGACGCGGACTTTCATCCGCACTTCGTCGGCGAGCCCGCAATGATGCCGACGCTTGCGGTGGAAACACCGCGCGCCACATGGTTGCGCGCGGCCTCCGAAATTCCGCACCACCCTGGCCTGTTGCCGTGCCCTCCGGTTGCGCAACGGGCGGGCCTGTATTGCGTGCTGGTGCAGCGCGCGGATCGGCAGCTGCGCAGCCTCTGTGGACGCTGGCTGCACCTGCGCCTGCGGCTGCTGGGCAATGGTCGCGAGTCGCCCGAGATCGCCGCGATCCGCATCTACGGCGCGCGCTACTCGTATGTCAGCCGCTACCTGCCCGAGCTGTACCGCGACGAAGCCGTGTTCGACCGCGCGGCCACCGGCCGGGCGACGCGGCACGACTTTCTCGAGCGCTTCGTCGACCTGTTCGAGGGCGAGCTGACGCGCTGGGAAGACCTCGCCGTCGACGCCCGCGTACTGACGCATCCTGCCAGCTGTCCGGAAGGCGCTCTGCCGTGGCTTGCGGGTTTCACGGGCCTGCGGACGCCTCCGGCGCTGCCTGCAGAGCGCACCCGCGCCTGGCTGGCGAGCGGCGCCGAACGCGCGCGCCGGCGCGGCACGCTTTCCGGACTGCAGCTCGCGCTCGACATCGCGACCGGCGGCGCGGTCTCGCGCGGCGCGGTCATCGTCGTCGAGGACTTCCGGCTGCGCCGCACCGTCGCGACTCTGCTCGGCGTCGACATGGAGCGCGACGACGATCCGCTGCTGCCTGGACTCGTCGTATCAGGCAACTCGTTCGTCGGCGACACGCTGATTCTCGGCGACGAAACCGTCGAGCGCGAATTCCTCGCGGCATTCCTGCCCGAGGCGCTCGAGGCCAGTGTCGGCGGCGCGGCCGCGGAGGAGCTGATCGAGTCGTTCTACGCACGGACCGCGCACCGCGCGACCGTGCTCGTGCACGAAGAGCTCGATGCCGCAGTTGCACGACTGGTCGAGGCGATCGTCGAGGAGGAGGCGCCCGCGCATGTCGACGTGAAGCTCATCGCAGCCCGGCAGCCGCTGCTGGTCGGAATCGCGAGCCTGGTCGAGGTCGACACCTACCTGCGCGAACCGCCGGCAGTCCGCGTGGCACGGATCGACATCAGCCGCATCGGCCGCGGCGACGTCATCGAAGGCGGCGCCGCGTTCGACTGGCGGCTCGAGGCCGGCGTCGCACCTCCGGGCAATCCGCCGATGGCCGCGATCGATGGGCCGGCGCTGGTCGACTTCGCCAGCTCGTTCGCTCTCAGCGGTGCGCGCTCGAGCGCTGCGCCGGGCCACCAGCTGTCCCGTTTCACCTGGATCCGTCGCCCCGGCTAGGGCGGACGTGTCAACGCCAAGAGGAGTCAGTCATGCCCCGCTTCGAGATCAATGTTCCGATCGAAACCGACCAGCCGAACGTCGTCGTCGAGGTCGATCGCACCGCGCCGCTGCTCACCGGCCGGCATACGTTCCAACTCGTCGTTACCGATGACTCGGGCAACGAGTCGGAGCCGACGTCGATCATCGTGATCGT
>DAINBQ010000001.1:11912-26031 GCA_036732825.1 Burkholderiaceae bacterium | reverse complement strand
GAGGCCGCCGAGCGGCCGGACCGGCCGTTCTACGCGACCGGTGTCCTGCTCGATGCCGAAGACTTCCTGGACGAGCAGACCTATCACCGTGGCCGGCTCGCGCGCGCGCTCGCCTGGCTGCATGGCACGGGAACGATTGCCGGCCTGGAAGTGACGCCGCCGCAGGCCCAGGGCACTGACTTCGAACTCGCGGTGCAGCCGGGTCTTGCGCTCGACCGCTTTGGTCGTCTGATCGAAGTGCCGCGTCCGTGGTGCATCCGCATCAACCGCTGGTATTCCGCGCTCGCCGACGCTGCCAATGCGCCGGGCCGCGCCGCGCTCGCGAACGCCTTGCGCGGTGATCGCGTGATCGTGGATCTATACGTCCTGTTCGAACTGTGCGAACGAGGCAAGACGCCGTCGTTCGCCGAGGGTGCGGTCGATGCCACCGACGCCTTCGTCGTCAATCGTCTCCGCGATGGCTTCCGTTTCCTGCTCGCGCCACGCGACCTCGATCCGGACGATCCTGCGACGCTTCCCGGCCCGCGCTTCCCCGTGTTCACGCCTGGAGCGACGCCGGAACAGCGCGTGCAGGAACTCAAGCAGCACCTGCTCGCGGGCTGGGGAAGTGCACTCGCGCGACCCGGCGAGCGGGCGTTGCCGCAGCCAGGCGAACCTCAGCTGGCCTACGCGCGCGAACACGCGCGCGTGCTGCCGCCGCGCGCTGCGGGCGAGAGCCCGGAAGTGCTGTCGCCGGCCGCGGTGTTCCTTGCGCGCCTGCGCATTCCGGCCACGGCCGGCGCCGGTGATGCCGCGCCGACACCCGACTTCGCCGCGATGACTGCTTCCGACATCGACAACCTGGCCCGCGCTTTCGTGTTCCCGACCGATGCGCTGGCCCGCGTGCTCGGTCTCGTTCCCGACGCCTGACCGACGCCCAACCTGGGGAGATCGCCATGCTGTTCGACTTCGATACCTTGCGCCGCCGCCTGCAGGTCGCGGAGGTCGACGCGCTGCGTACGCGGAACCTGCTGGTCGACGAATCGCATCGGCGCAGACCGCGCTACTTCGACGGCCGCTTCCTTGCGGCCCGTGACCTGACGCGCGACCAGGCGTATTTCCTCGCGCGGCAGGCTGCATATGCACGTGCGCTCGGCCCCGGCGTCGTCGAGGGGCTGGAAGTCGCGCGCGGCACGGCGGCGGACACCCTGCGCGTTACCGCCGGGTTCGGCTACACGCAGGCCGGCGAAATCGTCTCGCTGGCGCGCCAGGTCGAGATATCGCTGGCGGACATGCCGGCGCTGCAGTTGGTCAATGCACGGCTGCGGCTCGACCTGCTCAAGCGTCCGCCGCTGCGCAATCGGACGGGCGTCTTCGTTCTCGGGCTGCGGCCGCTGGAATTCACCGCGAACCCGATCGCTGCCTATCCGAGCGGCCTGGACCGGGAGCGCACAGTCGAGGCGGGGGATGTCGTCGAAGCCGCGGCGCTTGCGCTGTATCCGCTCGCGGATGCCGCGCCGGGCACCGCGGACACCGTGCGCGCGCAGCTCGCACGCGCCGCCTTCGTCGATCGAAACCTGCCGGCGATTCCGCCGGAGATCCTTCCGCTGGGGGTCGTCGCGCTGACCGGCGACAACGTGCGCTGGATCGACGTGCACCTGGTACGGCGCCAGGCCGGACAGGCGCACAGCGACGTTCTGGGATTCGGCTTCGCACCGCGCCTGCTGCGCGAGGCGCACCTCGCACACTACCGCGAGCGACTCGAAGAACTCGCCGGGCGCAGCTTCGCGGCGACCCAGTTCTTCGAGGCACTGCCGCCCGCCGGCCCGCTGCCGGATGGAACGATCAATCCGCAGGATTTCTCGCAGACCTTCTTCCCCGCCGGCGTGAATGCCGAACTGTCGATCATTCCCGACGACGAGCTTGCCGCGCTGGTCGAAGAGTCTATGACGCTGCCGCCGATCGACCTGACCGAACCGGCCGCCGCGATGAACTCGGTGTTCGTCTCGCTGCTGATCCCGGTTCCACGCACGCAGGTACGCGCGCTGGTCGCGCGGCTGGCCGGCAGCGTCGTGCGTGTTCCGCGGCCGACGCTGACCACGCTCGCCGCCAAGCGCCTTCCGATCGACACGCTGCGCCTGATCACGACGCCTTTCATCTCGCGCCCGACCTTCGATCCCAACGCGCTGATCGACAACGCCTGGCGCTCGGCGCTCGAAGGCGCACGGCGCAGCGGCGGGCTCTGGTATGCGCGCCGCCGGAATCTCGCCTACAACGAGTCGATTGCGGGCCGCACTGTCGCGGTCACTCAGCCCGACAGTGACATCGAAGGGCTGCTCAACGACCGCATGCGGGATCTCGGGCTGCTGACGCGCTGGCGCGAAGTCAGCAACCGCGCCGACGTGTTCACGCGAGCCGACCTGACGCGCCTGATGGCCGCGCCCGCGCTCAGCTCACCGGCGATGGCGAGCGCAACGCTTGCCTTGCTTGAAGCGCGGCCCGGCGAGCGGCTCGTCAGTGCCGACGTTGCTGAAGTCGCGGCCACCGTCGCGCAGCCCGGCGTTGGCGAAGGGCTGGCACGGCTGGCGGAAGTCAAGCCTGAATTGCTGAACGATCGCGCGACGGTCAAGAAGCTGGTCGACAGCGGCGCCGTGATCGAGCTCGACCGGCACCTTTCGAGCGTCGGCAGTGCCGAGGTCACGCGCGTTGCAGGCGCGCTGGAAGGCGCTTCCGGTGGCCGCACGATCGATGTCGCGACGATCCTCGGTCCGCGGCGCTGAAAGTATCGAGATCATCATGCGCATCCGCATCACCGAACCGAACCGTCGAGCGCTCAGCCTGTCGCGCGACGAGATCGCGCTGGGCATCGAGCCCCGCGTGAAGGCCGCGCAGGCCGCCGCCGAACACCGGCGCATGAACCCGTTCCCCGGGCGTGCACTGACTGCGCGCGCGCTGACCGGTGAACAGGCGCATCGCAGCTGGCATATTGCGCATCTGAATCGCACGCTTTCGGCCGGCATCGTGCAGGGACTCGGGCTGGCGTTTGCCGACGAGGTGCTGGCGCTGCCTGGGACCGCCGCCGACGCACCTCCAGCGGAGCTTGACCTCGAAACTGCACGGCCGATCGCACTCGAGTCCGGGCTGGCCGTCGCGCTGAGCGGCGAGGACATCGAAGTGCCGACGCAGATCATCTGCGATGCACTCGATCTGCCGGTAGCCGCGCCGCAATGGCTGCTCGAAGGCGCGCCGGCGCCGACCACCGGGCTCGACGAGTTGCTGCCGCGCAATGTCGGCGCGCCACTGCGCGAGCTGCTGGCAGCCGGGCGTCCGGTGCCACGCGCCGGCATCATCGTCGCCGAACCGGTCGAATACGACAGCCTGCTCGACCCGAGCGGAGCCGCCGCGCATTCGCAGTGCGAGCGCGATCTCGAAGCCGAGGCCTTCGATGACGAAGTGCGACAGGAATCGACCCGGCTCGTCTACTACGCGTGGCCGGAGGAATGGCTGCCGCTGCCGGCGCCCGACGTGCAGTGGCGCAACCGTCTCGCGTACGAGATCTTCCGCCGCGAACTCGCAGCGAGCGAAAGCACGCGTTTGCCGTGGTGGCGGCTCGGCGTCCCGATTGCACTCGTGGCCTTCAATGCGGCGTGGGCACCGCTGTTCGCGGATCGCGGCGCGGTTGCGCGGACCGGCGGTGCGCCGCGAACCCGCCTGCCTTTCGTGAACGGGCGCGGAACGCGTTTCCTCTGGCAGGCGCGGATCGAGCAGCTGACCGAACACATCGCTGAGGCCCGCGCACTGGGCGGAACGACCGCGCAGCTGGCGGAAGCGCTGCGCTGGCTGCCGCCGGCGGGACTGCTGCCGCGGGATGCGATCAACGCTCGCGCGCGGACCAGTCTCGTGTTCCCGCCGAACGTCCGGGTCGACGCGGCGCCGGTTCCGCTCGAGCAGCTCGACGCGATGCTCGAGGACTCCGCGTCGGGCGCGCCGATCGACCTCGCCACCTCCGACGAGATCCGTGTGCTGGTGCCGGTGCCGCAGCAGTTCTTCGAGCCCGAACTGCTGCTGATCGAGAGGGCCGATGCCGATGGCGAGATTGCGCGTGCGATCGCACGCTTCGTCGATGTGCGCGCCGACTGGCTACGGCGCCGCCAGAGCCTGCGCGAGAAGCAGCGCCAGCTCGCGGTCGCGCTCGATGGCCCGCGCGTCGCGGCCGTGCCCGCGGCCGCCGAAGATCCGCAGCGTCTTGAACCCGAACGTTTCGATCCGCTGCTGCCGGCGCCGGCCGGCGTGATTCATCGCAGCGCGCTTCTCGCCGGCATGCACCAGCACTTCCTGCTGAACGCGCCGACGCCGCTGACGCCCGCCGATGACGTTCTCGTCGCGTTTGTGCAGATCGATCGCGAGAATCCGCCGCGTGAACTGATGCTGCAGTTCTTCGCGAACGGCAACTGGGAGCATCGCGCCTTCTGGGGAGACGACCTGATTGCGTGGGGTGTGCCCGGCACGGCCGGTCGGCTGGCGCAGGGCGCATTGCCGGTTGCAGGCGAGTGGATACGGCTCGAAGTCCGCGCGGCCGACCTGGGCCTGGTGCGAGCCGACATCACGGGTGTCGCGTTCACGTTGTTCGATGGCCGCGCGGCGTGGGGGCCAGTTGGCATCGGACAGGACGCATGGCTGACCGAGGCGCTGGTGCGCGGCGCGAGCCAGCACGGCGACGGCGAAGGCTGGGAATTTGTCGCGGCCGATGACGCCAATGCGCCGTTCGAGGATGCGTTCGGCACCGCTGCGATCGGCGGCCAGCGCGTCGTGGCGGAATTTGAAACGGTGAAGAAGGAAGTCGGCGCGCTGCGCTTCGGCATTCGTGGGGCACAACAGACGCTGGCGCAGGCGATCGACACCCATGGCCTGCGCACGGCGATGAAGCTGCTGAAGGCAAGCCTCGACAAGACCAACGATGGCATCGACTTCGGCTTCCTGCGCGTGCAGAGCGATCTTTACCGGCTGCGCCAGTCGGTGCTCAAGCAGTCGCAGGCGACGCGCTTCGCGGTGTCGCCGGCGTTGTCGCAGATCGCCGAGCTCGACAGCGCGGCGGCCACGCGTGAGCAACTCGCGGAGTTCTACGGCGACATCAAGCAGGCGACGCGCCAGGCAAGTCCGCAGGCCGCGCCGTCCGGGACAAGTGCACCGATCGCTGAACGTGCGTCGTTCGTCAACCTCGCGACCGCGGTTAGGCCGGGGGTGGCCGAACTGGGCGAGCTGCGGGTGCGCGCCGATTTCGAACCGATCGCGCCGATCGCGGTCGCTCCCGGCGCGCTCGGGGCCTTCGCCGAGCTGAAGGCGACCGACTTCAAGCAGAGCGCCAACATCTTTGAAGGCGATGCGCTGACCGGCCTCGCCGAAGTGCGCAACGTCTCGATCGCGGCGCGCATGGAGCAGCCGCGCGCAGTGGAGACGAAGAACTTCACTCTATCGACCCGGGTTGAGGTCACGCAGAAACTAGCGCTGGCCGAACTCGATCTCGACGAGATCGTGGTCGCTGGAGTGCCGACCGGGCAGCTCGATCCCGCCACCGGCCAGCCGCTGCGTGCGACGCGCAAGCTGACCGAGATCTCCGACTTCGCCGGCGCGTTGATCGATCCTTCGCCGGATGCGGCGCGCGCCGATGAGGCTCACTACTTCCTCGGGGGTGTCGATGTCGCCGATTTCACGATCGGTCTGCTGCGCAATTTCGAGGGACTGGTTGCGCGCTACCGCGCCGCGCTCGAGCGCTGTCAGAAGGCCGTGAACGCGATCGATGCGAACGCGGCTGCGCTGGCCCGGCGGCTGCCGGTCGTCGATCGCGAACTCGCCGAAGCCCGCCAGGATGTCGCAACGGCGCGCGCCCTGCTGGCCGAAGACGAGGAGCGCGCGGCCAGCGTCAACGCGCGCCGCGATGCCGTGATCGCAGAACACGTGCAATTCCTCGCCTTTGCGCGTCCCCGGTTCGGCAAGCGGCTTGAGCCGCTGCCGGCGCGCGCGCTCGACAACGCCTTCGAGCCCGACACGGTGCCGGCCTGCTTCGCGCAGCACGACGACGCGCCGGCCGAAGTGCTGCAGATGCTCCGGCTCATACGGCAGGCACCGGTCGCGTGGTTCCCGCATGCACGCGGACTGCTCGACCTGATCGACCGCGCCCCGCAGCTCGATCGACTGGCGCAGCTGGTCAGGCAGCCGTTTGCGCAGTTCGCAGCAGCGACGACTGCCGTTCCGCTGCTGGCCGCCTCGCAGCAAATCGCGCAGTCGCACAGTGCAGTGCTGATGGCGGTCCGCAGCGAAGCTCAGTCGGTGGCGCTCGCGGCGAGCGCGTCCGAGAACCGCGTTCAGCTCGCACGCGTGGCGTCGCTCGCGGATCTGGCATCGATCGTCGAGCATGCTGTGCTGTCGCGCCGCGCGGTCCAGGAATACGAGCGTATCGCGCAGGTCGCCGCCTGCCTGCACGCGCGGCTCGGCGAGGTCAAGCCGGCGCTGCGCATGGTTTGGGCCGAGCGCTTCAGCCAGTTCGATGCGCCCGCGAATCTCGGCGATCTTTCCCTGTTGCCGCGTTTCGGGGAAGTGCCGACCGAGCTGCGCGAAGACATCGTCGAACTGGCAAGCTGGCTGCGCGGCCGCGCTGCGCGCGACGAGCCGCGCGCCCAGGCGTTGATCAACGACCTGCTGCGCGTGTGCCTGCTGGCCGCCAGTCATTCACCGGTCAACGAGATCGTGACCGGGCGCGTGCTGCGCCCGCTGCCGCTGCTGCCTGGCATGCTGGTGCCGATCCGGCCATCGCTGTTCGACAAGGTGCGGCTGGGACAGGCGGTGCAGTTCTTCGACGGCGGTCGCGTGACCGCCACCGCGGTGGTCGATGACCTGCAGGCGGATGCGGCGCAGGTGCGGGTGATCCGGGCCGAACCGAATGCACAGGCGACCGAGGCGATGTCGGTCCGTTTCCAGACCACGCTGGCATGAGACGATGACGAAGGGACCGCTCTCCGTCCGGCGGTTGCACGTGACCGCAGCGGCGCCGCTTACATCGCGCATCGGCTTCGTTGCGCGGATGGAAGATGCGCTGCGGACGTCGTCCCCACCCTCGGGGTGCAGGGGGCGCCTCGTGCTGATCCGTCGCCTGCGCATGCGCGCCGGACAAGGATGGCCGGCGCATCTGCTGGCGCGGCGGATCGAGGCGGCGTGGCATGCCGAAGCTGCGCAGGCCGTGCCAGCGGTCCATGCGGGTCCGGACGCGCAGGCGGTGTGGTTCGCCGACGAGGCGAGCGCGCGGCTGGCACTGATCGAGCGGGTGGCGCGCGGCAGGGAGGTCTCGGCCTGGTTCTGGAAGCGCTGGCTGCCGCCCGGCACCGACGCCGCGCGCCGGATTGCACAGCTGCTTGTTGCGCCCACTGACACGACGCTTGCGGCGGAGGAACGTCTCCGCTATTTCGAGGAGGCCTGCCGCGCGATCGCGCAACCTGAACTGATCGACCGCGTGATCGCCTGCTGCGAAGCCAAGCAGCTGAACCGGCTGCTCTCGGAATCAGTGTTGCGAGCCAATCTGCAGTCCGTGCGCGGCAATTCGCACCCCGCCGATTCCGGGGCGGACGAGCCCGAGCTCAGGGAAGTCGCGAGGCGACTTGCGCGCGCGGCATTGGGATCGCGGTGCGAACCTGAAGGACCCGGTGGGATCGATCCGCGGACCGAAGCATCGCCGGCGACGGCAGAAGAGGGCGCGTACACCGAATGGGCCGGGCTGTTCTTCGCGCTGAATCTGTTCCGGTGGACCGGGACTCCCGGCGCGACGGCGGAACGGTTGCGCGACATCGCGGGGTTTCTCCGCGTTGCTGCCGACGATCCCCTGATGGCAGTGCTCGAGCGACTCGACGGGCGCCGCGATGGACGGAGCGAATCGGACGAAAGCCGCGTGTCGGCGCTGCGCGAACTGCGCCGTGCCTCTCTGCGCGCGACGCGCCGGCCGCTGCGCCGTGTGTTGCATCGCGCGGGCCGCGTTCACCTGAACCGGACTCACCTGACAATTGCGCTGCGACTGGCCGAAGTCAGTCTGCCGGTCCGCATCGCGGGACTCGATTTCGATCCGGGCTGGGTTGCTCCGCTGGCGCGCGTCGTGCAGTTCGAATACGACTGAGTCGGCGCATTGACAATGAAGTCGACCGACCTTCCGACCGACGCGCATCAAGCGCCACCGATTCGTTCGATCTCATTGGCAGCGCTGCGCGAACTGATCGACACGTCCTCCTCGACGCACCCGTTGTTCGGCTTCGTCGACCGTGCATTCGCCGAGTGCGGCGGATCCGATTGGAAAGGGGCCTTCCTTCACTGGCTGGACACTTCGGAAGATCGGCTTGCGGTTGCCGGGCGCCGCTTCGATCTAGGGCCGGCACAGACCCTGGCGGTCGCGATCGCCGCGCATGCGGAGATCGATCCGGCATTCGCGCGCGTCGTCGCATGGCTGCAGGCGCCGGTGGCCGACGGACGGCCGACGCTGGGTCTGCTGGCGGCCGCCGTCGCGCCCCTCTCGGGACGCGCCGACGTGCTGGCGCTGAAACACGGCCGGGCGGCGGCGCTGGAACTGCTTTCGTGGTCTGACGCCGACGATGTGCTCGCAGCGCAGGAGGCGCGTGTTCCGGACGCCGTGCTGCAAGCACTGGGCGTCGATGCGCAGCCAGAGACCGGACCCGACGCATGCGCAAGAGAAGCGCCATGTCCATCGCAGCGGGTCCTGCTCGATGGCGCGGTGAATGCGTTGCGGCGCATCGGCATGCCGCTCGTGCTGCGCTCGCCCGATCCCGACGAAGCACGCAACGCGGCGACCTATGTCGCGGGACAACTCGGGCGTCCCATCTGGCTGGATCGTCCGGCCTGGCCGCCGGGGCTCGCCGCCGCGTGCGCAATCGACGGCCGGATCCCTGTCTTCAGCGTCGCCACCGCGCCCGGCGAGCGCATCCAGATTCCGGAACCGCGTGTTTCGCATCTGCCCATGCTCGTCGTTGCGGGCAGCGATGGCGCGGTCAGCGTCGGTGGCGCCATCTGCGCGGAACTTGCGCTCCCGTTGCCGACGCCCGCAGAACGCAGCGAGCGCTGGAAGGTGGGGGGCTTCGGCTCGGAGGTTGCCGACGCGCTCGCTGCGCGCTGGCGCTGCTCGGTGGCTCGCATCGATGCGCTGGCGACCGCCGCCCGCTTCGAGGCCGCTGGTCGCGGTGCCCTTCCGACCGAGGACGATGTCGCCGCGGCCGCGCGCATCCGCGATGCGGCGATGTTCGATGGCGTCGGCCGTTTGCTGCCCACCGAAGTTGGTGACAGCGACCTGATACTGCCGGACTCGACGCGGTCGGAACTGCAGCGGCTTGCAGGGCGGTGCCGGGTGCGCGAACGAATGCCGGTCGCGTTGCGCGGCGCGGCAGCCTGCGCGGTGCGCGTTCTGTTTGCCGGCCCGACCGGCACCGGCAAGTCGCTCGCCGCGCGCTGGCTGGCAGCAAGGCTGGGGCTGCCGCTGATCGCGATCGACCTCGCCGCGTTGACCAGCAAATGGATCGGAGAAACCGAGAAGAACCTGGCGCAGGTCTTTTCGCGCGCTGAAGGAAGCTCGGCGATCCTGCTGTTCGACGAAGCGGACTCGGTGTTCGGGGCACGCACGGATGCGGGCTCTGCCAACGACCGCTTTGCGAACAACCAGACCAACTACCTGCTGGCGCGGATGGAGAGTTTCGACGGCATCGTCGTGCTAACCAGCAACAGCCGGCAGCGCATCGACAATGCATTCCTGCGCCGGCTCGATGTGGTTATCGAATTCGGCGTTCCGGGTCCGCAGGAGCGACGTCGCCTGTGGGAGCGGCACCTGGGATCGGCCGCGGAGCGCGGATTCATCGAGCGCGTGGCCGGCGCGATCGACCTGCCGGGCGGCAGCGTCGCCGGCGCTGCGCTTTCTGCACGCGCGCTTGCGCTCGCCGAGGGACGGGCAGTCACGGCAGACGATGTCGTGCTGGCGCTGCGCGCCGAATATCAGAAGCTGGGCCGCACGGTGCCCGCCGAGCTTCGGATCTGAGCGGGGCGACAAAGAGGCTCCGATGGCGCTTTCGCGTCGAAGCCGGGCGACAGACCCCGGCACGAAATCGGCCGGCGCGCCGCATCGGAAACGCCCCATGCGCAGCGGCGCCGCGAGTTCGCCGCAGGTCGCGAGTGGAGTGCCGCTCTTTATCGGCGCCCGCGCAGCCATCGGTCGCCCAGAACAGTCGGAACGCCTCGAAACAGAAGCGAATCGCATCGCGGACCTCGTCGTCGACGGCGCGCCTGGCGGTCCGGTGTCATCGACGCTGACACGACCGGCCGGCGAGGAAGTCGATCCGGCGCCCGTGGTAGCGGAGATCCTGAGCTCATCCGGCCATGGGCTCGATGCCGCGTCACGCGCCTTCATGGAGGACCGTTTCGGGCGTGACTTCAGCAGCGTCCGATTGCACGCCGGCGCCGAAGCGGACAACGCGGCGCGGGCCCTCAGTGCGCGCGCGTTCACGTTCGGCCCGCATGTCGTCAGTGGCCGAGCACTCGACTCGAACTCGCGTGAAGGGCGGCATCTGCTGGCACACGAACTCGCGCATGTCGCGCAGCAGGGCTTCGCACCGTTGCGAGGCGAAACTGCCACTGGCCGGCCTGCGCTGGCGCTGCAGCCGGACCCGACGATCGACGACCCGCAGGCGAAGCTCGACGTGGCGTCGATGAAGCGCTGGCAGGCGCTCTACGACGAGATTGCCGATCTGACCTTTTCGCTCGGGATGGCCGAACAGGCTTCATCGACGGTGACACGCAAGCAGTTCCTGACCGAACTCGGAGTGCTGCGCGGACGACTCGGGGAAGTCAGCGAGGCGAGCGCCCTCGGCCCGCTGGAAACAGACTTCGCGCGCTGGAAAACGCGGCTGCTCGACACGTCGGCCAAGGCCGACGAGCAGTGGGGTGAGCTCAACGAGCGCACGGAGAAGGAACTCAAACGCCTCGGGGAGAGCACTAGCGGCGCCGGGGTGATCGCGTTTCGCGAACTCAGCGAGCTGCACACGCAAACGCGCAAACGCATAGGGAAGATCGACAACGATCACCGGGTCGCCGACGACTATCTGACGCTGAAGTCCTGGCTCGATTCCGACACGCATCTCTGGGTCGGCGAGCTACGGGCCGCGCGCGATCGCGTGAAGGAACTCGAGGCGATGTTGCGCGTCGTCAGCGTACTGCGTGGCTCGGGGCAGGACGACGACAAGCTCGTGCCCGGCTGGTTCGACCGCTGCGCCGAGGAGACGAGCCGGCTGACGCTGCTTGCGAAGAACTCACCCAAGCGCGACACGCGCGTCGAGTTCGAGAAACTGGAGAAGCAGCTGCGCGAGCGCCAGTACGAGACGTACCGGACGCGCCCGCGCAAGAAGGGCGTGATCGAGAAGGGGTTCGACTTCGTCAAGGGCGTGCTCTCGGCGGTGATCGATCCGCTGATCGAGGCGGGCAAACAGGCCGTCGACCTTGGCCAGATCGCGCTGCACTTCGTCACCTTCACACACTACGAGCCGAGCTTCGTCAGCGACACCGCAAAGGCGGCCGAGAAGGGCGCGACGACGTCGGACCTGCTGAAGGGCATGGTCAAGGGCCTGCTCGAGACGCCGGAGCGGCTGTGGAAGGCGATCGAGAGCGGCGACTGGGAAGCGATCGGGCGTGAAACCGCGAACCTGTACCTGCTCGCGAAGACCGGCAAGGACGGCGCCGCGATCGCCGCGCGCTGGATCCCGCTGATCCGCGCGCGTGCGGCCGGCTTGCGCGGCGGGATGAGCGGCGCCGCCGCGGTCGAGGTGCTGAAGATCGCGAAGCGCGAAGGCGTCGTGATCCGCTTCCGCCCCACCGAGAAGGCCGGGATCAAGCTGCGCGAAGCCGGACATCCGGCCAAGCCCGAATACCTGAAGATGAAGTCGATCAAGGAGATCGACACCTACCTCGGCGCGGGCAAGGCCGACATCGGCAAGGTTGGCTACTTCAAGCCAAGCTACCCGTCGAACTTCAAGAAGCTCGGCGCGGATCTGCAGAAGAAGGTCCGCGAGCGCTTCGAGACGCGCTTCGACGAGTGGCATTCGTACCGCGACCAGGTCAGGAGTCTGGAGGCAAAGGGACTGGTCGAGCACAAGGGCAACGTGCTGGTCGAGCCTTCGTCCGGCAAGGCGTTCACCAGCGACTACGACCTGTTCGACATCCGCAGGGGCAAGGCGACTGGCGAGTCGGTTGAGTTCGGCGACCTTTCGAAGAGCTCGCAGAAGCGGTTGAAGGACAAGCCGATCGACGCGCAGCACGGCGCGCACCTCGACTGGAAGGAGATTCCGGCCGGGCAGGCCGAGGGCTACGCGAAGATCATTCTCGAAGCGCGGCCCGGCAAGAACGCGCAGCCCCTGATCGAATTCCATCCGGATGGGCGCATCCGGTACACCTACTTCGTCGATTGATGCGGACCGAATTCGGGAGCTTGTGATGGGACTGTGCCAGCAGAATTCGGTGTTCCGAACCGACGTTGCCTCGGACGCCGGGCCGCGTAGACGCGCGGTGGCGAAAACGACAGGGTCGCGCGGGCTCCCTCTGTTCCTCGGGCGCGCGCGCGAAGAGGCGCCGTCGCGGATGGCGTTGCGCAAGGCGAACTGCGGATGCGGCAGCTGCCCGGAGTGCACCGGGCAAGTGATGCGTGTGAGCGAACCGTCCGATGCGGTCGAGCGCGAGGCCGACGTGATCGCCGACCGGGTGCTGCGCAGTGCGGACACCGCTCACCCAACTTCAGCGGGGATCGGAACGGCGTCCGAACCGCCTTCCGGCATGGTTCCCGCGGGTGGCGGCCCGCTCGACGCAGTGACGCGCGCCTGGATGGAGCCGCGGTTCGGCGCCGACTTCGGCAGAGTACGCATTCATACCGGGACATCCGCCGCAACACGCGCTGCAAACGTTTCCGCACAGGCCTACACGGTCGGCGAACATGTGGTCTTCGGCGCAGGCCAGTACCAACCCGGCAACGAGCCCGGTCGTCGGCTGCTTGCGCACGAGCTGGCTCACGTTGTTCAGCAGCGTTCGGGAAAGGCCGGCGGAACACTTCTGCGCAAGTCGAGTTTCAAGAGTTGCACCGGCAATCAGCCTGCGCAACTCGACGCGACGGTTGCAGCTGCGCAGACCGCGTTGAGCCGAGCCGCCCGGGTTGTCGCCGGGGCATATGGCCGACCCGCACACGTGACTGCCGCGAACCGGCAGCTGCTGCTCGACCACTTCCACACGACCAGCAAGGGTGACATGAAGGACATCCTGGGGACCTATGTTTCGATCGAAACAGCGTTCCGAAAAAGCCTGAGCTTCAAGTGCGAGTCCAAGTGTCCGACGACCCCAACGTCCCAGACGTGCGGGTATGCCTACAACCACCAGTGGTTCGGCGGCAGCGGACCGATCCACATCTGCTTCGACACTTCCGGCTGCGACTTCGCGACCACCGCCGGGCCCCACCAAACGGCCCTGGTGATCCACGAAGCCGCGCACCGGCATGCCGGGATCGACGACAAGGCGTACCGCTGGGAGCCGGCCTATCCGACGCTCAGCGCGAAGCAGGCCAAGGACAACGCGGACAGCTACGCCTGGTTCGCTACGCTCGTGTAGCGAAGAGGAAGGGGTCCGATATGCAGGCGCAGCAGCACAGGTCCGCGGAAGGCGTTCAAGTCGGGGCGGCCGAAGATCGGGCTGGTGGGCGCCATCGCCGCGTATCGGCCGGCAGCGAAGAACTTCCACTGTTCCTTGGGCGTGGCCGCGGGTCGGACGAAGCACCGCTTTTGTTCCGCAAGCCCTGCGGCGGCGGCTGCGCGTGTGCAGCCTGCAGGGAGCGAGGCGTCCGATTGAGCCAACCCGGTGACCCTCTCGAGCGAGAGGCGGACACGATGGCCGATCAGGTGATGCGCAAGGCCGCACCTGTACAGCGGGCGTCCGGCAGCGTCGCCTCCGTCTCCGAACCGCCTTCCGGCGTGGTCCCCGGCGGTGGCCGCGAACTCGACGCGGCGACACGTGCCTTCATGGAGCCGCGGTTCGGCGTCGACTTCTCCAGAGTGCGCGTCCATGACGGGCCGGC
>DAINBQ010000001.1:0-11812 GCA_036732825.1 Burkholderiaceae bacterium | reverse complement strand
GTTGTCTTCGGGGACGACGAAGGACTTTCGACAATGGCCTCAGTGCTCGCCAAAGATGTCCCGGTCGTGGTCGTAAGAACCGCTGATGATCTGGCGAAACAGCTCAAGAGCATCAAGGGACCCTTGAAGACCCTGTACTTCTTCGCGCACATGACTCCGGAGGGCGACCTGATGTTCCATACGCCCGGCAAGCAGGACTATGTGCCGGCGGAGAAGATCGCGGAGAAGGTCAAGGGCGCTGTGCACGTCGAGAATCTCAATTTCCAGGGATGCGGCATCGCGCAGGCACCGGCGGAGATGAACAGGATCGCGGTCTCGCTCAAGGCCACGCGGGCGAGAGGCTCGACCTGCACTCTGGTCGAGCAGACGGCACCGCCCGTGAAGGTCAACGGCAAGCCGATCATCCGGCGGGAGCAACTGATGGACAAGAGCGTCAAGGCGGCCTTCGAGAAGGGCTTGAAGGACGCACGCGCCTTGTTCGTTGACAAGAAAAAGAACTGCATCCTCAACAACACCGTCGATGGCTACTTCCAGGCCGGCGGCAAGCTGATCGCGCACTGGGCCAATCCCGGGTCGATGGCCGACGAGACGGGATGGGACGACACGAAGTCCATCTGCTACAAGGACCTGAAGGTCGTACAGCTCGATCCGACCCAGAAGCTGCCCGTGATCGGTGAAGACGACTGCAAGCTCATCGAGCTGGCCAAGAAGAAGCCATAGGTCCCGAGCGACCTGGCATAGGACACGGACGCATGCAACGGCTTCAGCTCAAGCCCGCACGGAGCACCCACGGGAACGCCGCCGAAACTCCGGCCGGGGCGGGTTTCCGGCGCCGGGCGGCACACGACGGAGAGATTCCGTTGTTCGTCCGCCGACAGCCTGCGGCCGGCGATGCGCCGCTGATGCGCAAGGCCTCGGGTTGCGGCTGCGGCCATTGCGCAGCCTGCAGCGGCAGCGGCGTTCTTCTGAGTGAGCCCGGCGACCCGCTCGAACGCGCGGCCGATGCAACGGCCGATCGCGTGATGCGCAGCGCGCAAGCAGCGCCGGATGCTCCGGCCGGACACGGCATTACGGCGGCGGCCGGCGGGGGACCTGTTCCCGGGGGCGGCCACAGGCTCGACGTGGTAACCCGCGCCTGGATGGAGCCGCGCTTCGGAGCAAGCTTCGGATCGGTCCGCATCCACGATGGGTCCGAAGCCGCACGGTATGCAAGCGCGTTTGCAGCGCACGCCTACACGTTCGGCGAACACGTGGTTTTCGGCGCCGGCCAGTACCGGCCCGGCAGCGAGGCGGGTCGCCAGCTGATCGCGCACGAGCTGGCACATGTCCTTCAGTGGCGTCAAGGCCGAGGTTCTGAAACCGTCGCGCGGACCGTCGATCCGGACAAGCTCAGTTGTCCGGCGAACAGAGCGGGTGCAGGCGCGGATCCGGCGGCAGATTTGGCTGCACTGGACAGCCGGGCGCAGGGCCTTGCCGAGTCGATGGCACTCCTCGGAACGATTTCATCGGTCCTCAACCCTGCGACCGGGACGAACTCGTTCGATGTCTCGTATCAGACCCGTATGGGCACGCCGGCGAAGGTCGGAAAGAAGTTCCGCGACCGCTTTTCCGGCAAGCTCTTCGCGACCGAGGAGGAAGCAGCGCAGAAGGAAATGGATGTCATCTCAGGCCGCTTCGGCAAGATTCGCGCATTCCTGGCCGACTCAATCACCTACAAGTGCCGGGCCAACGGCGTCAATTACACGCTCGGCGGATGCACGACCAAGTGCAGCTCCGATCTTCTCGCGCAGGCGTGCGTTCCGACCGACAAGCGAACGCTCGGAATCTGCCCGGCGTTCTGGGATCTGGACAGCGACAACGAGCGCGCCGGGACACTGGTTCACGAGGCCGCACACGCTCGATTGGATTTCAGCGGCCACGGCCACGGCAGCCGCACGCAGCGTGGACGCAACCCCGCCTGCTATGAAAGCATGGTCGCCGATGTCTTCGGATTCCCCGGCGACGACAAGTGCCCGCCGATCTGATGCGCGCACAGCGCACGGACGCCGGCTTCAGGCTCACGCACCAACGTAAATGAACGCGGCCCAGTGAAACGGGTGCGCGAATGCCCTGGCATCCGGCGCGAGCTTGGCCAGCGCCTGGCAGATCATCTCGTCGGCATCGGACGCTGCGGGCGATGCAGCCGGTTCGCCCAGGAAAGCGAGTATCTCGGCATTCGTCGAGTCACGGAGCCAGTGTTGCGCGCATCCGAGCGCTGCCGCCGGGTCGAGCCCGTCGACGCGCCACGCCTCGTAGAAGCGCCGCATCAGCAGCATCGTGCTGAGATCGGCGACGGCCCAGAGCGAAGCGACGACGCCGGCAATGCCCGCCTGCAACAGCCCGCTCGGCAGGCCCACCTGTTCGTCGAGCAGTTCGACGCCGGGCACTGCAGTCTCACAGGCGGATAGCACCGCCAGGCGGGCTCCGCCCATTCGCTGATCGAGCAGGTCGCGCACCGTGAGCATCTCGTCGTTGGCCATCAGAAGTCCGCTCGCAAGCGGATTCCCGAGGCTCGCATTGGCGTGGCACGCGAAGTGCAGGACCGGGAAGCCCGGCAGCGCTTGCAGCACACCCGTGCGCGACGCGGTTTCGTGCCTGAAGACCTGATGGTCCGGGAACGAACGAAGCGCATATGCGACTTCGGCCGCCGCGCTCTGAAGGTCGGCACTGGTCACCGGCCGCGGCTCCTCGACAGCAAGCAGGCGATCCGCCAGGGCGCCGGCCGCGATTTCCTGGGCGGCGGCCAGCGCGCGGGCGCTTGGCGCATAGGACAACGCGATGCGATCGGAGGCGTACCGGCGGCCGGTCGGCGCGGAGGCATCTTCGGTCCAGGCGGCGTGCAGCGGAAGCAGGGCGAGCCAGCCGCAGGGAATCAGTGTGGCTTGCGTGACCTCGGCCAGCGCGTCGAGCACCGGCTCCATCACATACGAAAGCCACATCGTGACGTTCTTCAGGGCGGCAAGCCAGCCGCCGATTGTCGCCTTATCGTCAGGCGCTGCGCGCCATTGCGCGCACGCCCCGAGATATCCGACCGCGAGAACCCGTAATTCTCCGGCCGAGGCCTCGGAAAGCCAGACGACTGCTGCGGTGGCTGGATCACCTCGCACGATGATCGCGTATCCGCCGCTCCCGGTCGTAGCGATGTAAACCAGCGGGGCAGGACGCGCCGCCGTGCGTACGTCGGCCAGGCCTGGCAGTGCGAGGAAGTCCTCGAATCCGGGGACCGCACGAATCGCAGCGATCGCGCTGTCGAGCTCCGCGCGAGACGCCTGCAACGACTCGAACGAGACCCGCTGCGCGTCGCCGACGATCAGAGGCAGGTCGCCCCAGTGCTCCGCAAGAACCTCCGCGAACGGGTCATCCGGCTTCATGCCTCCGACCAGCGAAGACGCGGCGCGGGCGATGTCGCGCCAGCGGGATTCCACGGACCGATAGCAATCGGCAAGTTCACCATGCCCGCCTTCGCGCAGGCGTTCCAGGTCGATGCGGTGGCGATCGAGCGTTTCGGCGAGCAACAGCGCTCGTCCCCGCTCGAGCGCAACCGCGGCATCAAGTGCGTGGCCGTTCCGAGCGTGCGCGAAGGCCGCGCGCGCGGCAAGCCCCTCTGCGGCACGAAGCCAGGCGCGCTGGGCGTCCACGGAGAGCTGGATCCGGAACAGATGCGAAAGGCTGTCGAGCCCGCATTCGTAGGCCTCGGCGGCCTCGCCCCAGGACTGCCGTTCGAATGCCCAGTCACCCCAGCTCCGCGCTGCACGCAACCCGATCGTGGCGACCGAGCTGAGCGTTCCATGCGCTGCCTGCGAATAGGTCTGCACGGCCGCGGCACGGTCTGCCTCGTCGTTCAACCGCTTGAAGCGCTCGCGGCGCAGATCGGCCAGCGTCAGACGGAACCACGGCACGATTGGCGCCGTTCCCGCAAGCTGCAAGCCTTGTTCGATGCTTGCGATCGCCCGCTCGAGGTCTGCGAGCTCGCTCGTCCGCCGGTACCGCTCGAGCAGTCCGCGAGCGAGATTGCCGAGATAGGTCGGCAAATTGTGCGAAGTCGGATCGCTGTCGACCGCCAGCTGAAAAGCCAGGATTGACCGGTCGAAATCCGCCACGTCACCGCTGATCGCCGCCGCGTGGGACAGCGCGCAACCGAGGCTGCCGACGATGAACGCACGCTCGGCCCGGTCCGTGGCCGTTGCCATCCCCCGCTGCAGCACTTCAACCGATCTGGCCAGGGTGGCTCGACTGTGTGTCTGTTCGTACGCGTACATCAGCGCGAGCCCCAGGTATCCGAGCATCACCGGCAGGTCTCTCGAGTCGGGTTTGCTCGCCGCGACAGCAGCCTCGATCGAGTCGATGCCGCGTTCGAGATCCGCGAGGTTGCCGGTGCGCAGGTAGCGGTCACGCAGCGCGGTGCCGAGCTGCGACAGGAAAAGCGATGTGTCCGCGATTCCGGCCGGCGCAGTCGCGGTGGCCTCCTCCATCCGGGCGATCGCGCCGTCGAGGTCGTCGGCGCTGCCGGTCAGCAGGTAGCGCGAATGCAGCGCACCGCCCAGGTTGTGCAACGATCCTGCGCGGTCGATCGACCCGGGCGGGCTCCTGCGAACGGCTTCCTCCAGGATTGCGATTGCTCGCTCGAGGTCGTCCCGCTGCAGGAGTCGCTCGTAGCGCCTGCGCAGGACGAGTCCGAGATTGTTCAGGCTGTGTCGTTGCTCCGCCGATCCGCTGCGTGCAACGGCAGCTGCGTTCTCGAAGTTCGCAATCGCGAGATTGCAGTCGTCGATCGAACCCGCGAGCCGGTAACGCTCGTGCAATGCATGACCCAGTTGGATCTGCATTGATGGCAAGGCCGACTGTTGCCGGCCTGTCTTGGCAATGACTTCGGTGAAGGCCTCGATTGCCCGATCGAGATCTGCAGCGTTTCGCCCTTGCGCGAAGCGCGCGAAACGGGCGCGTCCGAGATTGAACAGCGCCGGCATGCGACTCGGTGAATCGGTGGGGGCACTGGTGAGCGCGTGTTCGGCAGCATCGACGGCGCGGTCGACATCTGCTGGGTTGCCGCTCTTTTCATGGCGCTGAAGCAAGGCGAAGCACAGATTGCCGAACATCGCCGGCCGGTTCGGAGAGCCGTTGGGCATTGCCTCGACGGAGCGCTCGAGGTAGGTGATCCCACGGTCGAGATCTCGCGGATCTCCATCGCGGGCAAACCTCTGTGCGAAACCGATTCCCAGGTTTCCCAGCAGCGACGGATATTGCGGGTCTCGCTCCGCAGTCTTTCCGACTGCTGCCTCCCACGCGGCCAATCCGCGCGTCAGATCGGCCGGGTCGCCGACCCGGCCGAGTCGCTTGAAGAGCGCGACGCCGAGCATGTTGTGATATTCGGCCGGCACAGACTCGCCCGCCGCGGCGATCGCTTCGTCGAGCAGCGCGACTGCGCGTTCGAGGTCGGCGAGATCACCGGATCGGTCATGGCGCTCGCTCAGTCCGAATGCAACGCCGTAAAGTCGCGCGGGGCGCTCCCGGGCACCGACTGGCGTGCGCAGGAGACAGTCTTCCCACAAAGCAAGTGCGCGATCGAAGTCGCCGAGGTCGCCGGTTCGACGGGCCTGATCATGCAGCGCCGACGCCAGGTTGCCTGCGAAGACAAGACGATCGCGCGAGGCGGCGGGGGCCTCGCGCAGCGCGCGCTCGAGGCAGTCCAGCGATCGCTGCAGATCCGACGGCTGGCCGCGCAGCATGTGGCGGCGCCGATACGCGCCGCCGGCGTCGTTCAGCGCGCGCAGTCGGACGTTTGACTTTTTCGAAGGGAATTCCGGATCCGCAAGCAGCCGGTCCCAAGCCTCGATCGAATCGTCAAGGGCTTCCGCTGCGCCTGTGCGTTCAAACCGTCGGCGAGCGTTTCGCGCGCGCTTCGAAAGCGATGCGAAGCTTGATAGGGATGCCGTCTTCACTTCGGGCATGTGAGCGCGAAGTTCGTGGAGTCTCGAGTCGGCGGGGCTGGATGTTCATCCCCGTTCTGGCTCAACTTGAAAAAGCTCTGACCGGGCAAGAAGAGCATATACGCATACGCGCCCGCACCTTGCGGCAGCCGAGCGCATTGGAGCTACAAGGCGCCATGGAAGTGGTCGATCCGAACCGCACACGTCGCGCGATACAAATCGTTAACAAGCGCACGGGAACCTGAAACAAGGGCACTACAGGCGTTTACCAGAATGCGCACTGGCTTCGAGAGCTCCTCGAGGCAGATGCAACTCTGGAAGACCACCATGCCCGACTTTCTCACTGCCGAACTCGTCGCCTCGACCTTCGCGCAGCGCCCTGGCGTTGCGGCGGGACGATCGGTCGCGGCTTGCGCGAGGCAGAGGGGTTTCGGTGGGAGAGGGCCATGACGCGGGCGGCGTGGCAGTGCGTCTTTGCCGCAACCGCGCTGATGGCCCTGATGATGGGCACGCGCTCGGCGTTTGCGCTGTTCGTTTCCCCGTTGAATACCGCCACTGGCATCGGTCTGGCAGGGCTGGGGCTTGCGATTGCGCTCGGGCAACTCGGAGTCGGTTTCACGCAGCCGGCATTGGGCTGGCTTGCCGACCGCTACGGCGCGCGCCGCCTGATCACGACCGGAGCCTGGATGCTCGCGACCGCAACGGCCGCAGTGACTCTCGCCGACAGCCTGCCTGCGATGACCGCGGTGCTGATCGTGATGGCGGTGGCCGGGGGCGCCGTCGGAAGCAACACTCTGCTGCTTGCGGAGGTTGGCCGTCGTGTCCCGATCGAGCGACGCGCGTTGGCATTCGGACTCGTCAGCGCGGGCGGTTCGGCAGGTCAACTGATCCTCGGGCCAGCGACGCAGTTCACGATCGAATCGCAGGGCTGGATCGCAGCAATCCTGGCCACGGCGTTGCTGAGCCTGGTGGCATTGCCGCTCGCCCGGATGTTCAGCAGCAGCCGGACAGCCGATCGACGTGCACTGCCAGCGACGGCCTCCAGCGTCCGCGACGCTCTGCGTTCTTCCGAATTCTGGCTCTGCGCCGGCAGTTTCGGCATCTGCGGCTTCCACGTCGCGTTCATGACCACTCATATGCCGGGCGTCATCGAGCGTTGCGGGCTGCCGGTGTCGCTGGCCGGTGTCTGGCTGGCCGTGCTGGGTGCGGCGAACATCCTCGGAAGCCTTGCGGCTGCCGTGTGGCTGCGGCGGCACTCGTCGTCGACGGTGCTGATCTCGGTCTTCGCGCTGCGGGCGTTGTCCATCGTCGCCTTGCTCGTGCTGCCGGTCAGCTCTGCCGTCATGCTCGGCTTTGCGGTGCTGATGGGACTGAGCTACATGGCATTGCTGCCGGCCATCTCGCAGCAGGCGGCGGAGCGCTTCGGCACCGAACGCCTCGCCACGATATTCGGCGTCATGGCACTGGTGCATCAGTTCGGCAGCTTCACCGGTGCCTGGCTCGGCGGAGTGGCAGCCGAAGCAACCGGCAGTGACACGCTGATGTGGTCGATCGACATCGGCCTTGCGCTTCTCGCAGTCGTTTTCCAGTGTCTGCTGGCATGGGGCGATTCGGTGCGTCGCATCTTCAGCAGGATGAGGATCGTCTCGCCGCTGGGCGCGCCAGTTCTGGTGCGCTGAACTCGCTCCGTCGTCCGGTCTGCAGTGGCGCGTGCCGCGACCGAACCAGCGGCATTTACAGGACTCAGCGCGTGAATCACTATCGGGCCTGCCAACAACACGAAAGCGCCCGGCATGTCGGTCACCGGAGGACGATCCGAGCTCGGTCGCATCCTTGCGCGGAAGCGCGTCCCGAGCGGTGTCCACATCGATGTCTCGGGGCAGCAGGCAAATACGCTGCTGCATGACGGCCACGCCTGGAAAGGCTTCGAGCGCGCGGCGCTGGCCGGTGTCCGTCGCGCGCTGCGGACGGATGCCGACATGCTGGTGCATGCAAGCTTTGCGTTCGTGCGCGTTCTTCCGCGCCAGGATCCACTGCGCTCGATCGCGCAGGTGATTCTCGATTGCGAGCGTCTGGTACTGGACGGTCCGGTCGCGGCGTGCGTGGTCCGCCTCGGATATCTCTACGGTCCCGACAGCCGCGATCTCCTCGCCTATCGCAAGGCATTCGGCCTGGGCCGGCCATACTGGGCGGGCCCGCGCTCGGCCCGCCAGTATCACCTGCATCAGCACGACGCGGTGGCCGCCTTGCTGGCTGCGGCAAATCCACGCAACGCGGGCCGCGTTCTGTACGCGACCGATGGCAGGCCGGTTGCGTTCATGCAGTTCATGGATGACTTCGCACGCCGCGTCGGCCGGCGCTTCCCGCTTCATGTGCCGAAGTTCGCAAAGCCGCTGATGAAGCTGATCGTGCGAGAGGAGCACATGCAGCAGGTGGCATTGGCGATGCCTGCGAATTCGCCGCGGCCGCGCGTGCCCGGCTGGAAGCCCGCGTTTCCTGATTACCGCGCGGGGCTTGATCAGGTCATCGAGTCCTGGAACGAGTGAGCGCTGCCCGGATCGAGCGGCTGCCTGCAATTGCCCGCCCGCCGCGCACTGCAAGTCATCGACCTGCGGCCCGGTTACGGGCATCCTTGAAGCCCGGTTCGACCGGTGCAGTGCAAGGCCGGGGCAGCGGGGAGGGCGGCGATGGAATTTCTCGACTGGTTGACGACCGAGTTCACACTGCTGGTGAGCGTCGTCAAGGCGTTTCTGGACGCGCCGGGCGTGCAGGCGCTCAAATGGCTGCTTGGCCTTGCGGCGCTCGGCTACGCGATCCGCGTCGTGATTCCTACCTGGCGCATCCTTGCGCTGTCGCTGTATCGCGACCTGCCGTGGTCGCTTTCACGTTCTTTCGGCGACCTGCTGAAGCTGGACCTGATGAGCCTGAGCCGGGAGAAGTGGTATCGCGGCGCACGCGTTCGGGTCGAATGGGAGTTGCTCCGGCCGCGACCCGAACCACCACCGCGCCATCTGGCGCTGCCGCGCCGCGACATCGGCGAAGTTGCCGCTCAGGCCAAGCGGCGCTACCAGCAGGCGGTGGACCAGTATCGCGCCGAACTGCTCGAATGGAAGACCCGGCTCGCTGCGCACCTTTCGCGTTTTTCGCGGGGCGAAGGCGGTGACGTGGTCGTCGGAGTCGATGATGTCTCGCAGATCTACGCGCGTTCCGACGAGATCCGCAACTATTTCGGCGTGCTGGCGACCGACCGCTCTGCCGAGCGCCACGGCGCCGACCGTTTCATCAGTCGTGTGCAGATCAAGCGTGGATTCGTCGCTCCGCTGCACCTGGTGGCGGGCCTGCTCGCCGAATGCGAAGACGACTGGGCCCCCGTGATCGAGGATTACGGCGACCAGGTTGCGCAACCGCTGCCGTCCACGGGTGCCGGCCCGGCGGCCACGTTCGCCGACCGCGAATCCGAACTGAAGCTGCAGCGCCTGCAGACTTTTCTCTTCGACTGCTGGCTGCTGTGGGGTCCGAGCATTCCAATGTGCACCTGCGAAGCCTGGCACGGCGGACGGCCGATCCTGCAGTTCGGGTTCGGCGACGAGAACAACTCGCTGTCCCTGGTGTTCGACCGGCCCGTCGCGCGCGAGGAGCTGCAGCGCTACTTCGCCAGCGACGACGTCCACGGCGTGACGCTCGCGGTGAAGGTGACCGGTGTTGTCGGCACCCTGCAGTGGGGTCCGAGCATTTCGCCGAGCGAGGTCAGCCTCGCGCAGCAGAGCATCTGCGATCCCGACGAAGACCGCCTGACCCTGCACGTCGACGAACTACCGCTGCTGGCTGCGGGCGATCTCGCCGAGGGCAGCGCACGCTACTACTCGGCCTACCTGTGGTCGATGTTCGTGATCTGCCGCGAGGACTTCGAGCCGCTGTTCAGCGAGCAGACCTGGCGTGGCGTGCTGCCGTTCTTCGAACACGCCAACATCGCCGAGGAGCAGACGATGGCCACGCTGAAGCACCAGCTGGTGGTCAAGACCCTGACGACCGTGCAGGGTCTGCTGCGCGAACTGCCGCGGTTGCACCTGCGGTTCGTCTGCGCGATCGACGAATCGTGCTGCGGTTCGACGCTGCTCTGCCCGCCACCGGCCGACGCTTCGATACGCGATCTGATGCAGCAGGTGATCGACACCGAGCCCGCTTTCGCCGATCTGCGCTCCGGTGGAAGCCTGTCTGCCCGTCTCGCGCTGGACCGAGGACTGTGGCGCGACGGCGAGTACTCGTCCTGCCATCTGCCCGACCTGATCGGCCGCTACTACGACTACATCGCCAGTCGCCGGGAAGATGACGCGGGCGCCGCCGAGACGGCCTTGGCGGACGCGCCGAATGCGGCGCGTGAAGAGCGCCAGCCCGCATGAGCGTCCGCACGGCCGTCCGACAGAGGGTGCATTTCCGCTCGCGGAAACGGAGCGCAGCGCTGCGATGACCTCGGCCGTTCAAATGCGCGAGCTGACCGCGGCCGACGGTGTGCTGCTCGAACGTTTCTACACCGAGATCTACGAGCGCGAATTTCCCGATCCCGACGAGCGTGAATCTCTGGCCAACATCGCGAGCTACCTCACGCTCAGGGACGAGGGCTGGTACGGGCTGAACAACTACCACGTGGTGCTTGCCTGCCGCGGCGAAGAAGTGCTCGGCGGCTGCATCCTCGATTACCTCGAGCTGCCGAACGCAGGCGTGCTCGAATTCCTCTTTACGGTGGCCGCTGCGCGCGGGCAGGGTGTCGGGAGGGCGTTGCTGGCCGAAGCTGAGCGTCTTGCGAAGGCCGACGCGTCGCGCACCGGGCGGGCGCCGGAGTGGATCGCCGCCGAAATGAACGATCCGTTCGAGGCGACCGAAGTGCCTGACAACATGGACCCGTTTGTCCGTGCGCGGATCTGGCACCGGTGGGGATTCGGCGCTCTCGATTGCCCGTATGTGCAGCCCGCGCTGTCGGCGGAGCAGAGGCCGGCCGAAGGGCTGCTGCTGATCGCGAAGCCGATCTCGGCCGGTTGGCGCGACGCTGTGCCGTCGCTGCAGGTGCGTCGCCTGGTGGCCGAGTATCTGCGATGGGCAATGCGAATCGAGGATCCTGAGGCAAATCCGCAGTACCGCGCGCTCGCCGACTGGCTCGATCGACGCGCGACGGTCGATCTGACGCCGCTTGCCCGCTACATCGGCGAGTGGGGCGCGGATGAATCCTCGGTGCATGCGTTCGACGTCATCGAACTGCGCGACGCATCCCAACCCGAGTTCGCCGCCGCGATCGATGTTTACCGGCGTGCGTTCGACTCGCCGTCGACCGCGGTGGAACCGGCGTCGTTCGTGCGCGGCTTCCGCCGCTACGACGAGCCAGGCTATCGGTATCACCTGTGGGCCGTGCGCGGGCGCAGCGACGGCATCGTGGCGGGCATGACCTCCTTCTTCGGCTTTGCAGTGCTGGGCTTCGGCGGCTATGTCGTGCTCGAAGGCACGCTGCGGGGCGCCGGTTGCCTCAGGCCGTTGCTGGCGAAAATGGAGCAGCAGTTGATCGAGGACAGGCTCGGCATGCAGGGCTGGCTGATCGAGTGCGAATCCGAATCAACTGCCGAGGTCTTTCGCCGCTGCGGATTCTTCGCGCTCGATGTCGGGTACGTGCAACCCGATCTGCCGGGGTCGGCGGATGGAGGCACGCCGCCGCTGATCCTGATGTACAAGCGATTCGGTCGCGTCTATGGACCGCCGCCACTGACGAGCATAGAACTGCTGGCTGGCCTGGGCGAGGTGCTGAGGCACGTTTACCGCGTCGACGCACCGCAGATGCATCCAACCTTGCGCATGGTTGC